>NZ_VIUG01000010.1:94768-179262 GCF_007828255.1 Pseudomonas sp. SJZ078 | reverse complement strand
CTCCAGATATCTGCACTGCCAAGAGCTGTGAGAGCTTTTGCTGCCTTGAAAAAGAATGGCTAAATAAATCATCCAAGACAGTTGCTCCCACATTTGTCCAGCGCAAGCCTCAAAAGCAGGCAGGATGTGGGACAATGCCCGCCACTTTTTGAGCCAGCCCCGAATCGACCCGCCCATGACCGCGCCCCGCCCCCCCAGACCCGCACGCCCGAAGCCCAAGCCTGCCACCGAAACCAAGGCCGCCGTGCCCCGTGAAAAAGCCAGCCTGCACCCGCGCAATCGCCATCAGGGCCATTACGACTTCCCGGCCTTGATCAAGGGCACGCCGGAACTGGCCAGGTTCGTGATCATCAACCCCTACGGCAAGGAAAGCATCGACTTTGCCAGCCCCGAGGCCGTGCGGGTATTCAACCGGGCGCTGCTCAAGTCTTTTTATGGCATTGCCCACTGGGACATTCCGGCCGACTACCTGTGTCCTCCGGTACCGGGTCGTGCGGACTATGTGCACTTCCTCGCCGACCTGCTCGC
The DNA here is from genome assembly GCF_007828255.1 of Pseudomonas sp. SJZ078. NCBI lineage: Bacteria > Pseudomonadati > Pseudomonadota > Gammaproteobacteria > Pseudomonadales > Pseudomonadaceae > Pseudomonas > Pseudomonas sp. SJZ078. Next base: position 178,734 of record NZ_VIUG01000010.1, on the reverse strand, counting down.
CAACCATAACGAAGGGGAAATCCCTCGGGGCGCGGCGGTGAAGGTGCTGGATGTCGGCACCGGCGCCAACTGCGTGTATCCGCTGATCGGCTACAGCGACTACCGCTGGCACTTCCTGGGTTCGGAGATCGACCCGACGGCGATCGCCTCGGCCAAGACCATCGTCCAGGCCAATGGGTTGGCCAAGGCGATCCAACTGCGCCAGCAAACCAATCGCAAGCAGATCCTGCTGGGCCTGCTCGAAGAAGCCGAACGATTCGACCTGACGATGTGCAATCCGCCATTCCACGCGTCCCTGGAGGAGGCGACCCGCGGCAGCCAGCGTAAGTGGCGCGCCCTCGGCAAGGCCGATCCGAAACGCAAGTTGCCGGTCCTGAATTTCGGCGGTCAGGCCGCCGAGTTGTGGTGCGAGGGCGGAGAAGTCCGTTTCGTGACCCAACTGATCGGTGAAAGCGCGCAGTTGGCTCGGCAGGTCCTGTGGTTCAGCACCCTGGTGTCGAAGGTGTCGAACCTGCCAGCGATTCAGGCCGCCCTGAAGAAGGCCGGCGCGGTGCACAGCGAAGTGGTGGAGATGTCCCAGGGACAAAAGCAGAGCCGTTTCGTGGCCTGGACCTTCCATACCGAAGCCCAGCAGCAGGCCTGGCGTCAGGCGCGATGGGTTCGCAAGGACTGAACGGGCCGCATTACGCCGACCACTTTATTCAGGACAACAAAAAACCGTGCCCGGACTGCTCCGCTGCACGGTTTCTTTAAAGCGTCTTACTTGGCGTTGATCGAATCGACCAGGACTTTGGCCGGAACCAGCTTGACGACTTTCTTTGCAGCGATTTCGATTGCAGCGCCAGTCGAAGGGTTGCGGCCGGTACGGGCAGGACGCTCGGTGACTTTCAGCTTGCCAACGCCTGGCAGAGTGAGTTCGCCGCCGTTTTCCAGCTGATCGGCAACGATTTGGCCCAGTTGGTCCAACAGTGCACGCACGGTGGTTTTCGACGCGTCTGCAGCGTCAGCCAAATCAGTGATCAGTTGGTCTTTAGTAAGAGCCATGTAGTGTTCCTTCCCTATCAAATTCATATGGATTGCAGAGTGCAGTGTCAGCCATCGAGCCCGATCTCCTCGGATCGGACACCCTCGGTCATCACCACGACGGGTCGGGGTAATAGATGCCGAAATCCGGGTTTGGTTCGACCTGACAAATGCTGAATGCATGCTTAACGCAGTGCCTTCGCGTAAGACCGGGCAAAACTAGCACAACGCCTGGGAAATATCCGCCCTTAGCTACCCATTTGGTCAGCTTTATTGCGCTAAATCGGTAAAAAAATGCATATGGACTGTCGGACGGCTCCGAAATCCCCTTCGCAGCGCTCCAAAACCAGTGATTGCGGTACACTGGGCGCTTTTCGGGGGAGCGTGCCCTCCTCCCTTTCATCAGCCGAGAAGCCCATGCCGATCCGTCATTGCATCGTCCACCTGATCGACAAAAAACCCGACGGCACCCCTGCTGTGCTCCATGCCCGGGACTCCGAACTGGCAGAGTCCACGGCCATCGAAAACATGCTTGCCGACCTCAACGAAAGCTACAACGCCAAACAAGGCAAGGCCTGGGGTTTTTTCCACGCCGAGTCCGGTGCACATCCGTTCAGCGGCTGGCTGAAGGAATACCTGGACGGCGGCAAGGATTTCACTGCGTTCAGTCGCGTGGCCGTGGAACACCTGCAGAAGCTGATGGAAGAGTCCAACCTGTCGGTGGGTGGCCACGTCCTGTTCGCCCACTATCAACAGGGCATGACCGACTACCTGGCCATCGCCCTGCTACACCACAGTGAAGGCGTGGCGGTCACCGATGAACTGGACGTCACCCCGTCCCGTCACCTGGACCTGGGCCAGTTGCACCTGGCGGCGCGGATCAACGTGTCGGAGTGGCAGAACAATAAACAGTCCAAGCAGTACATTTCCTTCATCAAGGGCAAGAACGGCAAGAAGGTCTCGGAATACTTCCGCGACTTCATCGGCTGCCAGGAGGGTGTCGACGGCCCCGGCGAAACCCGCACGCTGCTCAAGGCCTTCAGCGACTTCGTCGAAAGCGAAGACCTGCCGGAAGACGACGCCCGGGAAAAGACCAAGACCCTGGTGGATTACGCCAGCAGCCAGGCCAAGCTCGGCGAACCCATGGGCCTGGAGGAATTGTCCGAGTTGATCGACGAAGACCGCCCGAAAGCCTTCTACGATCACATCCGCAACAAGGACTATGGCCTGTCACCGGAAATTCCGGCGGATAAACGCACCCTCAACCAGTTCCGCCGCTTCACCGGCCGGGCCGAGGGGTTATCCATCAGCTTCGAGGCGCACCTGCTGGGCTCGAAGATCGAGTATGACGAAGAGGCCGGTACGTTGATCATCAAGGGGTTGCCGACGTCGTTGACGGACCAGTTGAAACGAAGAAATTGACGAACCGGGCGACCTGATGCCAGTCAGCCAAGCCAAAAAGCGGTGAGGGTAAACTTTGCTCCCACCGTTGTTTGACCACCGGTCAGGACTGTCAACCTCTACAGTAGCGACCTCCATAGAAAATCCATTTCATTCAATAGCACCTCGGTGGAAGCACCCGCCGAGGCCGTCTTCTGCCAGACAGAACTCAGATGGAGTCTATGGAAATGAACCCCATTCACCGGTTTATCAGAATCACCGGCCCAGGCCTGGTAGTTTTACTCATTGGGACTTACACCGGTTTCGCTTCTGCCGCGACCTACACGTGTGAGTACTACTCCTCGCCGAACAACGTTCGCATGAAAACCATCACCGTCAATGCAACCAGCACCAGCGACGCGTTGGCACAAGCCAAAGCCAGCTTTCAGAGAGAAAGTTTTTATAACGCCCAGCAAAACTTGATTCTTTGCAATCCTTAACGGACCCGCGTCCCGTTAAACCTGAATCGCCGCCTGAGTAACATGAGGCGGCGACACATTCGAATAAGCGCAGGGTTATGCAACCGACAGCTTGAAACCAAACCGCGGAAAGTGCACATGCACCACCCCGCCGCGCTCGTCTTCTCGGCGCAGGATCAGCTCTTCGCGCCCGGCAAACAGCAACTCCCCCGCCACCGGATCGACACCGTAGTCAGTCGCGGCTATGGTCACCTGCTGCCCCTCCTGTGCAAATCCGCTCGACTCATCGAATGACTCATCCGGCAACGCGGCCGGCGTAGCGTTGTTAGCCACGTCCAACGCCTCTTCGGAGCTCATCGCGCTCGACGCACCATGGCCGAAAGCCAAGACCCGCGCCAGCCAGGCCGAGACGGCCGGATACGCGTCCACCAGCGCCGACGTCACCGGTGTGCCCTTGAGAAACCACAATGGGTGAGCCATGGCGAAGTCGGCAATCGACGGCTCTCCCAGCAGGAAATCACCCTCTTCGCGCTGCAACTGCTGCTCGAGCCGCGCCATGATCGTCGGCCACTGATGCTTGGCCTGCTCGGCAGACAGGCGCGAGGCCGATCCACCGCTGAATAGGCCAGCGCGGTCAGCGATGAACGCCTTGATTGCCTCAGGCGACAACTTGGCGAAACGCACGGCCATCGACTCGGGCTGGAACACCAGGCTCACTGCATGCTGGAACACTACCGAATCGGCCCAGGCCGCAAAGGCTGCCGCGATCATTTCCCGGCCCTCGGGAAACAAAGCCGGTGAAGCTTTTTCCTGTTCCAGTCGCCGGGCGATCAGGGCCGTGTCGCAATAGATGTCCGCGCCGATCTGCAACACCGGCGTCTTGCGATAGCCACCCGTCAACGCCGTCAGGTCGGGCTTGGGCATCATCGGCGGGATGTTGACCGAGCGCCAGGACAAGCCTTTGAAGCCCAGCAGCAGACGGGCTTTTTCGGCGAAGGGAGACGTCGGGTAATGATGAAGAATCAGCTCTGACATGAGGTTTGCCAATGCAGGAAGGAAGTTCGCAAGCTTAGCGCGCCACGGCCAGACAGCCTACCCACCTGATGAGGGCTCATCAGTGGGATGGATGATGCGGCGCGGCACTCGCTACCAGGCATTCCTTGGCACTTTTGCGCAGCTTTTTGATCAACCGCTCCTGACGCAGGGCTTCGCCCTTGTCACGGCAGGCTTCGGTATAGACCAATGCCACCGCCGGGCTGGAGAGAAAGAAACGTGCGCCCTTGCCGCTCTGGTGCTTGGCGAAACGGCGCACCGGATCGTCGCTGATGCCACAGTACAACGCGCCGTTGGCGGCCCGCACCAGGTAGACGAACCAGGGCTTGCCCGGTTCGGTCGCGGCCTCCACAGGCAGCTCGGGAGTGTTGTTGGCAGTCGTCACGAAATGTTCAACAGACGCGTAGGAAGTAGGCCGCGATCTTATCAGCGACTGGCCTGGAACGCCCGAAGCCCTTTGAGCGCCTGGGCCCTCACCGCATTGCGCACCAGCGGCGTCCAACCCAGCAGCAAACCCTTGGCACCCAAGGCCTGACGGGACCAGCGCCACAGATCGAAACTGTCGTGATGTTCACAGATCTTGCCATCACGAAACACGAAGCGAGCCTGAATGTCGTTGACCACGACATTGCCGGTCTGGCTGAACAGGTAAGTCGCCACCCAATGCGCCCCACCGGAACGCTCATCGCTGCGCACGTTATCGAAGGTCAGGGAAAAGTCCTTGGCGCGGGTGGTGAGCATGCGCCACATATCACCGGCATCACGCCCACGAAGCTCGCCGAATGCCGGGTCGCTGAAGACCACGTCGTCGGTGTAACAGGCGCTCATGGCTTCGGCATCCAGGCGTTGGAAGGCCTGGTAAAACCGGTTGATCAGGGCGGTGTGGGCATCACTCATGGACGAACTCCGAAAGCGTTTCAGTAGACTCGCCACAATAATCTGCCACTGGCGAGAACACTATCGTCATTCGCCATGAAAATAACATCAGCGAAGGTCGGTGATTTTCTCGCTGCTGACGCCGACGTACAACGCCCGCCCTGCGCCGATACCAGCGATGATCGCGCCCAGGCCGATCAAGCCGAAGATCCAGCCCAGGGCTTGCCATCCGCCGGTCCAGTCATGCACCACCCCCACTGCGAAAGGCCCGAGGGACGCCAGGGTATAACCGAAGCCCTGCGCCATGCTGGAGAGGTTCGCGGCCACATGGGCGTCTCGCGAACGCAGCACGATCAGCGTCAACGCCAGGCTGAACGTTGCGCCCTGCCCCAGTCCCAGCAGGATCGCCCAGCCCCACAAACCTTCGAGGGGCGCGTAGAGGCAACCGAACAGCCCACCGAGGGTCATGACCATGACGATCACGATGGCCGGGCGCTGGTCCTGGCCACGGGTCGCCAGCCAGGGCGCCGCCAGGGAACTGATCAACTGCACGATAACCGAGCCCGACAGCACCAGGCCGGCCTGGGTCGGCGTCAGGCCACGGCCGATGAGGATCGATGGCAGCCAGCCGAACACGATGTAGGCCAGGGACGATTGCAGCCCCATGTACAGCGTCACTTGCCAGGCCAATGGATCGCGCAACAAACCGCGAACCCGATACGCCGCCTGGTGGGCACCTTGTTTCTGAGCGGTCTGCGGCAGCCAGAACACACTGGCCAACAATGCCGGAACCGCCCAGAAGCCAAGCCCCAGGGCCCAACTATGGTCCAGTTGTTCGCTCAACGGCACCGTTGCCCCGGCGGCCATCGCCGCGCCCAGGCACAGCGCCATGGTGTAGACCCCGGTCATGGTCCCGGCCTGCCGGGCGAAGTCACGCTTGACGATGCCCGGCAACAGCACGCCGATCACACCGATACTCGCACCGGCCAGGACGCTGCCGGCGAACAGGCCGACCTGGCCGAACGAACTGCGCAGCACAATCCCACCGGCAAGCGTCAACAAGATCCCCAGCACCACGCGCTCGGCGCCGAAACGCCGAGCCAGCACGGGCGCCAGTGGCGCGAACAGGCCAAGGCACAGCACCGGCAGCGTAGTCAGCAAACCCGCCTGGGCGGCGGACAAGCCGAGGCTTTTCGAAACCTCGCTGAGCAAAGGCGCCATGCTCGACAACGCCGGGCGCAGGTTCAACGCGACCAGGACCAACCCGAGCAACAGCAACCAGGGCCGACGCAGCAGCGGATGGGCTTGCTGAGCCTGTTCATCGTCGACTTCAGCGTCGATCAGCAATTCTTCGAGTTCGGCGGCACGCTTGGGCGCCGTCGACGAGGTGTGGTCAAGCAAATCGCGGGACATGGAGAACTCTGGGGCTTGGGGACAACGGAGCGGCGATCACCAGGAGGGAGCCACCGTTGCGGGCGTTGGACCGATCCAGCACCTGGCCGGCCAGCACTGAAAAAACGAAGAAATATCAGACATGAGATTCGTTTTTTCATCCGATCAAGGGATCAATTTTCTGACATGTTAGTCAGGTTCCTCCGAGGGAACAAGGGCCTAGGGTTGGAGGGCAGGGAAAGAAACGTGATCTTCGATTAGAAAGAAGCAGTCAAGCTGCTGTCCGGTGGTGGGCACAATGCCTTTTCCCGCTATGAGCGAGGGGAAGCTTCCCCGCCTCAGCCGCTGCTCATGCTGATGCGCCTGCTGGATCGTCAGCCGCATCTGCTGGCCGAAATCCAGGTCCTGAACGAAGGCGCCGATCTGCGACAACTGCTGCTCGAACGTCACCCGGAACGCGAGACCATGCTGACGTCTTGAGGCGAGAACGCAGCAAAAAAATAAACCCGGACAAGTCCGGGTTTATTTTCACTACCTGGCGATCAATGCAGGATCTGGCTCAGGAACAGCTTGGTGCGGTCGTTCTGCGGGTTGTCGAAGAAGTCGTTCGGCGCCGCCTGCTCGACGATTTCGCCCTTGTCCATGAAGATCACGCGATTGGCCACGGTGCGGGCGAAGCCCATTTCGTGGGTTACGCACAACATGGTCATGCCGTCTTCGGCCAGGCCGATCATGGTGTCGAGTACTTCCTTCACCATTTCCGGGTCAAGAGCCGAGGTCGGCTCGTCAAACAGCATGATCTTCGGCTTCATGCACAGGGCACGGGCGATGGCCACACGCTGCTGCTGACCGCCGGAGAGCTGGCCCGGGTACTTGTGCGCCTGCTCTGGAATGCGTACGCGCTCCAGATAATGCATAGCGATTTCCTCGGCCTTGCGTTTGGGCATCTTGCGCACCCACATCGGCGCCAGGGTGCAGTTCTGCAGGATGGTCAGGTGCGGGAACAGATTGAAGTGCTGGAACACCATGCCGACTTCACGGCGGATCGCTTCGATCTGCTTGAGGTCGTTAGTCAGTTCCACGCCATCGACCACGATGCGGCCTTGCTGGTGCTCTTCCAAACGGTTGAGGCAACGGATGGTGGTGGACTTGCCGGAGCCCGACGGGCCGCACAGCACGATACGTTCGCCCTGCTTGACGTTCAGGTTAATGTCCTTCAACACGTGGAACTGGCCGTACCACTTGTTGACGCCCTGCATCTGAATAATGCCTTCAGGGCTCACAGGCTTTTTGATTGCTTCACTCATGAGTCAACTCCTAACGCTTGTGGCCTGTGTCGAGCTTGCGTTCCAGATGCATGGAATAGCGCGACATACCAAAACAGAAAATCCAGAACACCAGGGCGGCAAACACATAGCCTTCGGTGGCCATGCCCAGCCATTTCGGGTCGGCGGCAGCTTGTTTCACGCTGTTGAGCAGGTCGAACAGGCCGATGATGATCACCAGGCTCGTGTCCTTGAACAACGCAATGAAGGTGTTGACGATGCCAGGGATCACCAGCTTCAGGGCTTGCGGCAGAATCACCAGGCCCATGCTGCGCCAGTAGCCAAGGCCCATCGCCGCAGCCGCTTCGTATTGCCCCTTTGGAATGGCTTGCAGACCGCCGCGCACCACTTCGGCCACGTAGGCCGACTGGAACAGGATCACCCCGATCAGCGCCCGCAGCAGCTTGTCGAAGTTCATGCCTTCAGGCAGGAACAGCGGCAGCATCACCGACGACATGAACAGCACGGTGATCAACGGCACGCCACGCCAGAACTCGATGAACGTCACGCAAACCACGCGGATCGCCGGCAGGTTCGAACGCCGCCCCAGGGCCAGTACGATGCCCAGCGGCAATGCGCCGGCGATACCGACAGTGGCGATTACCAGGGTCAGCATCAGGCCGCCCCACTGGCTGGTCGCCACGGTGTCCAGGCCGAACACGCCACCGTGCAACAGGCACCAGGCGATGATCGGGTACAGCACCAGAAAGCTCAGGCCGTAGATCGCCTTGCGCGGGAAGCGCGAGATGAACAACGGCGCCACGCCGATCACCGCCAGCCACACGGTCAGATCCACGCGCCAGCGCAGGTCCGCCGGGTAGTAGCCGTACATGAACTGACCGAAACGCTGCTGGATGAACACCCAGCAGGCGCCTTCCTTGGTGCAGTCGGCGCGGGTAGTACCTACCCAGTTCGCATCCAGGATGGCCCAGTGCAGCAGCGGTGGGATAATCAGGTAAATCAGGTAGAACGCAAACAGAGTCAGCAGCGTGTTGATCCAGCTGGAGAACATGTTGGCGCGCACCCACGCCACCACACCGATGCTATTGCTCGGTGGAGGCATATCGGGTTTGAAAGTATGGGATGTCATGCGCGTTTCCTCACCGCTCGATCAGCGCAATGCGCTTGTTGTACCAGTTCATCAGCAGGGAAATGCTGATACTGATCGCCAGGTACACACTCATGGTGATCGCGATCACCTCGATGGCCTGACCGGTCTGGTTCAACACCGTGCCGGCGAACAGCGACACCATTTCCGGGTAGCCGATACCGGCCGCCAGAGAAGAGTTTTTCGCCAGGTTCAGGTATTGGCTGGTCAACGGCGGAATGATCACGCGCAGGGCCTGCGGGATGATCACCTTGCGCAGGGTCGGACCGTTGCGCAGCCCCAGGGAGCGGGCCGCCTCGGTCTGGCCGTGGCTGACCGACTTGATACCCGAGCGCACGATCTCGGCAATGAATGCCGCGGTGTACACGGTCAACGCCAAGGTCAAGGCCAGCAGTTCCGGGATCAGTACCCAGCCACCGACGAAGTTGAAGCCCTTGAGTTCCGGCATTTCCCAACGCACTGGAGCGCCAAACACCAACGCACACACGGCCGGAATCACCAGGAACAGCGCCAGGCCCACCCAGAACTTGTGGAACGGCTCGCCGGTCTCTTCGAAACGCTTGTTGGCCCAGCGAGTCATCAGCACGATGGCGACAATTGCCAGCACGACGCTGACCACGAACGGCCAGAACCCATCGGCAACCAGCGCGGCCGGCATGTTCAGGCCCCGGCTGCTGACGAAGAAGGTGTCGCCGAAGTTATGACTGTTGCGCGGCCCGGGCATGCTCAGGAATACCGCGAAGTACCAGAACAGGATCTGCAGCAACGGCGGGATGTTACGGAAGACCTCCACGTAAACGGTCGCCAGCTTGGAGATGATCCAGTTCTGCGACAAGCGCGCGACACCGATGATGAAACCGAGGATGGTCGCCAGGATCACCCCAATGAAGGTCACCAGCAACGTGTTGAGCAAACCGATGACAAACACGCGGGCATAACTGTCCGCTTCGGTGTAATCGATCAGGTGTTGAGCGATGCCGAACCCGGCACTGCGTTCCAGGAAACCGAAGCCGGAAGTGATGCCCCGGTGCTGGAGGTTGGTCTGGGTGTTGTCGAACAGGAACCAGCCCAACGCGATAACCGCCACGACCGTGACGATCTGAAATACCCACGCACGCACTTTTGGATCGCTGAGGCTGAGCCTCTGCTTTGGTGCGCCGATTGAATTTTGCATGAAGTGCCCCGCAAAGAATGGAACAGAACATCACCCGGTGGTTGGCCCACCGGGTGATAGAACCATCAGCGCACTGGTGGTGCGTATTGGATGCCGCCAGCGTTCCACAGCGCGTTCAGGCCGCGGTCGATTTCCAGCGGGGTGCCTTTGCCGAGGTTGCGCTCGAACATTTCACCGTAGTTGCCGACTTGCTTGACGATCTGCACGACCCAGTCTTTTGGCAGTTTCAGGTCCTTGCCGTATTCACCGTCAGCGCCGAGCATACGAGCGACGTCCGGGTTCTTGGTGGACTTGGCTTCGGCCTCGACGTTCTTGGAGGTCACACCGGCTTCTTCAGCATTGAGCAGCGCATAGCCAGTCCAACGCACGATGGCCAGCCACTCGTCATCGCCGTTACGCACGACCGGGCCCAGAGGTTCCTTGGAAATGGTTTCTGGCAGAACCACGTAGTCCTTCGGCGAAGCCAGCTTGCTGCGCTGGGCGAACAGCTGGGACTTGTCGGAGGTCAGTACGTCGCAACGACCGGATTCCAGCGACTTGGCGCTTTCATCGGAGGTGTCGAACGTGATCGGGGTGTACTTCAGGCCATTGGCACGGAAGTAGTCGGAAACGTTCAGTTCAGTGGTGGTACCGGCCTGGATGCAGATGGTTGCACCGTCCAGTTCCTTGGCGCTCTTGACGCCCAGCTTGTTGTTGGCCAGGAAACCGATGCCGTCGTAGTAGGTGATGAAGCCTGGGAATTTCAGGCCCATGCCCGCGTCACGGGAGCTGGTCATGGTGGAGTTGCGCGAAAGCACATCGATTTCGCCGGACTGCAGTGCGGTGAAGCGCTCCTTGGCGTTCAACTGGCTGAACTTGACCTTGGTCGCATCGCCGAAGACGGCAGCGGCAACGGCACGGCAGAAGTCAGCGTCGATACCAACAATCTTGCCGGTCGAATCAGGCACCGAGAAACCCGGCAGGCCATCGCTTACGCCGCATTGCACAAAGCCTTTCTTCTGTACGGCGTCCAGGGTTGCACCCGCCTGAGCGAACCCGCTAACCCCGAGCACTGCTGCTGCAGTCACTACTGCCAGGGTGGATTTCAGTAACTTCATTCAAACCTCCAGTTTTGCTCTTGTTGTGTCGGAGCTTGAGTCCTATCGCACCCTTTTGGGGCATTGCCGACCCTTGTTGGCTTTTTTTAGGGTCAACCGACGTCTGGACCTTCGCTATGAGTCTATTAATGAGGACGGCGCGCCACTGGCAGCCATACCCACTTCTCACCAATCGGCCGAACGGGCTGTAGCCCTTCACGTTCGCGAAGCCCGTAACGGCTATTGGCGAACATCCATCACCGGATTTCCGATATCCCATGCGTCGCGTCGAGCTGATAGTGTTACCGCGCAGCGTAAGATTCATCACTCGGGTATCCTCATAGCAAAGCCCGTACCAGACCGCCGCGCGGGGCCCTTGAGAATTACGTCAAGACAAAAAATTGTAATTTTGCGACATCTAATTAACTGAGGCACCGGGGACGCACCGTAATCACGCACTGATAGGGCGCACCCGCACAGATTTGGAGCACAGCCATGACCGACCCCCTGATTCTTGAGCCCAACAGCACCGCAGATGCGTGTGTTATCTGGCTCCACGGCCTGGGCGCGGATCGTTACGACTTCCTGTCGGTAGCCGAAATGTTGCAGCAAAGCTTGCAAACCATGCGTTTCGTTCTACCCCAGGCTCCGACCCAGCCAGTAACGATCAACGGCGGCTACGCCATGCCCAGTTGGTACGATATCCGCGCCTTGAGCCCGGCGCGGGCCATTGACGAGCAACAGCTGGAAGTGTCGGCCAAACGGGTCATGGACCTGATCGAAAACCAGCGAACCAGCGGAATAGACGCCTCGCGGATTTTCCTGGCCGGTTTTTCCCAAGGCGGTGCCGTGGTCTATCACACGGCGTTCGTGAAGTGGCAGGGGCCGCTGGGCGGTGTGATCGCACTGTCGACCTATGCGCCGACATTCGGTGACGAACTGCAATTATCCGCCAGCCAGCAGCGCATTCCGGTTCTGGCGCTGCACGGGCAATACGACGAAGTGGTGCTCAACCCCATGGGCCGGACCGCAAAGGAGTATTTGAAGCAGCATGGTGTCACCGTGACATGGCAGGAATACCCAATGGGCCACGAAGTGTTACCCGAGGAGATTCGCGACATCGGTACCTGGCTGGCCGAACGGTTGCGCTGAATCGCCACGCCAAGCCTTTGACGAACACACTACGCCGCGCCCGTTTCTTGCATTACACTGGCCGGCGTACATTCCTTAACCAATCGATGAGATGACCGTGCTCAAAGCACTCAAGAAGATGTTCGGTAAGAGCGAGGCCGAGCAGCTCGCGCCCGGTCCCAGCGCCCCTGTCCAAGGCCCGAGCCGTACCGAAGCGCCACAACCATCGCGCCACCCTGCCCCTGTTGCGCAGAAGAAAAAAGAGCCGGCGACTTCCCCCGCCGCCGCTTCTGCGTCGGACAAGCCGCGCAATGTCCCACCCAAGCCGCGCCGCGAACGTGCACCGAAACCGCCGGTCGTCGCCTGGAAGCTCGAGGACTTCGTCGTAGAGCCCCAGGAAGGCAAGACCCGCTTCCATGATTTCAAGCTGGCCCCGGAACTGATGCATGCCATCCAGGACCTGGGCTTCCCGTATTGCACGCCGATCCAGGCCCAGGTGCTCGGGTATACCCTCGCCGGCAAGGACGCTATCGGTCGCGCCCAGACCGGCACCGGCAAGACCGCCGCGTTCCTGATTTCCACCATCACCCAGCTGCTGCAGACCCCTCCGCCCAAAGAACGCTACATGGGCGAGCCGAGGGCATTGATCATCGCGCCGACCCGCGAGCTGGTGGTGCAGATCGCCAAGGACGCCGCCGACCTGACCAAATACACCGGCCTGAACGTCATGACGTTCGTCGGTGGCATGGACTTCGACAAGCAGCTCAAGCACCTCGAAGCCCGTCATTGCGACATCCTGGTGGCAACGCCGGGCAGACTGCTGGACTTCAACCAGCGCGGCGACGTGCACCTGGACATGGTCGAGGTCATGGTGCTGGACGAGGCCGACCGCATGCTCGACATGGGCTTCATCCCGCAAGTGCGCCAGATCATTCGCCAGACCCCGCCGAAAAGCGAACGCCAGACCCTGCTGTTCTCCGCCACCTTCACCGAAGACGTGATGAACCTGGCCCGGCAATGGACCACCGACCCGGCCATCGTCGAAATCGAAGCCGAGAACGTCGCCAGCGAAAACGTCGAACAACATATCTACGCCGTAGCCGGTGCCGACAAGTACAAACTGCTCTACAACCTGGTCAACGACAACGGCTGGGAACGGGTCATGGTGTTCGCCAACCGCAAGGACGAAGTGCGGCGTATCGAAGAACGCCTGGTGCGTGACGGCGTCAATGCGGCCCAGCTGTCAGGCGATGTGCCCCAACACAAGCGCATCAAGACACTCGAAGGCTTTCGCGAAGGCAAGATCCGCGTGCTGGTGGCAACCGACGTGGCCGGCCGTGGCATTCACATCGACGGCATCAGCCATGTGATCAACTTCACCCTGCCGGAAGTGCCGGACGACTACGTGCACCGCATCGGCCGTACCGGTCGCGCCGGCGCCGAGGGCGTGTCCATCAGCTTCGCCGGCGAGGACGACTCCTATCAGTTGCCGTCCATCGAGGCGCTGCTGGGCCGCAAGATCAGTTGCGAAATGCCGCCGACCCATCTGCTCCGGCCGGTCGAGCGCAAACGTCACTGACAGTCACCTGTCCTCCAAAAGCGCAGCCACCGACGGCTGCGCTTTTTTTTATCCGGGATATTGCTCGAATAAACTAAAAGTCCATAATGGACAAATTAGTTTACTCGTATCACCCGGAGTCCACGATGCTCAGCACGCCCTCTGTCATGACCCAAGCCCAGGCCCAGGAACTGCTCGCACAAGTCGACGTGCCGCAGATCCTGCGCAAGCTGTTTCACGACCTTGCCACCGGACACGCGGTACAACCGCCCCAGCAACTGGTGGTGTTCCCCCATGGCGTCGGGGATTTCATCAATTACCTGGGGGTGCTGGCCGAAGACCAGGTGTACGGGGTCAAGACCTCGCCCTATATCGTGCGCGAGCAAGGTCCGCTGGTCACCGCCTGGACCTTGCTGATGTCGATGCAGACTGGGCAACCGCTGCTACTGTGCGATGCCGCCGAGCTGACGACCGCCCGTACCGCCGCGACTACCGCCGTCGCCGTCGATGCCCTCGCCCCGCCCAAGGCCCGGCGCCTGGCCGTCGTCGGCAGCGGTGCAGTGGCGAGGGCCCACGTGCAATACGTCAAGGGCTTACGGGATTGGCAAAGCATCAATCTTTACTCTCCTGGCCTGAAGAGCAAATCGGCCAAGGACCTCGACTCACTCACCGACCTCGACTCACGCCTGCAATTGACTGACCGTCTTGAAGCCGTACTGCACGATGCCGATGTGGTGATGCTGTGCACCTCGTCCGCCAAAGCGGTGCTCGACCCTCAGGTCCTCATCAAACCGACACTGATCACTTCCATCAGTACCAACGCCCCACGCGCCCACGAGGTTCCTCCACAATGCCTGAACGACATGGACGTGTTCTGCGACTATCGTCAGACCACGCCGGGTTCGGCCGGGGAAATGCTGATCGCTGCCGAACAACACGGCTGGGACGCATCGCGCATCATCGGTGACTTGCCGGAACTGCTCAGCGAACGCGTTGCGCGCCCTGGCTATGACCGCCATGTGTTTTTCCGCTCCATTGGCCTGGGGCTGGAGGATGTTGCACTGGCAAATGCGCTTTACCGGTTGAACAACCAAGACTGACACCACTCGATCCTTGTGGGAGCGGGCTTGCTCGCGAAGGCGTCAGCACATTCAACATGGATGTGGCTGACACACCGCCTTCGCGAGCAAGCCCGCTCCCACAGGTTCAACGAACTCCCGCACGCGCTTCAGGAGAGTTTCATGACCTCAGCAGATTTCATCATCATCGGCGGCGGCATTGCCGGTGCCTCCACCGGCTACTGGCTGGCCCCCCATGGCCGGGTCATTGTGCTCGAGCGCGAATCCCATCCGGCCTACCACTCCACCGGCCGTTCGGCGGCGCTGTACACCGCCGCCTACGGCACCGCGCAGGTACGGGCATTGACCCAGGCCAGTCGAGACTTCTTCGACGCACCGCCCGCCGGTTTCTGTGAACACCCACTGCTCACGCCCCGGGGCGAAATGACTGTGGACTTCACCGGTGATCCGGCCGAATTGAACAATCAATACCTCAGCGCCAAGGCCACCGTGCCGCAGATGCAATTGCTCAGCGCCGAAGAAGCCTGCGTGCGATTGCCGATCCTGCGCCGGGAAAAAGTCCATGGCGCCCTCTATGACCCCACGGCCGCCGATATCGACACGGATGCGCTGCACCAAGGTTACTTGCGCGGCATCCGCCGCAATGGCGGTGAGGTGCACACCGACAGCGAAGTCCTGGACCTGATTCGCGATAACCAGGGCTTGTGGCAAGTACGAACGACCAACCGGACCTTCACTGCGCCGATTCTGATCAATGCGGCCGGTGCCTGGGCCGACCAGGTGGCGCAAATGGCCGGCGCCCGCACGCTGGGCCTGCAGCCCAAGCGGCGCGCAGCCTTCATCTTCGCCGGCCCCGAAGGCGTGGACATCCATGACTGGCCGATGCTGGTGAGCCTCGACGAATCCTTCTACATGAAGCCGGATGCCGGCATGTTCCTGGGATCGCCGGCCAATGCCGATCCGGTGGAGCCCCACGATGTACAACCGGAAGAACTGGACATCGCCTTGGGGATCTACCAGATCGAGGAAGCCACGACCTTGAGCATTCGCCGCCCGACCCGCACCTGGGCCGGGTTGCGCAGCTTTGTCCATGACGGCGATCTGCTGTCCGGTTTCGACCCGCAGTTACCCGGATTTTTCTGGGTCGCGGGCCAGGGTGGCTATGGCATCCAGACGTCCCCGGCGATGGGCCAGGCCAGCGCGGCGCTGGTGCGCGGCGAACCGCTGCCCGAAGCCCTGGCTCGCTTCGGCCTGAGCAGCGCGATGCTATCGCCGGCACGCCTTGGCTGACCTCCCTCAAGGTGACGTATCGCCACGATTGCGGCACACTTCCTGCGCCCCTGCTTCACAGGGCGCCGACGCTGCCTGGAGCCCTGTCATGACCACCCCGCTACCCGACCCGGCAATGGACAATTTCCACACCATCGCCGACGCCATCGCCACGCTGTTCTACCCTCACGCCGAGGTGGTGTTGCACGACCTGCGCACACAGAAAGTCGATTACATCGCCAATAATCTCTCCAAGCGCGAGATCGGTGACGATTCGTCCCTGGAGGACATGCTCAGCGAGGACGTCAACGAACGGAACATCGGTCCGTATGAAAAACTGAACTGGGATGGGCAGAAAATTCGCAGCCTCAGCAGCGTCTTGCGCGACGCTGACGGTCGACCGTTGGCCGTGCTGTGCATCAACCTGAATATTTCACTGTTCGAGAATGCCAAGGCCGCGCTGGACCTGTTCCTGTCACCGGGCAAGTTGATCCCGCAGCCGGACTCCCTGTTTCGCGATGACTGGCAGGAGCGCATCAACACCTTCCTGCATGCCTGGATGCGCGAGCGTCAGTTGAGCCTGAACCTGCTGACCCGCGACCATAAACGCGAACTGGTGTTGGCGCTGCACGCCGAGGGCGCCTTCAAGGGCAAGAGCGCCTCCAACTATGTGGCGAATGTGCTGAACATGGGGCGGGCAACGGTTTACAAGCATTTGAAGGAGTTGAGGGGCTGAGATTTGCATTGCCTGGTCTGACGCCTTCGCGAGCAAGCCCGCTCCCACATTGGATCTCAGTTCGACGCAGATCCCTTGTGGGAGCGGGCTTGCTCGCGAAGACTATGGTTCAGTCGCCGTAGATGTCGGACTTGAAATACTTGGCCTCGATCTTCTGATACGCCCCATTGGCCCGAATCCCATCGATGGCCTTGTTCAAATCCGCCACCAACTGGGTATTGCCCTTGCGCACCGCAATTCCAGCACCTTCCCCAACATATTTCGGGTCCTTGAGTTCAGGACCGACAAACCCGTAGCCCTTGCCCCGGGGCATCGAGAGGAAATCCTCCAACGGGATGGTGTCGGCAAAAATCGCGTCCAGACGGCCGGATGCCAGGTCCATGTAGATTTCTTCGTTGTTGCTGTAGCGCTTGACGATCACGCCTTTGGGTTCGAGGACTTCGGTGGCGTAGCGATCAGTGGTGGTCGCCCGCTGCACACCCACGGTCTTGCCCTTCAGGCTCGCGTACTGGTCATCCACCACGGCTCCCTCCTTCATGACCAGTCGCGATGAGGTGAAGTAGTATTTGTGGGTGAAATCCACCGATTTCTTGCGCTCTTCGGTGATGGTCATGGACGACAACGCCATGTCGATTTTCTTCACCTTCAACGATGGAATCAGCCCGTCGAACTCACCTTCGACCCACTCGCACCTGACCTTCATCTGCGCGCACAGCGCATTGCCGATGTCGTAGTCGAAACCCTCGATCTTCCCTTCCGAGGTCTTGGAAGCAAACGGCGGATAAGCCGCTTCGATACCGATGCGCAGGGTTTTCTCAGCAGCGAACAGGCTGCCGGAGGCCAGCAGGCTCAGGGCCAGGCCGGTGATAAGGGAAAGTTTGTTCATGACGTTCTCTCGCGGGTTGTTGTTGGTTTGGCAGAGAAAAAAGCGTGCAAGGGGTGTTTTGTACTTATGAGTCCATTCTGGACTTCAATGTACAAATCGTCAATGAGTCAGACAGGGGAATTGGATGGAGGCTGATGGCCTCTTCGCGAGCAAGCCCGCTCCCACAGGGAAGCTGTGTCGTACACATAGACTGGGTACAACCCAAATCACCTGTGGGAGCGGGCTTGCTCGCGAATGCTGCCCGGCAGGCGCCAGATGGATGACAGCCAGACAACCGATTACTGCTTCCAGCGATCCGCTGCCGCATGATCACTGTCCCGCCCCTCGACCCAGCGCGGGCCATCGGCGGTGTTTTCCTTTTTCCAGAACGGAGCACGGGTCTTGAGGTAGTCCATGACAAAGGCGCAGGCGTCGAACGCCGCCTGGCGATGGCCGCTGGCGGCCGCGACGAAGACGATGGGCTCGCCCGGCTCCAGGGCGCCGATGCGGTGCAGCACTTCCAGCTTCAGCAGCGGCCAGCGCTGCTGCGCCTCGACGGCAATCTTGCCCAGGGCTTTCTCGGTCATCCCCGGGTAGTGCTCCAGGAACATCCCGGACACATCCAGGCCGTCATTGAAGTCCCGCACATAGCCGACAAAACTCACCACCGCGCCCACGCCGACATTGGCCGCGTGCATCGCGTTGACTTCGGCGCCCGGATCGAACGGATCGGCCTGTACACGAATCGCCATGACTCAGCCTCCGGTCACCGTGGGAAAGAACGCGACTTCGTCGCCGTCCGCCAGCGGTTCATCGAGTTGGCACAACTCTTCGTTGCGGGCACACATCAGGTTCTGCTCGTTCAGCACGTCGGAGCCCGGGCGAGCCGCCAACAGCGCGCGAACGTCGTCTACCGTAGAGAATTTACCTTCGACGCTCAGAGCGTCCTCCCCGAGGGCCTCGCGATAACGGGCAAAGAACTTCACATTGATTTTCATGAGGCGTCCGCCTGGAAGTGACCGCTCTTGCCGCCCAACTTTTCCAGCACCCGCACGCCTTCGATGGTCATGCCCCGGTCCACGGCCTTGCACATGTCATAGATGGTCAGCGCGGCGACGCTGGCGGCGGTCAGGGCTTCCATCTCTACCCCCGTCTGCCCCGAGAGTTTGCAGCGGGCAACGATGCGTACCCGGTCCTCTCCTTCGGCATTGAGCTCGACCTTGACGCTGGTAAGCATCAGCGGATGACAGAGCGGAATCAGATCGCTGGTTTTCTTCGCCGCCTGGATACCGGCGATGCGCGCGACGGCGAACACGTCGCCCTTGGGGTGACCGCCGCTGACGATCATCTGCAACGTAGCGGGCAACATACGCACAAAAGCTTCGGCGGTGGCCTCACGGAACGTCACGGCCTTGTCGGTCACGTCGACCATGTTGGCGCGACCTTGGGAATCGAGATGGGTCAGCACGGGGGCCTCCTTGAGGCAGCTACAAGCCATAAGCTGCAAGCCGCAAGCAACAAAGCGCCGCCCGACCGCAGGCCTGGAAGCGGACATTTAATCAGCGCAAAGCTACAAGCTGCAAGCTGCCGGTGAAATCACCCGGTTCGCTTGCAGCTTGTAGCTTTAAACTTGTAGCTGCTCCTAGAGATGGGATTCGGCGTATTCGGCCAGGATCGAGCGCGGTACACCCTGCAGGGTGATGTGGACCCCGTTGGGGAAGTCTTTGAAGCGTTCGGTCAGGTAGGTCAGCCCGGAACTGGTCGCGGACAGGTAAGGGGTGTCGATCTGTGCCAGGTTACCCAGGCACACCACTTTGGAACCGGCCCCGGCACGGGTGATGATGGTTTTCATCTGGTGCGGGGTGAGGTTCTGGCATTCGTCGATCAGGATCAGGCTCTGCTGGAAGCTGCGGCCCCGGATGTAGTTCAGGGATTTGAACTGCAACGGCACCTTGCTGAGGATGTAGTCGACGCTGCCATGGGTGCTTTCGTCATCCATGTGCAAGGCTTCGAGGTTGTCGGTAATGGCCCCCAGCCAGGGCTCCATTTTTTCCGCTTCGGTGCCGGGCAGGAAGCCGATCTCCTGGTCCAGGCCCTGCACGCTGCGGGTGGCGATGATGCGCCGGTAACGCTTGCTGACCATGGTCTGCTCGATGGCGGCGGCCAGGGCCAGGATGGTCTTGCCGGAACCGGCGGCGCCGGACAGGTTGACCAGGTGGATATCGGGGTCGAGCAAGGCGAACAGGGCCAGGCTCTGGTAGATGTCGCGGGGCTTGAGACCCCAGGCCTCCTGGTGCAGCAAGGGCTCCTGGTGCAGGTCGAGAATCAGCAGCTTGTCGTCCTCGATCTCCTTGATCCAGCCGACGAATCCCTGTTCGTCGATGATGAATTCATTGATGTGCACCGCCGGCAGGTTGTCGATCAGTTGCACCTGGTGCCAGGTGCGACCATGGTCCTGGCGGGTATCGACCTTGCTCACGCGGTCCCAGAAGGAGCCGGTCATGGTGTGGTAGCCGTTGGGCAACAGCGAGACGTCGTCGACCAACTGGTCGGTGCTGTAATCCTCCGCCGCAATCCCGCAGGCCCGGGCCTTGAGGCGCATGTTGATGTCTTTGGTCACCAGCACTACGGCGCGATCCTTGTTGCGCGCGTGCAGGTCGATCAATTGGTTGATGATGATGTTGTCGTTCAGGTGTTCGGGCAGCAGCAGGTTGGGTTCGGTGCGCTTGCTCATCAGGATCGAGAGCAGGCCCTTGGGACCACCCTTGCCGCGCTGGATCGGCACGCCCAGCTCGACATCTTCGGGAGAGGCATCCCCCAGGGTCTTGTCGATCAGGCGAATCGCTTGCCGACACTCGGCCGCGACGCTGTGATGGCCGCTCTTGAGCTTGTCCAGCTCTTCGAGCACGGTCATCGGGATGGCAACGTGGTGTTCTTCGAAATTGAGCAGTGCGTTTGGATCGTGGATCAATACGTTGGTATCGAGTACATAGAGGATTGGCTGGTTGGAGGAAGGGCTACGTCCGTGGTCATCCATACTCGGTCACCTTTGTGGGGGCCATTCGACGCAATACCATGACAGTGCTGCGCCTCGAGGTAGCCACCGGATTCACCCGCAAGGATTCAGGTGAACTGCACACAAACGGGGTCTTGGAAGACGCCACCTGTGTTGCAGGTTTCGGCGGTCTGACTTCTTGATACTCCAAAAACCATGACAGGAAAAAGCACTTTGACGCTTTTTTGAAGTTTATTTTTCAGAGTGACGAAAAGCCCTTGGCGTACCGCCGCTACGCCGTTAAAGTCGGAAGTCCGGTCGCCATGAATGCGCAGCGCTTTTTTGCTTTCCCCCAGTGTTTCCGGGCCTTTTGCGTTTCAGCGAAACGCCTCCTGACAATCTTCCCAACCGATCCCGCTCTGCGCCGTTTGCGTGATGAGCCAGGGCATTGCCGTCTTCACCGCATCCTGCTTGGCGTTGAAGTTGATCACCCCGTGACGCCACAGAAGCATCAAGGTCAGCGCGCGGTGGGCACTCTGCTCGGGCTTGAGCCGGTTGGTGCCGTCCTGGGGATCGATGTCCCACAACGCCACTTGCAGGCCCTGCTGCCTGAAAAATGCCTCGGCATCGCCACGTCGCTGACCCTGGGGCGGGCGAAACAGCGGCACATAGTTCTCCGGCAGCTTGCCCTTCACCAGATCGACGCTGCGCCGTACCGAGTCCTGCCAGTCCTGCCAATAGCTATGGGAGCGGAACTCCCAGCCCTGGACCCCCACGCACTGTTCTGAATACAACGACTGGAGGTCGTTGACGGACGCCTCCACCAGCCGCGCCTGGATGTCCTTGCCCAGCACGAAGAAGGTGCCGTTCATGTTCGACTTGCGCAAGTAATCCGTCAGCCAAGGAGTGTTGTCCGGCGCTACGTTGGCACCACTGTCGAACGTCAGCAGAAACAGCCGGTCATGCATGTCTTCGCCGTTGCGTTCGTAATCGCCGAAACGTTCGATTTCGCTGGCGGTTTGCGGAAAAAGCGCGGCTTTTCGCAACAACTCATCCCGGTATTGGGTATGAAAGATCTGGCTCGGCCCGGCCCATTTGAAATAGAACGAGTCTTCATCGAGATGGAATCGGCGCGCCTCCTCACGCAAGGTCGCCATGTTCTCCACCAGGTAGCAGAAGGAGGCGTCCTGGTCACAACTTTGCTGCGCAAAGTTGTAGCCGGTCAGCAAGCGCTGCCACAACCGGGCACGCAGGGCGGTGATCGCCGCCATGTTCACCGAGCGCAGTCCCAGGTACTGCTTGAGGGCGATTTCATCCATGGCATCGGTATCCAGCAACACCCGGGCGAACATCAGGATCTCGGCCCGCGAAGCGACGTCGAACAGGGTCGGGCTGGTGAGTTGTTCCGGCCAGGTACTGCGATCCAGGGTGGCGATGTCGTTGGGCGCGGCAAGGGCATTAAGGCTCAGGAGCCAGGCCGATAACAGAAGCACGAAGCGCAAAAGGGATATCTCCATAACGAAACCCGCGCGGCATCATAGCTGATCCTGAGGTGACCACTGCGTAAACCCCTTATCTGGGCATACGGCTGTTGTGGCGAGGGGATTTATCCCCTCGCCACAACAGCAGACGGCATCCAGGCTACGACCCGAATCGCCGCCCCCCATCACCTATCACCCCAATAGCTGGAGTCCACCCGGACAACCCCCTAGAATCGCCGCACCTTTAAAGGAGATGATTCATGCTGATGGTGATTTCCCCCGCCAAGACCCTCGACTACGAAACACCGCCGGCCACCGAACGCTTTACCTTGCCGCAATACCTGGACCACTCCCAGGAACTGGTCGAGCAATTGCGTGAGTTCTCGCCGGCACAGATCAGTGAACTGATGCACGTCTCCGACAAGATCGGCGGCCTCAATGCCGCCCGATTCGGCAGTTGGACCCCGGCGTTCACCCCGGCCAATGCCAAGCAAGCCCTGCTCGCTTTCAAGGGCGACGTGTACACGGGCCTGGATGCACAGAGCTTCAGCGAAACCGACTTCGATCACGCCCAACGGCATCTGCGCATGCTCTCCGGTCTCTACGGCCTGCTGCGACCGCTGGACCTGATGCAGCCCTACCGCCTGGAAATGGGCACGAAACTGGCCAATGCCCGGGGCAAGGATCTTTATGCATTCTGGGGCAACCGCATCAGCGAATGGCTCAACGAAGCCCTGGCCGACCAGGAGGATGACGTGCTGTTGAACCTGGCTTCCAACGAGTACTTCTCGGCGGTCAAACGCAGCGTCTTGAAGGCGCGCATCATCGATACCGAATTCAAGGATCTGAAGAACGGCCAGTACAAGATCATCAGCTTCTACGCCAAAAAAGCCCGCGGGTTAATGAGCCGGTTTGTCATTCAGGAACGCATCAACGATCCAGCCTTGCTCAAACAGTTCGATGTGCAAGGCTATCGTTACAGTGCCGAGCAATCCTCATCCGAAAAACTGGTTTTCCTGCGCGACCACGCCCCACAATAACGCCCCCCCCTCCCAGGCCCCTGATCAGGGGCCTCGATCAGACCGCGATAAGTCATCCCACTTCCCCGCTCAATTCGCCACTTTAATGGCGTCAATATTCAAACCACCCTCCGGGCTAACTTTTGTTTCACTCGACAATTGTCAGTTTTTTCCGTAGTGGCACAGAAAATTTTCAACAGTAGTGGCAAAAAAATATCGAGGCCTTTTAACACCCCGTAACTAAAGGGCGAAATCGCAAGTGCTATCAATATGAAAGCAGTGCCATCTCGGCCAATATTTCAAAAAATTTCAGAAATCGCGATGAGCGGGCTGGAACTATGTCCAAATGCACGGCTCATACCACCCGTAACGATTCTCGCCGAGCGTGTACGAGATAACTTACAAGGGACCTCGACTGAAGTAACCAAGTTGTCACAGCAACTAAGCGAAACGGTCGTCCTTATGGATCCAAGATGGGAAGGACAGGAGATAAGGCACCATCATTATCCCCAAAAAGGCCAAGGCTGCGCCCCTATAACGTGTTCACCCGAGCACACAAGCTTCTGATTTTGTGGGCTTTTTGCCAGAAATCAGAAGTGAACGACCTTTGCACGAACGTTCTGGTTAACGAGGACTGGCTGCATAACAGGGCAGGTCATAACAAGAAGGCCGCATTGCGCACAACTTGAGTGCAATTATTTAGACACTCGGAACTTAGTATGCCTGCACACGGCACTGTGGCGCCTGCATTCCACACTTCCGAGTGCACTATGACCGCTGAACACTATTAACTCCGGCCATTTAATGGCGTGAAAAACAGAGGTAAATGCGATGCGCATTAGCATATTTGGTTTGGGTTACGTCGGTGCAGTATGTGCCGGTTGCCTGTCTGCACGGGGCCATGATGTGGTTGGCGTAGATGTCGCCAAAGACAAGATCGATATGATCAACGCCGGCAAATCGCCAATTGTTGAACCGGGTCTTGGAGAGTTGTTGGCGCAAGGTATTCAAACAGGTCGCCTGCGTGGCACCACCAACTTCGCGGAAGCCATTCGCGACACGGACCTGTCGATGATTTGCGTCGGCACGCCGAGCAAAAAGAACGGCGACCTGGAACTGAATTACATCGAGGCCGTCTGCCGCGAGATCGGTTTTGTCCTGCGTGAAAAAACCACCCGCCACACCATCGTGGTTCGCAGCACCGTATTGCCAGGCACTGTCGCAAACGTTGTCATCCCAATCCTCGAAGACTGCTCCGGCAAAAAGGCCGGTGTCGATTTCGGCGTCGCGGTCAACCCTGAGTTCCTGCGTGAAAGCACCGCGATCAAGGACTACGACCAGCCTCCGATGACCGTCATCGGCGAGTTCGACAAGGCCTCCGGCGACGTCCTGCAATCGCTGTACGAAGAACTCGATGCGCCGATCATCCGCAAGGACATCGCGGTTGCCGAGATGATCAAGTACACCTGCAACGTCTGGCACGCCACCAAGGTGACCTTCGCCAACGAGATCGGCAACATCGCCAAGGCCGTGGGTGTCGACGGTCGCGTCGTGATGGACGTGGTCTGCCAGGACAAGGCCCTGAACCTGTCCCAGTACTACATGCGTCCAGGCTTCGCCTTCGGCGGCTCGTGCCTGCCCAAGGACGTACGCGCCCTGACCTATCGCGCCAGCTCCCTGGACGTGGAAGCGCCGCTGCTCAACTCGCTGATGCGCAGCAACGAATCCCAGGTGCAGAACGCCTTCGACATCGTTTCCAGCCATGAAAAACGCAAAGTCGCCCTGCTGGGCCTGAGCTTCAAGGCCGGTACCGACGACCTGCGCGAAAGCCCACTGGTAGAACTGGCGGAAATGCTGATCGGCAAGGGCTATGACCTGCGCATCTACGACAGCAACGTCGAATACGCCCGTGTCCACGGTGCGAACAAGGATTACATCGAGTCGAAGATTCCTCATGTCTCGTCCTTGCTCAACTCCGACTTCGACTCGGTGATCGACAACTCCGACATCATCATCCTCGGCAACCGCGACGAGAAGTTCCGCGCGCTGACCGAGAACGTACCGGAAGGCAAGCAGGTCATTGACCTGGTTGGCTTCATGTCCAAGGCCACGACTCCAAATGGCCGGACCGAAGGCATCTGCTGGTAAGTCTGTTTGCCGGCCGGGGCCTGCCCCGGCCGGCCTTTCGCCTGCCTTAACCCATCGGGCCGCCCACAAGGCCCGCCCGAGATAGAGACGGATGCAGATTATGCACAGGCTAAAGCACGGCCTGCTTCAGGCCGCCGGTTGGCTGTTTTACTTGAGTCTATTGATGGGCATCGCCACGGCGTTGCCCACGTCCACGTTCGACTCCGAATCCAAGGACTTCATTTTCCTGATCGGCGCCGTGGGCATCTGGCGTTACTCCATGGGAGCAACGCATTTCGTGCGTGGCATGATCTTCCTGTATATCGTCTACCCGCACCTGCGTCGCAAGGTACGCAAGCTGGGCGCGGCGGCGGATCCTTCCCATGTCTACCTGATGGTCACCAGTTTCCGTATCGATGCGCTGACCACTGCCCAGGTCTACGGCTCGGTGATCCGCGAGGCCATTGACTGCGGGCTGCCCACTACCGTGGTCTGCTCCATCGTGGAAATGTCCGACGAACTGCTGGTCAAGAGTCTGTGGGCCCGCCTGAACCCGCCAGAGCGAGTCAAGCTCGACTTCGTGCGCATCCCTGGCACCGGCAAGCGTGACGGCCTGGCCTACGGTTTCCGTGCCATCTCTCGCCACTTGCCGGACGACCGTGCCGTGGTTGCCGTGATCGATGGCGACACCGTGCTCGCCGAAGGCGTCGTGCGCAAGACCGTGCCGTGGTTCCAGCTGTTCGGCAACGTGGGCGGCCTGACCACCAACGAGTTCTGCGAAGTGCGCGGCGGCTACATCATGAGCGAATGGCACAAGATGCGTTTCGCCCAGCGTCACATCAACATGTGCTCCATGGCCCTGTCCAAGCGCGTGCTGACCATGACCGGCCGGATGTCGGTGTTCCGCGCCGCCGTGGTGACCAACCCGGACTTCATCGCCGACGTGGAAAGCGACTCGCTGCAACACTGGCGCCTGGGTCGCTTCAAGTTCCTCACCGGCGATGACAAGTCGAGCTGGTTCAGCCTGATGCGCCTGGGCTACGACACCTTCTACGTGCCGGATGCGGCGATCAACACGGTCGAGCACCCGCCGGAGAAGAGCTTCATCAAGGCCAGCCGCAAGCTGATGTTCCGCTGGTACGGCAACAACCTGCGGCAGAACTCCCGGGCGCTGGGCCTGGGTCTGCGGCGTCTGGGCCTGTTTACTTCGGTGGTGCTGTTTGACCAGCGCGTATCGATGTGGACTTCGCTGCTGGGCCTGACCGTGGCGCTGATCGCCAGCTTCAAGTACGGCACCGCGTTCATCCTGGTGTACCTGCTGTGGATCGGCATCACCCGGTTGATCCTGACCCTGCTGCTGTCGTGCTCCGGACACCGGATCGGCCCGGCCTACCCGCTGATTCTCTATTACAACCAGATCGTCGGCGCGCTGGTGAAGATCTACGTGTTCTTCCGCCTCGACCAACAGTCCTGGACCCGCCAGCCCACTGCACTTACCCGTGATCTCGCCAGCTTTCAACGTTGGTTCAACACCTGGTCGTCTCGGACCATGACCTTCTCTGCCGGCAGTATTTTCGTCGCCGTGCTGTTGACGATGGTCTGACCGAACTCGCCTGAATTAACTAGGAAATCGCCCCTATGAACACCGCCGTGAATGTCAACGTAGTGCATGAATCCGAAGCCCAGCGCCAACACGCCCGAGTGAAAATCCCGGCCAAGTTGCGCTTCTTCGGCCCCGACCGTACCCCTATGGAAGTCAAGGTCCTGGACCTGTCCGCTGGCGGCCTGAGCTTCAACGCCGGCCAGATGCCGCTCAAGGTGGGCGAGGCCTACAAGGGCCGCCTGCAATTCGTCATCGACAACCTTGGCCTGGCCATGGAC
The DNA here is from genome assembly GCF_007828255.1 of Pseudomonas sp. SJZ078. Classification (NCBI taxonomy): domain Bacteria; kingdom Pseudomonadati; phylum Pseudomonadota; class Gammaproteobacteria; order Pseudomonadales; family Pseudomonadaceae; genus Pseudomonas; species Pseudomonas sp. SJZ078. Next base: position 151,707 of record NZ_VIUG01000010.1, on the reverse strand, counting down.
GTGGAATTGCAGATCCGCTCCCACGAGCGCCAGACCGGCCGCACCGGCTGCCAATTCCAGAACCTGGAACCACGGGACATTTCGACACTGCGTCACATCATCACCTCGCACCTGGCCGGCGACATCGTCGGTGTCGGCGATGTGCTGGCGACCCTGCAACGCGACAACTTCACCAAGGCCCGCAAGCACAAGGATGACAATGCTGGCATGAGTGCCCTGGGTCGCCTGCGGGCCGTGACCTTCAGCCTGGGTGTGTTCATCGTCGGCCTGGCGGCATTCGGGTTCATCTTCAAGTCGTTGTACGGCATGTACTTCGTCAGCCACGCCCAGGCAGGCCTGGTGAATGTACCGGGCATGGCGATCACCATGCCGCGCGACGGCACCGTGCAGAGCCTGGTCAAGGCTGACGGCGTGGCCGCCAAAGGCGCCCCGCTGGCGACCTTCAGCACCAGCATGCTCGACGTGCTCAAGGGTCACCTGGATGATAACCAGCTGCAACCGGCCAAGGTCGAAGAGCTGTTCGGCAAGCAGATGACCGGCACCCTGACCTCCCCTTGCGACTGCATCGTGGCTCAGCAATTAGTGGCCAACGGTCAATACGCCAGTAAGGGCGACGTGATCTTCCAACTGGTTCCGCGCGGCACCGAGGCCAACGTGGAAGCCCGCTTCTCCTATCGCCAGTTCGGCGAAGTGCGTCCAGGCACCTCGGTCAACTTCCAGGTCGCCGGCGAAGACATCACCCGCACCGGCAAGATCATCAGCAGCACCAGCCTGAAAAGCGAAGACCTGTCGTCGGATATCCGCGTGCTGATCAAGCCCGACGAGCCCCTGGACAGTGCCCTGGCCGGTCGTCCCGTGGAAGTCAACAGCGACCGTGGTCCGAACCTGAACTGGCTGGTCGAAAAAGCCATGGCTGTCGGTAAGTAAGCGGAGGACTGCCCGTGACCATTATAAAAATCCTGAACACCCCACAGTTCCTGTGGGAGCGGGCTTGCTCGCGAAAGGATCAACGCGGTCTGACTGTGGCACCGCAGCGTCTGCTTCGCGAGCAAGTCGGATCGCCGCACCGCCGCTCCCACATGGGAACCCTCAGTGCCATTGCGCTGGCAATCAGCCTGGCCGGTTGCGCCGGCCTGCCCGACCAGCGTCTGGCCAACGAGGCCCTCAAGCGTGGCGATACGGCGCTGGCGCAGCAGAACTACCAGCAACTGGCCGACCTGGGCTACAGCGAGGCCCAAGTGGGTCTGGCCGATATCCAGGTGGACAGCCGCGATCCCGAGCAGATGAAAAAGGCCGAGGCCACCTACCGCGCCGCCGCGGATATTTCGCCGCGGGCCCAGGCTCGCCTGGGTCGCCTGCTGGTGGCCAAGCCGGGCTCCACCGAGGCCGAAAAGCACGAAGCCGAAGGCCTGTTGAAAAAAGCCTTCGCCAACGGTGAAGGCAATACCCTGATCCCGCTGGCGATGCTGTACCTGCAATATCCTCACAGCTTCCCGAACGTCAACGCCCAGCAGCAGATCAGCCAGTGGCGCAGCGCCGGTTACCCGGAAGCGGGCCTGGCGCAGATTCTGCTCTATAGCACCCAGGGCACCTACGACCAGCACCTGGATGAAGTCGAGAAGGTCTGCAAGGCCGCATTGGCCACCACCGATATCTGCTACGTCGAACTGGCCACGGTCTATCAAAAGCGCGGTCAGCCGGAACAGCAGGCCGAGTTGCTCAAGCAGATGCAGGCCGGCCACGCCCGCGGCGTCGTATCCGCCCAGCGCGTAGACAGCGTCGCCCGTGTCCTGGCCGATGCCAGCCTGGGCAAGACCGATGAAAAGACCGCCCAGTCGTTGCTCGAAGGCATCGCCCCTGGCTATCCCGCTGCCTGGGTCAGTCTGGCGCAACTGCTCTACGACTTCCCCGAACTGGGTGATGTCGACAAGATGATGCAGTACCTGGAAAACGGCCGCGCCGCCGACCAGCCTCGCGCCGAGCTGCTGCTGGGCAAGCTGTATTACGAAGGCAAATGGGTACCGGCCGACGCCAAGGCCGCCGAGGCACACTTCCAGAAAGCCGTCGGCCGCGAAGTGGCCGCCGACTACTACCTGGGCCAGATCTATCGCCGTGGCTATCTGGGCCAGGTGTATTCGCAAAAGGCCCTGGACCATCTGCTCAAGGCCGCCCGCAACGGCCAGAACAGTGCCGACTTCGCCATTGCCCAGTTGTTTTCCCAAGGCAAGGGCACCAAGCCCAACCCGGTCAACGCCTATGTGTTCAGTCAGTTGGCCAAGGCCCAGAACACCCCGCAAGCCATCGAGCTTGCCCAGACCCTCGAAGCACAATTACCGCCGGAGCAGCTTGCACAAGCCAAACGCCTGCTACAACAAGAGCAGGCCATTCGTGGCGTCATGAGCCCCGATACGCTGGAACTGCAAGCCCTAAAAGAAGATAACGGCGAGGAACAACTATGAAGCCCTTGAAGCTCAATCCTTTTGTGCAGGCCGGAATTGGTCTGACGTTCGCACTGATGTGGTCCTGTCCGACCCTGGCGGCCCTGACCGAAAGCAAGAATTTCGGCCTGGAAGTGAAGATCACCGGCCAATCCGAAGACGACCGCGACCTGGGTACCCAGAGCGGTGGCGACGTCAATGGCGTGGGCCTGGACCTGCGTCCATGGGTCTATGGCGAAAGCGGTAACTGGAGTGCCTACGCCATGGCCCAGGCCGTGACGTCTACCGATGTCATCGAGACCGACACCCTGCAACAGTCCGATGGCGCCACCCAGCAGACTGACAGCGGCGACCGCGAAGCCAAGAAGAACTACCTGGCCATGCGTGAATTCTGGATTGGCTACAGCGGCCTGACCCCTTATCCGGGCGAACAGTTGAAGTTCGGGCGCCAGCGCCTGCGCAACGACGACGGCCAATGGCGTGACACCAACATCGAAGCCCTGAACTGGACCTTCGACACCACGTTGCTGCGCGCCAACGTCGGCGTCGCCGAACGTTTCAGCGAATACCGCACCGACCTCAAGGAACTGTCGCCCAAGGACAAGGATCGCCTGCACGTCTACGGTGACGTGGCTTACCAGTGGATGCCAGGCCAATGGGCCGGTATCCGTGCCCATCACACCCATGACAACGGCAGCCTCGATTACCCGACCCCGGGCGAGCCCACCGACACCCTGGACAAAACCCAGAACGGCGACTTGACCTGGCTCGGCCTGGAAGCCAACAGCGACGCCTACAACTGGCGCAACACCAACACCGTCAACTACTGGGCCAGCCTCACCGGCATGTCCGGCGACAGCGACATCGTCAACCCGCTCAACGCCGACGGCACGCGTCCTGCGCAAGCCAAGCGCAGCGAAGACCTGAACGGCTGGGCCACTGACCTGGGTATCCGCCTGCGCCTCGATCCGCAATGGCAAGTCGGCGCGGCCTATGCCCGCGCCAGCGATGAGTACCAACAGAACGGCCTGCAGAGCAACCGCTCGAACTTCACCGGCACCCGCTCGCGGGTCCACCGTTTCGGCGAAGCGTTCCGCGGCGAGATGGCCAACACCCAGAGCGCCAGCCTGTTTGGCTCCTGGCAGTTGCGCGACGAATACGACGCCAGCCTGGTGTACCACAAGTTCTGGCGTGTGGACGGCAACAAGCCGGTGGGCAGCAACGGCATCAACGCCGTGCAGAACAACACCGACGACGTGACCGGCGCCATCCTCTCCACCTCGACCCTGCCGCTGCGTGACGGCGACAAGGACCTGGGCCAGGAGGTCGACCTGGTGGTCACCAAGTATTTCAAGCAAGGACTGCTGCCGGCCGCATTGAGCCAGTCCATCGATGAACCTTCGGCGCTGGTGCGCTTGCGTGGCGGCGTGTTCAAGCCAGGCGATGCCTACGGCAAAGACGTCGACTCGTACATGCATCGCGCCTTTGTCGACGTGATCTGGCGCTTCTGATGCGAATGGCCATGGGAGTGCCCGAAATGAACCGCTACCTCAGGAACAGCCAGGCGATGAAAGATTCGATCAGCCTGTTGGTCGCAGCGATGCTGCTGGCCGGCTCGCCGGCGTTCGCCAACGTTGAACCGGTGGTCAAGCCGGGCAACGTGGTCAAGGAACTGCAACGCGCCAAGACCTACACCGTCAACAGCGCGCCGACCGCGCCCCTGGAACTGGCCAAGCCGACCTTGCCCGACCTCAAAGGCTTCACTGCCGAAGCGGTCGCGGCCAAGATCGTGCGGACCAAGCCCGGCAAGGTCAGCGTGCGCCGGATGATGCAGGAAAACGCCTTGAAGGACTTCATCGGCGGTGACAACAAGATGGCCGAGTGGGTGGTGCGCCAGCACGGCATCCCGCAAGCCATCTTCATCGACGACGGCTACATGAACTTCAAGGACCTGGCCAAGAAACTGCCCAAGTACATCATCGAAACCTCGCCGGGTGTCTACCTGGCCAAGATTCCGATCGTGGTCGGCCAGAAAGGCATCCTGGAAATCGACAAACAGACCCAGGAACTGCGCCTGTCCCAGGAGGGCGGCTCGTTCCTGGTCAACGATGGCCGGATGTTCATCCGCGACACCAAGGTCACCGGCTGGCGTGAAAAGGACAACGGCCCCGCCACGTTCCGCTCGCCCAAGGAGTTCCGTCCGTTCCTGCTCGCATGGGGCGGTACCGAGACCTACATCGTCAACACCAAGATGGCCAGCTTCGGCTACTCCAACAGTAAGTCGTACGGGGTGAGTATTTCCCAGTACACGCCGAACATGGCCAAGGTCCTCAAGCGCCCGGAACCGACCGGCTGGATCATCGGTTCCGAGTTCTCGGACATGTGGTACGGCTTCTACTGCTATGAGACCCGCGACTTCGTGGTCAAGGGCAACACCTACAAAGACAACATCGTCTACGGCATCGACCCCCACGACCGGTCCCATCGGCTGATCATCGCCGACAACACCGTCTACGGGACGAAGAAGAAGCACGGGATCATTATTTCCCGTGAGGTCAACGACAGCTTCATCTTCAACAACCGCAGCTACGACAACAAGCTCTCGGGCCTGGTGATCGACCGTAACAGCGTGAACAACATCATCGCCTACAACGAGATCTACAAGAACCACACCGACGGCATCACCCTCTACGAGAGTGCCGACAATCTGTTGTGGGCCAACCAGGTGATCAGTAACCAGCGCCACGGCATCCGGATTCGTAACAGCGTGAACATCCGCCTCTACGAAAACGTGGCCATGGCCAACGGCCTGACCGGCATCTACGGCCACATCAAGGACCTGTCCAACACCGACCGGGACATCAAGCTCGACCCGTTCGACGCCGAGGTTTCGTTGATCGTGGTGGGTGGCGAACTGGCCGCCAACGGCAGTGGCCCGCTGTCCATCGACTCGCCCCTGAGCGTCGAGCTGTATCGCGTGTCCATGCTCGCGCCGACCAAATCCAGCGGCATCAGCTTCACGGGAGTCCTGGGCGAACGCCAGGATGAAATTCTCGACCTGCTGGTACGCCAGCAGAAAGCCGTGCTCATCGACCCCGTCGAAAGCCAGACCGAATTGCGGGATTGAGGATGACCTTTATGAACCCACAGATGATCAAACTCCTGGGCCTGTCTGCCCTGACTGCCGGCATTCTCGCCGCTGCAAGCGGCGCGCGCGCCGACGAAATCAAGGCGCCTGCCTTCACCGCGGAGCCCTGCTGCAACCTGTGCCCCGCCGCTCACGATCCGAAGAATTACACCACGCGTTACCAGCAGAATTTCACCACGCTGGTACAGGCCCAGGGTGACTGGCTGTTCCGTACCCAGGAAGACCTGCGTACCGAATTCAACACCACGCCGGCCGGCTACAAGCGCATGCAACAGCTGCACGACGCATTCAAGAAGAAAGGCGTCGAACTGGTCCTCGTCTACCAGCCGACCCGGGGCCTGGTGAATCGCAACAAGCTCAACCCACAGGAAAAGGCCAGTTTCGACTATGAAAAAGCCCTGGCCAACTACAAGACCATGCTCGGCCGTTTCGCGCAGATGGGCTACGTGGTGCCAGACCTGTCGCCGCTGACCAACGAAAACCTGCCCGAAACCCTGCCGGCCCACGATTTCTACTTCCGTGGCGACCAGCACTGGACGCCTTATGGGGCCCAGCGCACGGCGAAGATCGTCGCCGAGAAGGTCAAGCAGATCCCGGCCTTTGCCGACATTCCCAAGCGTGAATTCGAGACCAAGAAATCCGGCCGCATGGGCAAGACCGGCACCCTGCATAACATGGCCGGACAACTGTGCGGCACCAGTTACGCCATCCAGTACATGGATCAGTTCACCACCGAGCCTAAGGGCGAGGCCGGTGACGGCGATCTGTTCGGCGATTCCGGCAATCCGCAGATCACCCTCGTGGGTACCAGTCACAGCGGCAAGAACTACAACTTCGCCGGTTTCCTGGAAGAAGCCATCGGCGCCGACATCCTCAACGTGGCCTTCCCCGGCGGCGGTTTCGAAGGCGCAATGATCCAGTACCTGGGCAGCGAAGAATTCCAGAAGAGCCCGCCGAAAATCCTCATCTGGGAATTTTCGCCGCTGTATCGCCTGGACCAGGAAACCATCTACCGCCAGATGATGGCGCTGCTGGACGACAACGCTTGTGAAGGCAAACCGGCGCTGATGAGCAGCAAGACCGCCCTCAAGCCGGGCAAGAACGAATTGATGGTCAATAGCAAGAACATGGATCTGCGTAACAGCAGTCACCAGGTCGATATCCGTTTCGCCGATACCTCGGTGAAAACGTTGCAAGCCACCCTCTGGTACATGAATGGGCGCCACGAGGATATCAAGATCGAAAAACCGAATACCTCGGACACCGACGGACGTTTCGCCTTCCAGTTGCGCACCGATGAGGACTGGGCTTCGCAGAACCTGCTGGCCGTTGAAGTCCAGGGCCCCGAAGCCGGTGCGGCGCCACAGCAAGTGGAAGCGAAAATCTGCAAACGCAATGTCTCTCCGCAAGCCGAACAAACGGCCCAAATCGGACAATGAGGTCTCGCTTTATGACCAGAAACATGCGCAACCGAACGTTGAAAACGCTGCTGGCGCCGTCCCTGCTGACCCTGGCGATGTTCGCCGGGGCCGCCCAGGCCGCGGCCCCGCTGCGCCCGCCACAGGGCTACTTCGCACCGATCGAAAAGGCCAAGGCCGGTGACTCGGCCCAAGGCTGCGAAGCTGTGCCGGCGCCGTATACCGGTTCCCTGCAGTTTCGCAGCAAGTACGAGGGCTCCGACAAGGCCCGAGCGACGTTGAACGTGCAATCGGAAAAAGCCTTTCGCGACAGCACCGCCGACATCACCAAGATCGAGCGTGGCGTCAGCAAGCAAGTGATGCAGTTCATGCGCGACGGCCGTCCCGAGCAACTGGACTGCACCCTGAACTGGCTGACCACCTGGGCGAAAGCCGATGCGCTGATGTCCAAGGACTTCAACCACACCGGCAAGTCCATGCGCAAATGGGCCTTGGGCAGCATGGCTTCGGCCTATGTGCGCCTGAAATTCTCCGACTCTCATCCGTTGGCGAACCATCAGGAACAGGCGCAGCTGATCGAAAGCTGGTTCAGCAAGATGGCCGACCAGGTGGTCAGCGACTGGGACAACCTGCCGCTGGACAAGACCAACAACCACTCCTACTGGGCCGCCTGGTCGGTGATGGCGACCTCGGTCGCGACCAACCGCCGCGACCTGTTCGACTGGGCCGTCAAGGAATACAAGGTCGGCGTCAACCAGATCGATGCCGACGGTTTCCTGCCCAACGAACTCAAGCGCAAGCAACGAGCCTTGTCCTATCACAACTATGCCCTGCCGCCGTTGGCGATGATCGCCAGTTTCGCCCAGGTCAACGGTGTGGATCTACGCCAGGAAAACAACGGTGCCCTCAAGCGCCTGGGTGAACGGGTGCTGGCCGGGGTGAAAGACCCGGACATCTTCGAGAAGAAGAACGGCGAAGAGCAGGACATGAAGGATCTGAAGATCGATTCGAAGTTCGCCTGGCTCGAACCGTTCTGCAGCCTCTACACCTGCTCCGGCGATGTGCTGGAGCGCAAACATGAAATGCAACCGTTCAAGACCTTCCGCCTTGGCGGGGACTTGACCAAGGTCTATGACCCGGCCAACGAGAAAGGTAAAGGCTCGTAGAACCTGTGGGAGCGGGCTTGGTTTGAAGGTAATGAAACCTCCCGGTTTGGATGGGGGGGTTTGGGGGGGCTCTGGCCCTTGACTGTTGATTCAACATGGAGAGATCGGGATGGTATTTTCATCCAACGTGTTCCTGTTCCTGTTCCTGCCGATCTTTCTCGGCTTGTACTACTTGAGCGGGCAACGCTATCGCAACCTGCTGCTGCTGATCGCCAGCTATGTGTTCTATGCCTGGTGGCGGGTGGACTTCCTGGCGCTGTTTGCCGCCGTCACCCTGTGGAACTACTGGATCGGCCTGAAAGTCGGGGCCGCCGGCGTGCGCACCAAGCCGGCCCAGCGCTGGCTGTTGCTCGGCGTGGCGGTGGACCTGTGCATCCTGGGCTACTTCAAGTACGCCAACTTCGGGGTGGACAGCCTCAACGCGATCATGACTAGCTTCGGTCTCGAACCCTTCATCCTGACCCACGTGCTGCTGCCGATCGGGATTTCGTTCTATATCTTCGAGTCCATCAGCTACATCATCGACGTCTACCGCGGCGACACCCCGGCGACCCGCAACCTGATCGACTTCGCAGCGTTCGTGGCGATCTTCCCGCACCTGATCGCCGGCCCCGTGCTGCGTTTCCGTGACCTGGCCGACCAGTTCAACAACCGTACCCACACCCTGGATAAGTTCTCCGAAGGCTGCACGCGTTTCATGCAGGGCTTCATCAAGAAAGTGTTCATCGCCGATACCCTGGCGGTGGTGGCCGACCATTGCTTCGCCCTGCAGAACCCGACCACCGGCGATGCCTGGCTCGGCGCCCTGGCCTACACCGCGCAGCTGTACTTCGACTTCTCCGGCTACAGCGACATGGCCATCGGCCTGGGCCTGATGATGGGTTTCCGTTTCATGGAAAACTTCAAGCAGCCCTACATCAGCCAGTCCATCACCGAGTTCTGGCGGCGCTGGCACATCAGCCTGTCGACCTGGCTGCGCGACTACCTCTACATCACCCTGGGCGGTAATCGCAAAGGCACGCTGATGACCTATCGCAACCTGTTCCTGACCATGCTGCTCGGTGGTCTGTGGCACGGCGCGAACTTCACCTACGTGATCTGGGGCGCCTGGCACGGTATCTGGCTGGCCATCGAGAAGGCCGTAGGCATCAACACTACCCCACGCAGCCTCAACCCGATCCGCTGGGCACTGACCTTCCTGCTGGTGGTGATGGGCTGGGTAATCTTCCGTGCCGAGAACCTGCACGTGGCCGGACGCATGTACGGCGCCATGTTCAGCTTCGGTGACTGGTCGCTGTCGGAACTGACCCGCGCCAACCTCACCGGCCTGCAGATCGCCACGCTGGTGGTGGCCTACATCACCCTCGCCTTCTTCGGCCTGCGGGACTTCTACACCAACCGTCCGCCGGTCAAGACCAAGCCGGAGGTCAACACCGAGGCCAATGGCCCGGCCACTGCACAACCGGGGCTGATCAAGGCCGTACCGGGCGACAACCCGTCGACGATCCATGAGCCAGGCTACACCGTGGGCGTCGAGGCCCAGGTGCAACCGGCCTACTGGGTCGCGGACTGGCCGTGCTATGTCATGCGTGCGTTGGTGCTGCTGCTGTTCATCGCTTCGATTCTCAAACTCTCGGCGCAAAGCTTCTCGCCGTTCCTTTACTTCCAGTTCTGAGGGATCTGAACATGACCCGCTCATTACGCATCTTTTACATCGCACTGTTCCTGCTGATCCTGGCGGTCCTGGGCCTGTGGTCGATGCGCAGTTTCTTCGGCTTCAGCACCAACCCCGATGCCACCGTGCTCAACGGGCGCTGGGCCAAGGCTGTCGAAACCCACTACGACGACCAGTTCCCGATCAAGCGCCTGGGCACCAACATCTGGGCTGCGCTGGACTACAAGCTGTTCAACGAAGGCCGCAAAGGCGTGGTCCTCGGCCGCGACCAGTGGCTGTACAGCGACGAAGAGTTCAACCCGATCGTCAACGAAGAACTGAACCTGCAAGGCAACTACGCGCTGGTCGAAGGCGTGCGCCAGAAACTCAAGGAACAAGGCATCACCCTGGTGATGGCGATCGTGCCGGCCAAGGCGCGGTTGTATCCAGAACACCTGGGTGAAGTGAAGCCGGCCAGCATTCACGCCAATCTCTACCAGGATTTCCATGCCCGCGTCGCAGCCGACAAGATCCTCGCCCCCGACCTGCTCGGCCCGCTGCAACAGGCCAAGCAGAACGGCCAGCAAGTCTTCCTGCGCACCGACACCCACTGGACCCCGGAAGGCGCCCAGGTCGCCGCCGAAAACATTGCCAGGGCCATTGCCGAGCGCGCGCCCCTCAACGGCGAGCCGCAACGCTTCGTCACCGAGCCTGCCGAAAAGATCATCCACAAGGGTGACCTGCGCCAGTTCCTGCCCCTGGACCCGCTGTTCGAAAACCTGATGCCGGCCCAGGAGCCACTGGTCAAGCGCAACACCCGCGAGGCCGACGACCAGCCCGCCGGCGACGACGCGCTGTTTGCCGACGCCCAGGTTCCCGTGGCCCTGATCGGCACCAGTTACAGCGCCAACCCCAACTGGAACTTCGTCGGTGCACTCAAGCAAGCCCTGCACAGCGACGTCGTGAACTACGCCGAAGACGGCCACGGCCCGATTCTGCCGATGCTCAGCTACCTCAAGAGCGACGCTTTCAAGAACAGCCCGCCACAAGTGCTGATCTGGGAATTTCCTGAACGTTATCTGCCCGTGAACAACGAAATCGGCGACGCCGACCCGCAGTGGGTCGCAGAACTCAAACAAGCCGGTGCGCGCCAACAGAACGTTGCCGCCAACACTCAATCCGAGACGCCCGACCGGGCGCAAAACTGAAAGAGAGGTCCACCATGACTTTCAACACTACTCCTCGCCGTCTCGCTGCTCGTTCCTTCAAGGCCGTTGCCCTGGTTGCCAGCATGAGCGCCCTTTCCTTCGCAGCCTTTGCCGGCGACTCGGCGCTGTACGGCCCGGTCGCACCAAAAGGCTCGAGCTTCGTGCGCATCTACAACGCCAGCAACAGCGAAGTCAGCGCCACCGTCGGCAGCACCAACCTCAACGACGTCGCCCCATTGGCTAGCAGCGACTTCAGCTTCATGCCCGGCGGCGACTACAGCGCCAAGGTAGGCAGCCAGACCGTTCCGGTTAAACTGGCTCCCGATCACTACTACACCCTGGTCAACAACGCGAGTGGCCAGCCGCAACTGATCGAAGAACCACCGTTCAAGAACAAGCAGAAATCCCTGGTGCGGGTGCAAAACCTCACCGACAAGGCGCTGACCCTCAAGACCGCCGACGGCAAGACCGAAGTGGTGCCGAACGTGGCGGCCAAGGGCCGTGGCGAACGTGAAATCAACCCGGTGAAAGTCAGCCTGGCGCTGTTCGAGGGCGACAAGAAAGTCGGCGACCTCAAGCCCGTGGCCCTGGAGCGCGGCGAAGCGGCCGTGCTGTACGTCACCGGCTCTGGAAGCAGCTTGTCGCCGGTCTGGGTAAAGCGTCCAGTGTCAACCCGCTGACAGATTCACTCGACTGACGCTGTACCCCTTGTGGGAGCGGTGGTGCGGCGATCCGACTTGCTCGCAAAAGCGGTCTGACATTCAACATCAATGTCGACCGATCTACCGCCTTCGCGAGCAAGCCCGCTCCCACCCTGACCGAGGCGTCATTCGAGGTACGGAATAAAAACAAGAGTGAAACGACAGAACGCAGTAGCTCTATAACCATTACGCTTCAAAGGAGTAACACACATGATTCCGGTGATCTTGTCAGGTGGTAGCGGCTCACGTCTTTGGCCGCTTTCGCGCAAGCAATTCCCTAAACAGTTCCTGGCCCTGACCGGCGAACACACTCTGTTCCAGCAAACCCTCGAACGCCTGGTGTTCGAAGGCATGGATACGCCGATCGTGGTCTGCAACAAAGACCACCGTTTCATCGTCACCGAGCAGTTGAACGGCCGCAACCTGGAAGCCCAGCGCATCCTGATGGAACCGTTCGGCCGCAACACCGCGCCAGCCGTCGCGCTGACCGCGATGATGCTGGTCAACGAAGGTCGCGACGAGTTGATGCTGGTGCTGCCGGCCGATCATGTGATCGAAGACCAGAAAGCCCTGCAACGCGCCCTGGCCCTGGCCACCGTGGCCGCCGAGCGTGGTGAAATGGTGCTGTTCGGCGTACCGGCCACCAAACCGGAAACCGGCTACGGCTACATCAAGTCGACCAACGATGCGCTGCTGCCTGAAGGTGTGAGCCGTGTGTCGCACTTCGTCGAAAAACCCGATGTCAAGCGCGCCACCGAGTTCGTCGAGGCCGGCGGCTACTTCTGGAACAGCGGCATGTTCCTGTTCCGCGCCAGCCGTTTCCTCGAAGAGCTGAAAAAACACGATCCGGATATCTACGACACCTGCCTGCTGACCCTGGAGCGCAGCGAGCAGACCGCGGACACCATCACTTTCGACGAAGCCACCTTCGCCTGCTGCCCGGACAACTCCATCGACTACGCCGTGATGGAAAAGACCCAACGCGCCTGCGTGGTGCCGCTGTCCGCCGGTTGGAGCGATGTCGGCTGCTGGGCGTCGTTGTGGGAAGTCAATCCCAAGGATGCCGACGGCAACGTCACCAAGGGCGACGTGGTGGTCCAGGACAGCCGCAACTGCATGATCCATGGCAACGGCAAACTGGTGTCGGTGATCGGCCTGGAAAACATCGTGGTGGTCGAAACCAAGGACGCCATGATGATTGCCCACAAGGACAAGGTCCAAGACGTCAAGAAGATGGTCAACACCCTCAACGCCCGGGGTCGCACCGAAACCCAGAACCACTGCGAAGTCTATCGTCCATGGGGCTCGTATGACTCGGTGGACATGGGCGGGCGTTTCCAGGTCAAGCACATCTCGGTCAAGCCGGGTGCGTGCCTGTCCTTACAGATGCACCACCACCGCGCCGAACACTGGATCGTAGTCAGCGGCACCGCTGAGGTGACCTGCGACGAGAACGTGTTCCTGCTCACCGAAAACCAGTCGACCTACATCCCGATCGCGTCGGTTCATCGCCTGCGTAACCCGGGCAAGATCCCGCTGGAAATCATCGAAGTGCAGTCCGGCAGCTACCTGGGCGAAGACGACATCGAGCGCTTCGAAGACATCTACGGTCGCTCCACCCCGATCGAACGTGGCGTGTCGGTAAAGACCATCGCGCAGTAACGATCAGCGAAACAAGAAGCCCTCATCCAGCCCACTGCGTCCCCTATCCGCAGCGGGTTGGGTGGGGGCTTTTTTTGCCCTGGATCAAAATTTCAGGGGCCTGCTTTTCTGCTTGGCAAACGTTTTCCATTTTGACAGCGACGGATCTTTCAGCGCGTTCAATGTACCGGTACTAAAATAGCTGTGCGCCAATGCCTGAGGCGTCACATGACCCGAGTCGACCATGAACTTGGCGAGATTCCCGCCCCACTGCATGAAGTTGCCGCCCAGATCCTTGGTGAAATAACCGGTCTTATAGACCGCACCGGGAAACATCTTGGTAAAGACCTGATAAGCGAAATAATCGGTCACATACTCATCATAATTAAGATTCGTTGCGCCCAAGTCCGTTTCAGCCTGGAAACCGACATGTCGGTAAGAGGAGTAATGCAGGCTTTCGTGAACAATGGTGGAGCGAATCTTGTCCACATCAAGCTGCCCATTATCGGAGTAATCCGGTGAATCCACCCCCATGTAGATGATCCCTTCGGGTGATGTCCACGCAGCAGGATTGGCGCTCAGGTTTATCGAGTCGAACTCCATGGTTTCGTTACCCGGAACAGCCCTTATCTTGTTGAAGAGTTCTTCCTGGGAAACGCTCTTTATGGCAATGGGCTGCCGGGGCGAACTAAACAGTTCACTGATGACGCTGGCCAGTTCGACAATGTCCACATGATTTTTCGCCTCCCAACTGGCCGAAGGTACGTTGCCCGGCATGTTAGGCGGCGCTAGCACAACAGCTTCAAATACACGCTCGGCTGGCGCCTGTTTAGCTGCCCCTGGAGGTGGCTTTGGGCCAACCCCAGGCGGCGGGGGAGGGCCCGCGAATGTCAGAACCCTGAACGGAGGACCACTGGGTATTATCGGTACCGTCGTTGCCTTATCACTCTCCGGCTCTGTTTTTATGAGCCCATCCGTATCTACGAAAGTAAGCGGATTATTCCCCACCATCGCATAAGCATTCAGACCATCGGCAGCCCCGGCCGGATCGGGATTGATCCAACGCTGCAGCCACGCTGCGTAGTACCTGAAACCATAGTAATAGAGCCCTGTCGCATCCCGCTCCTTGCCCGAATAACGGATCGTCTTGTAACTGACCTCGATCACATCATCCCCGGCCAGGTAAGCGGTCTCGCCGAAGGGGTAGAAATGCTCCTGGCTGATGATTCGCCCATCGTGTCCGAACTCCAGGCAGACCGAACCCAGATGATCGGAAAAGCTGTATCGATAGTGATCGTTCACACCTGAAGGGGGTGGGCTGTCCCAGTGCAAGACCCGCACGCCGCTGAGCCCGCCCTGGGCGGTGATGACCTGCAGCGACTCGCCGGTGCCGCTGTCGGCGCGCAGCTCCAATCCCGGCAGGTAACGCACCTCGGCGGCCAGGGTCCGGGCCCCCGTGTGCAACGTGCGCAACTTGCGCACCCGCTGGCCGCCGCCATCGTAGACATAGGCCTCACGATCATCGAGCCCCGACTCGCGCTCGACCGGCGTGACCGAGCGCAACTGGTTGCGCAGGTCCCAGGCCAGGGTCAGGCTGCCCTCCAACACCAGGCCGTTACCCCGGGCATCGAACGCCGCGGCGATCTCCTCTTCGGTCGGCGGCACGCCGTTACGGTACGGCAGGCAACGATTGCTGTAGCGGGCCACCTGCAACTGACGACCATGGTTCTGCGCCCCGACGTGGGTCAGCTCCAGCAGGTTACCGCTGGCGTCGTAGCGATAGGTTTGTCGGTAATTGCTGAGCGCAGCCGGGTCGACACGCCCCACAGAGTCGGGCCCCTGATTCGCCCCGCCCGCCTCCCATCCGCTGGCTTCGATCAGCCGATAGAGGCTGTTGTAACGAAAACGACTGACCGGGTCGATGCGCTGGTTGGCGAAATAGCGCACCGGCACCGCCTTGTCCTCGATGCCCAGTACGTTGCCCACGGGGTCGTAAGCGTAAACAAGATGTTGCAGCGACTGACCGGCCCGCCGGACCTGACGCGCCATCAGCCGTCCGTCCTCAGGGGCGTAAGTCAGCGTGGTCTGCACGTCGTTGCCGGCCAACTCCCGTTCGATCTGGCCTTCGGCGTTGTAGTCGATCTCGCTCACCAGGGGTTGCCATTGGCTCTGGCCCTGCAACAGCAATTGGCTGCTGGACAGTCGACCATCGCGGGTCAGGGCCTGGCGCTGCCGATTGCCTCGGGCATCGATCTGCTCCAGCAGATCCCCCAGCGGACCGAGACGCCACGTCGACAACGCACCGTCGCCCGGTTCGAGCAGGGACTCGCGGTCGGCTTCCGACGCCGGCCAGTCCGGCATGGCCCCGTCCAGGCAGAAACGTCGACTCAGGGTCAGACTCTGGCCGCTCAGGGCAAAGGACTCCAACAGCAAGGTGCCCGCCGGGTCATCGTGGCGGATCAGTTGTCCGTACTGATTGAAGGCCTGGAGGCCCTGGCCCGGAGCGCCATATTGCATACGTTCGACACAGGTGCGCCGCTGTCCGCTACCTTGTTCGAACACCGCCACCGGACGGAGCAAGTCGTCGAAGGTCACCTCCCGTTGCATGCTCCGGCCATCCCAGCCCTGCAGGCTCTCACTGGCGAGCCCGGGCAGACCGAGCTGCCAGCCCGCGTCGACACTGTTCGTAAAGAGCACGTCACCGGACAGCGTATACACCGTCGAAAGATTGGCCGGGGTCGCCGCATCCTCCTGTTGCAGGGCCCACAGGCGCGGGTCCCATTGCTTAACCACGCGCCCGGCCATATCGAAAAGACTACGGTTGACCAGTGACTGCGCAGGCTCTCGCTCAAGCGCGCAGCAGTAATCGACCGAACGGACCGGCAGGAACCTGGGATCCACCACAATCAGCCTCGGCGTACCGTGATCCATGTTCATGCCTTGGCCCCCTGATTGTCGTGCGATCTGGCCGACATCTAACAAGGGGCAACCCCAGGTGGCTACTGTCAGAGATTACAGTGATGACCGATGGAGCAGATGGATGAGATATCCATGCCCCGTCCCCTTCGGTAGGATGGAACAACGGTATCGGAGGCTTCGAACATGCTTATCGGCGTCTTGCTGGTCATTACCTGGCTGGTCCTGCTGTTGCGCTATCCGGCCAAGGCGCTGCCGGTGTCATTGGCCGCATTCGTCGGCTTGGGGCTGGTCGCCGCCTGGGTGGTCTGGCAGGAAAACCGTGAAACCCGGCAACTGGCACGCCTGGAGCTGCGCATTACCTACGCCCCCGAACGCTGCCCTGCCGATCGCCCGCTGTTGCTGAACTTGAACAACGGCAACGACGTCCCCTTGGTCGAGCTGCGCTGGCGAATCGCGGCCTATGCCCCCGGCGATACCATCAACCTGGCCGACACGCCCTACAGTGCACCGCGCTACCGGGGCCCTGGCCAATTGCAGGCGGGCAAGGACTGGCAGGATTGCCTGCCACTGCCATCCTTGCGACCCGGCTACCGCCCGCAGACCCTGGAGTTTCGTGCCGAGCGTCTGCAAGGTAGTTTCTCCGACTGATTGCTTCTTCCCGACTTTATTCTGCACAAGGAACGCGCCATGCCCGTTGCGTTGATTACCGGATGTTCCAGCGGCATCGGCCGCGCCCTCGCCGATGCGTTCAAGACCGCCGGATACCAGGTCTGGGCCAGTGCCCGTAAAGCTGACGACGTCGCCCAACTCAGCGCCGCCGGGTTTACCGCGGTGCAACTGGACGTGAACGACAGCCGGGCCTTGGAGCAATTGGGCGAACGGATCAACCAACAGCACGGCGGTCTCGACGTGCTGATCAACAACGCCGGCTACGGCGCCATGGGTCCACTGCTGGACGGCGGCGTACCGGCGATGCAACGTCAGTTCGAAACCAACGTGTTCGCCATCGTCGGTGTGACTCGGGCGTTGTTCCCGGTACTGCGCCGCGCCAAGGGGCTGGTGGTGAATATCGGCAGTGTGTCCGGTGTGCTGGTGACACCGTTTGCCGGCGCTTATTGCGCCTCGAAGGCCGCGGTGCATGCCTTGAGCGATGCGCTGCGCATGGAACTGGCGCCCTTCGGCATCCGCGTGATGGAGGTGCAGCCCGGCGCCATCGCTTCGAGCTTTGCGAAGAACGCCGGTCATGAAGCCGAACAGTTGATCCATGAACAATCGCCCTGGTGGCCCCTGCGCGACGGCATCCGCGCCCGGGCCAGGGCATCCCAGGACAACCCCACCCCTGCCGGCGAATTCGCCGCGGGGTTGCTCAAGGCCGTGCAACAACCCAGGCCACCCCGCCTGCTGCGCCTGGGCAATGGAAGCCGGGCGCTGCCGTTGATGGCGGGATTGCTGCCCAAAGGGTTGCTGGAGAAAGGCTTGATGAAGCGGTTCGGGCTGGGTGGATCGCTTTAATCAAAACGGCAAAGCTCATCGACAACTGACCCACCGCCATCGCGAGCAGGGCTCGCTCCCACAAGCCCCAGAGCCTCAACCGCCGGCCTGGGGCTCGACCACCACCGTACAGGTCATCCCCGCCGCCAGCAGCACGGTGTCCGGCACTTGGTCGAGATGAATCCTTACCGGCACCCGTTGGGCCAGGCGAACCCAGTTGAAGGTCGGGTTCACGTCGGCGATCAACTCGCGACTGACCGGGTTGTCGCGGTCGTAGATCCCCCGGGAGATGCTTTCCACATGCCCCTTCAGCACCTCGCCACTCATCAACTGCAACTGCGCCGGGTCACCGATCCGCACCTTGGGCAGCTTGGTTTCCTCGAAGAAACCGTAAACCCAGAACGAATGCATATCGACCACCGCCATCTTCGCCTCGCCGATGCGCGCATAGTCGCCCCGGTGCACGTTGAGGTTAGTGACGTAGCCATCCACGGCTGCACGAACTTCAGTGCGCGACAGGTTCAGTTCGGCCGCCTCCAGTTGCGCCTGGGCTTGCTGGTAATCGGCCAGGGCCGAATCGGCGAGGTTGCTGGCGTCGTCGCGGTTTTCCCGGGAAATCACCAGGCTGTCCAGGTCGGCGCGCCGATGGGCATTGATCTTGCGCATTTCCCACGTCGCCTTGCGTGAGGCCACCAGCGATTGCGCCTGCTTGACCGCGATACGGTAATGCTCGGGATCGATGCGCATCAGCAAGTCGCCCTTTTTCACCTGCTGGTTGTCATGCACCGGCACGTCCACCACCTCGCCGCTGACATCGGCGGCGACGTTGATGATGTCGGCACGTACCCGACCATCGCGGGTCCAGGGCGTATTCATGTAATGGACCCACAATGCACGACCGATCCACAGCGCAAGGGCCAGCACCAGCAGCGTCGCAAGCAGACTGAAAAACTTTTTCATTGCATCGATCTCAACGGTAGACCGTCAGTGCCAACGCACCGAACAGACAGGTAAACAGACTCAGGCGCAACAGCGCCGGGTGCCAGAAGAAGCGGTACAGGTCCAGCCCCGACAGGAAGCGATCCAGGGCCCAGGCCAACGCCGCGGCGAGGAAGAACATCAAGGTCAGGGTGGGCATGTACACGCCGTGGAAGGCGATTTCACGAGGCATGTCGACGGTCCTGAGGCAGCGCGGCAGCGAAGGCCGCCATGGGCGATTGCGGATCCAGCAACGAAGTGCGGATGAAATGCAGGTAGCTCTTCACCCGGCGCAGGGCCGAGGTGTCGAAATGCGGGGCGAAAGGTTCGTCGGTGGCCTGCACACGGCAGATGGCTTGGTCCACCGCTACCAGGGCACGCTCCAGGTTGCCCGGTCCGGGGTGACGGAAAAGCCTCACCAGCGCCCGTCCCATTCCACGAATCGCCTGGCGCCACGGCTGGCTCTCGGCATAGGCCGGATGCACCGGCAGGATCGCCTGTTCCTTGCGCAACTCGATAACCCCATGACCGACCTCCAGCACCACGAACATCCAGCGCAAGAGGTCCCGTTGCACGGCGGGTTGTCCCGCCGCCAAGCCGTAGGCCTGGTGCAACAGGTCGCGGGTGCGGCTCTCGAAGCCCGACGCCAGCCCCTTGAGCCTGCCGCTGATAGCAAA
Source organism: Pseudomonas sp. SJZ078 (assembly GCF_007828255.1). Lineage (NCBI taxonomy): Bacteria > Pseudomonadati > Pseudomonadota > Gammaproteobacteria > Pseudomonadales > Pseudomonadaceae > Pseudomonas > Pseudomonas sp. SJZ078. Next base: position 132,268 of record NZ_VIUG01000010.1, on the reverse strand, counting down.
GACCACTTGTTCGCGCAGGTCCTGCTCAAGCCGGCGCCACAACCAGCGGCTATTGGGCGGCAGGATGATCGCCCCGGCGGCGGCGCACACCAGCATGCCGAGGATCATCGCGAGGTAATCGTTGATGAACGTGTAGGGGTTGTACACCGTCAGGTTGTCGGGTACCGAACCTGTGCAGAAAAAGATCAGTAACCCCAGCCCGACCCCGGCGTATTGCGGCCGCGAACTGAGGAGCGAGCCGAACATGATCACCGGTGCCAACATCACACAGAGCAACGGGAAGCCGTCGATCAGCGGAAAGATGAAGAACATCTCGACAAAACCGATCAGCGCCCCGAGCAAGGTGCCGCAGGCCATCTGGAAGGCCATACGCTTGGGGTTCGGCGTGGCAGCCGACAAACCCACCGTGGCCGCGGCGATCATCGTCATGGTCGCGCCGCTCGGCCAGGCCGTGGCAACCCAATAGCTGCCCAGCACCAGCAAGATGAAGCCGGCACGCAACCCCGAAGCCGCGGCGGCCAGCCAATTGGTCTGCGACACGAACGGCTCGTCCCAGTGTTCACGCTCGTGACGGTGCTCGGCCAGGGACGCATGGGTCAGGGCGTATCCGTGCAGGTCGTCGACAAAGCGATAGAGCAATTCACAGGCGGTGTGGAAATCCAGTAATTGCGCATCGCTCGGTCCTGTTGCCTGGAACGCTGCCCGCAACTGACGGACCTGTGCCGGCAAGTCAGCCTTGTAGCGGGCCAAGACCTGGGCCAGGTGCGCCGCATCCCTATCGGTCAAGCCCCGCGCACTGAAGCCGTCCAGCAATTCGGCCAGGTTCTGCAGGCCGGGCTTGATGGCGTCCACCACATGATCGATGGCACCGACGCGCAAGCGCTGGAGCAACTGGTGCAAGGCATTGAAGCGCGTGGTGATGCCCATGAACTCGCTGTTCAGGCGACTGAGCCGGCCGTTGCGCCGACGCATGTGCGGGTCTTCGAATACCGTCACGCTGCGCAGGCTCTCCAGGCCCACCGCTTCGGCAATGAAACGCACGTTGGCGGCTTCGAAGGCATCCCGCTGGCTACGCCCGCGCAAGCCGTCGGTGACGAACAGCGCGAACACCCCAAAACGCTGGTACAAGGCGTTGCGCATGGCCGTGCTGGCGGTTTGCGGCAGGATCGCGGCGCTGACCAGGGTGGCGCAGAGAATGCCCAGAGAAATTTCCAGGACCCGCCAGAGCGCCGCCATGAACGCCCCTTCCGGATGGGCCAGGGCTGGCAAACCAATCATCGCCGCGGTGTAGCCGGCCAGCACAAAGCCGTAGGCCCGGAAGTTGCGATAACGCGCCGCACCCGCTGTGCAGACACCGACCCAGAGGGTCAGGCAACCGAGAAACCATTCGGTGGTCTGGGCGAACAACGCAATCAACGCCACCATCACCGCCGAACCGGCCAACGTGCCGAGAAAGCGGTAGAAGCTCTTGGCGAACACTTGGCCGCTTTGTGGCTGCATGACGATGAACACAGTGATCATGGCCGTGCGCGGTTGCGGCAGCTCCAGGCGCATCGCCAGCCACAACGTCAGGAACGCGGCAAACAGCACCTTGAAGATATAGACCCAGGTCACCCCATCGCTGCGGGCCCAGTCGAAGAAACCACGGCGCCATTCGAGACGGTAGAGCCAGCGTACGGGGGTCATCAAAGGGCTCATGGGCTAGCATTCATCGGGCGAAATTGAACATCGTGGCGGTGTCAGGTACATCGCTCCCGGCCTCCAGCCCACCACCCAGGGCCGTCACCAGATCGGCATGGACACTGAGGCGCGCCGCTTCCACCTGCTGCTGCACCTGCTGCTGCTTGAACAACAGGCTCTGGGCGTTGAGTACATTGAGGTAGTCCGTCAGCCCGCGCTGGAACGCCACCAACGCAATGTCGTAGGTACGTTGTGCGGCGGCCACGGACTCGGCGGCGAAGGCCTGTTGCTTGTCCATGGACTCGCGACGGATCAGTTGGTCGGAAATGCCCTTGAGCGCGTTCACCAGCGTCTGGTTGTAGTGCGCCACGGCGGCGTCATAGCCGGCCGCCGCCTCGCCCAACTGCGAACGCAGGCGCCCGCCGTCGAAGATTGGCAGCGTGACGGCCGGCCCGACGCTGTAAGTCAGCTTCTTGCCCGTCAGGAACTCCAGCGCACCGCCGCCCGTGGCCATGTAGCCCAGGCTTCCCACCAAGTCCACATTGGGATAGAAACCGGCCCTGGCCACCTCGATGCCCCGGGCCTGGGCCGCCACCTGCCAGCGACCGGCAACCACATCCGGTCGCTGGCCCAGCAGTTCGGCGGGCAATGTCGACGGCAGCTTCAAGGGGGCCCCCAGGGCCAGAGCCGGTCGCTGCAGACCCGCGCCCTCCCCCGGTCCCTTGCCCGCCAATGCGGCCAATTGATTGCGACTCAAGGCGATGGCTTCGTCGAGGGCGTCGAGTTGACGATGGGTCTCGGGCAACGGCGCCTGGGCCTGGCTGACGTCGAAATGAGTGCCGATGCCGCCGTCGAGACGCTTTTGCGCCAGGTCGAGAATCTGTTCCTGCTGGCGCAGGGTCGCGGCGACGATATCGCGCTGGGCATAATGCAGCGCAAAGCGGATATAGGCTTGCACGATGTTGTTCTGCAACTCCAGCTGCGCCTGCCGTGCCTCAGCGACGCTGGCATGGGCCAGGTCGACTGCCCGCTCGCTGGCGTTGCGCTCCCGCCCCCAAAGGTCCAGGGCGTAGCTCAGGCCCAGGCCGGCGTTGTTGTCCCAGGTGGTGGTGTCGGCCAGTTCGCCAGGACCGTAGAACTGATCGGTGGGCCAGTTATGGCGCTTGAGGGTCGCCTGGACATTGACCTGCGGTGACTCGGCCGCCTCGACAACACCGGCCATGGCCTTGGCCTGCCGCACCCTGGCGACGGCCAGGGCCAGGCTCGGGCTGTCCTGCCCCGCCAGGTCGATCCAGCGGTCCAGCTGCGGGTCGCCATAGCCCTTCCACCACTGGCGACTGGGCCAGTGGGCATCGCGGGCGGCCTCGCGGATGGCTTCATCGGTGGCCAGTCGATTGGCCGACAATGCCTCGCCCCGGGGTGCGATCCCTCCTGTCCCGATGCAAGCGCTGAGGGTCAACGATAAAGCCCAAACACTGAGAGTCTTCAGCTCTCTGCTGATGCAACGCGGCACTTGCGCAAGATTCCTGGGAGAGAAAAAACGGGAAACCGTGGGGTCTTCTGTGGGAGCGGGCTTGCTCGCGAAGGCTGACTGACATTCAACATCACCGGCGGTGGACACACCGTATTCGCGAGTAAGCCCGCTCCCACAGGTTCCGCACCAGACTCAAGCCAGCACAGCGACGGCGGCAATTCTAGGCACCCAGCCAAACGGCGATAAGCCGATCTTTCTGCGAATCTTTGTTACCGTAAACGCGATAATCCGTAAGTCGGATCCCGTAGCTCCGTAACTTCGTGTCACAATTTGCCATCGCCCTAGAGAGCCCTCCATGGACACCCTGCAAAACATGCGCGCGTTCTGCTGTGTTGCCGAAGCCGGCAGTTTCACCGCCGCCGCCGTGCAGCTCGATACCACGACAGCCAACGTCTCGCGTGCGGTTTCCAACCTGGAAGCCCATCTGCAAACCCGCCTGCTCAACCGCACCACCCGGCGCATTGCCCTGACCGAAGCCGGCAAACGCTATCTATTGCGTTGTGAACAGATCCTGGCCTATGTCGAGGAAGCCGAAGCCGAGGCCAGCGACGCCCATGCCCGACCGGCCGGACAATTGAAGGTCCACACCATGACCGGTATTGGTCAGCATTTCGTGATCGACGCTATCGCCCGCTATCGCAAGACCCATCCGGACGTGACCTTCGACCTGACCCTGGCCAACCGCGTGCCGGACATCCTGGACGAGGGTTACGACGTCTCCATCGTGCTGGCCAGTGAACTACCGGATTCAGGCTTCGTTTCCCAACGCCTGGGCATCACCTACAGCATCGTCTGCGCGTCACCTGCCTACGTGAAGGCCAACGGTTGCCCCCAAAAGCCCAGTGAGCTGCTGAACCACGCCTGCCTGCGCCTGGTCAGCCCGGTCATTCCACTGGAGAAGTGGGTGTTCGATGGCCCCGAAGGCCAGGAGATGGTCACCATCAACCAGTCCCCCTTCCTGGTGAATTCCGCCGATGCGATGAAAACCGCGATCATCAGCGGCATGGGTATCGGTGTACTGCCGGTTTATGCGGCCATCGAAGGCCTGCGCAACGGCACGCTGGTGCGGGTAATGCCCAATTACCGCTCCCAGGAATTGAACCTCTATGCCATCTACCCTTCGCGCCAGTATCTGGATGCGAAGATCAAGACTTGGGTCGAGTACCTGCGGGGTTCGCTGCCGGAAATCCTGACAGCGCACCAGGCCGAGCTGACGGCGTACGAGTTGAGCGGAAGCCTGGCGGGGGCGCGAGCCACGAACTGAAATCGTCGCTCTGTGTCGAGGAACGCCCCTCAGCGCTTGCCCATCGAACGACGGGTGCCGGGAGGTGCGGCACCGGGGGACTTGGCATGACCGTCCTTTACCCCGTTTTTGTACCACGGCAGTTGCCCAGCGCCTTTGGCCGGGGCCAGCTCACCGGGCTTGAAGGGAAACTTGAAGGCCGGGATCGCCGCTTTGCCGCTCTCGGCGCTGGAAACATCGCCGTCAGGCAGGTCGGCCGGTTCGCCGTTCGGGGAAGTCATGTAAATGCCGCTCACTCAAGGTAGACCATCGATCTGCGGCGAGGGGTCTGTTCCTCGCCATATTGTGTGCAAGTCAGGCCTGGGAAAGACATGACGGGCGCCAGTATACCCGCCCGCTTGCGCAACGTATCGGGCAGATTCACCCTGGATACCCACTCGTCCGACAATTATCCAGGACAAAACTGACAAGCCTGTCAGTTAGTCGTCACCTTCCTGACCGTCTCGCAACGCTATATAAGAATCCTGTAAATCCCTTCGTCCCGGACCGGCTTCTCACACCCATGCACATCCAGAAAAAAACCGTCCTGCTCGTCGCGCTATTGGTCGTCCTGGCGGCCCTCGCCCTCTGGCTCGTCGTGAAGCCCAGCGCCGCCAAACCCGGTGCGCCTGCCGCCGTTCCGGTACGGGTGGTCAGCGTGGAGCAAAAGGATGTGCCGCGCTTCGCCAGCGGCATCGGCACGGTGCTGTCACTGCACAGCGTGGTCATCCGTCCGCAGATCGATGGCATCCTCACCCGACTGCTGGTCAAGGAAGGGCAACAGGTGAGCAAGGGTGACCTGCTGGCGACCATCGACGACCGCTCCATTCGTGCCAGCCTCGACCAGGCCCGGGCCCAGCTTGGCGAAAGCCAGGCGCAACTGGCGGTGGCCCAGGTCAATCTCAAGCGTTACAAATTGCTGAGCGTCGACGATGGGGTCTCGAAGCAGACCTACGACCAGCAACAGGCCCTGGTCAATCAGCTCAAGGCCACTGCCCAGGGCAACCAGGCAGCCATCGATGCCGCCCAGGTGCAGCTGTCTTACACCCAGATCCGCTCCCCGGTGACCGGTCGCGTCGGTATCCGCAACGTGGACGAAGGCAACTTCCTGCGCACCAGCGACAGCGAAGGCCTGTTCACCGTGACCCAGATCGACCCGATTGCGGTGGAATTTTCCTTGCCCCAGCAGATGCTGCCCACCTTGCAGCGGTTGATCGCCGCGCCCGAGCAGGCGCTGGTCAAAGCCTACATCGGCGCCGATGGCACGGCGGGCGAGCTGCTTGGCGAGGGTCGGCTGAGCCTCATCGACAACCAGATCAACCCCAACACCGGCACCCTGCGGGCCAAGGCCGAGTTCAGCAACACCGGGCAACGGTTGTGGCCGGGGCAACTGGTCACGTTGAAAATCCAGACCGCCCTCGACAAGGGCGCCCTGGTGGTACCACCGACCGTGGTCCAGCGCGGGCTGGACCAGCACTTCGTCTACCGGCTCAAGGGTGACAAGGTCGAGAACGTGCCGGTGGAAATGGTCTACCAGGACAGCGGCATGCAGATCATCAAGGGGGTGAACGCCGGTGATCAACTGGTGAGCGACGGCCAGTCACGCCTCAGGCCGGGGGCCCGCGTCCAGGTGCTCACTGCCCCACCGGTCCTCGCCACGGCCACGGAGCCGCAGCCATGAAGGGGCACGGCTCGATCTCGGCGTGGTGCATCGACCACCCCGTCGCCACGGTGCTGCTGACGTTCGCCCTGATACTGCTGGGCTCTATCGCCTTCCCTCGCCTGCCCGTCGCCCCGTTGCCGGAGGCGGAATTCCCGACGATCCAGGTCAACGCCCAACTGCCCGGCGCCAGCCCCGAAACCATGGCCTCCTCGGTGGCGACGCCGTTGGAAGTGCAGTTCAGCGCGATTCCCGGCATCACCCAGATGACCTCCAGCAGCGCCTTGGGTTCGACCAACCTGACCCTGCAATTCAGCCTCGACAAGAGCATCGACACCGCCGCCCAGGAAGTGCAGGCAGCCATCAACACCGCCGCCGGCAAACTGCCCGGCGACATGCCGAACCTGCCCACCTGGCGCAAGGTCAACCCCGCCGACAGCCCGGTGCTGATCCTCAGTATCAGTTCGAGTCTGATGCCCGGCACCGAACTGAGCGACTACGTCGAAACGCTGCTTGCCCGTCAGATCAGCCAGATCGACGGCGTCGGACAAGTCAACATCACCGGGCAACAACGCCCGGCGATCCGCGTCCAGGCCTCCGCCGACCGTCTCGCCGCCATCGGCCTGACCCTGGCCGACATCCGCACGACACTCCAGCAGGCCAGTCTCAACCTGGCCAAGGGCGCCCTGTACGGCGACTCAAGCATCTCGACCTTGTCCACCAACGACCAATTGTTCCAGCCCGAGGAATATGGCGACCTGATCGTGTCCTACAGGAATGGGGCGCCGGTGCATCTCAAGGACATCGCCAAGGTGATCAATGGCTCGGAAAACGCCTACGTCCAGGCCTGGTCTGACAGCGAGCCAGGGCTCAACCTGGTGATCTTCCGGCAGCCCGGGGCGAACATCGTCGAGACCGTCGACCGCATCCAGGCGGCCCTGCCCACCCTGGAAGCCATGCTCCCCGCCGCGGTACAGGTCAAGGTGCTGATCGATCGCACCCAGACCATCCGCGCCTCTTTGCACGAGGTGGAGCTCACCCTGCTGATCGCCGTGCTGCTGGTGGTGGCGGTCATGGCGTTGTTCCTGCGCCAGCTCTCGGCGACGCTGATCGTCTCGGCCGTACTGGGAGTGTCCCTGACCGCAAGCTTCGCCCTGATGTACGTGATGGGCTTCAGCCTGAACAACCTGACCCTGGTGGCCATCGTCATCTCGGTGGGCTTCGTGGTGGACGACGCGATCGTGGTGGTGGAGAACATCCACCGGCATCTCGAGGCCGGTGACGGCATGCGCGAAGCGGCAATCAAGGGCGCCGGCGAAATCGGCTTCACGGTGGTGTCCATCAGCTTCTCCCTGGTGGCCGCGTTCATTCCGTTGCTGTTCATGGGCGGCGTGGTCGGGCGGCTGTTCAAGGAGTTTGCCCTGACCGCCACCTCGACCATCCTGATTTCCGTGATGGTGTCCCTGACCCTGGCGCCCACCCTGGCGGCGCTGTTCATGCGAGCCCCGGCGCATCATGCTCACCGAGGTCCGGGCTTTGGCGAGCGGCTGCTGGGTGGCTATGAAAAAGGCCTGCGCAAGGCGCTGGCCCATCAAAGACTGATGATCGGTGTGTTCGGCCTGACCCTGGCACTGGCGGTGGCAGGCTATGTGTTCATCCCCAAGGGGTTCTTCCCGGTGCAGGATACCAGCCTGGTACTTGGCACCAGCGAGGCGGCCGCCGACGTGTCGTTCCCGGACATGGTGGCCAAGCACAAGGCCCTGGCCGAAATCATCGCAGCCGACCCGGCAGTGCAAACGTTCTCCCATTCCGTCGGGGTCTCGGGCAGCAACCAGACCATTGCCAACGGCCGTTTCTGGATCGCCCTCAAACCCCAAAGCAAGCGTGACGTCTCGGCCAGCGGCTTCATCGACCGGATCCGCCCCAAGTTGCAGAAAATTCCCGGCGTGGTGCTGTACCTGAGGGCCGGGCAGGACATCAACCTCAGTTCCGGTCCCAGTCGCGCCCAGTATCAGTACGTTCTCAAGAGCAACGACGGACCGACCCTCAACACCTGGGCACAGAAACTCACCGACAGGCTGCGCAGCAACCCGGCGTTCCGTGACATCTCCAACGACCTGCAACTGGGCGGCAGCGTTACCCATATCAACATCGACCGCAGCGCGGCGGCACGCTTCGGCCTGACCGCCAGCGATGTCGACCAGGCGCTTTACGACGCGTTCGGCCAGCGACAGATCAACGAATTCCAGACCGAGACCAACCAGTACAACGTGATCCTGGAGCTCGACACCCAGCAACGTGGCAAGGCCGAAAGCCTGGCCTACTTCTACCTGCGCTCGCCCCTGAGCGGGGAAATGGTGCCGCTCTCGGCCCTGGCCCGCTTCGATCCGCCCACCAATGGCCCGCTGTCCATTGCTCACGATGGCATGTTTCCAGCCGCCAACCTGTCGTTCAACCTGGCCCCAGGCGTGGCACTGGGGGACGCGGTGCGCATGCTCGACCAGGCGAAGAACGAGATCGGCATGCCCGCCGCCATCAGCGGCAACTTCCAGGGCGCGGCACAGGCATTCCAGAGTTCCCTGGCCAGCCAGCCGTGGCTGATCCTCGCCGCGCTGGTGGCGGTGTACATCATTCTCGGCGTGCTCTACGAGAGCTTCGTGCATCCGCTGACCATCATCTCCACCCTGCCCTCAGCCGGCCTCGGCGCCCTGATCATGCTCTGGCTGCTGGGCCAGGACTTCTCGATCATGGCGCTGATCGGGCTGGTGCTGCTGATCGGCATCGTCAAGAAGAACGGCATCCTGATGATCGATTTCGCCCTCGACGCGCAGCGCAATGGCGGGCTGACTCCGCAGGAGGCGATTTTCCAGGCCGGCATGACCCGTTTCCGTCCGATCATCATGACCACCCTGGCCGCCCTGCTGGGCGCCTTGCCGCTGATGCTCGGCCATGGCCCCGGCGCAGAACTGCGCCAGCCCCTGGGCATTGCGGTGGTCGGTGGCCTACTGGTGAGCCAGGCACTGACGTTGTTCACCACACCGGTCATATACTTGTGGCTCGAGCGGTTGTTCCATCGGCCCGTCCAGCATTCCGGGCCTGCGCCAGCCACGGCGCTGGCGACCACAGACTGAGGCGGGGCCATGCGCGTTCTGATCATCGAAGACGAAGAAAAAACCGCGGATTACCTGCATCGTGGCCTGACCGAGCAGGGTTACATCGTCGATGTAGCCCCCGACGGCGTCGAAGGGCTGCACCTGGCCCTGGAAAGCGAATACGCCGTCATCGTGCTCGACGTGATGCTGCCGGGCCTGGATGGCTTCGGCGTACTGCGAGCCCTGCGCGCCCGCAAGCAGACCCCGGTGATCATGCTCACTGCCCGGGAACGGGTCGAAGACCGCATCAAGGGCCTGCGCGACGGCGCCGACGATTACCTCGGCAAGCCGTTCTCTTTCCTGGAACTGGTGGCCCGCCTGCAAGCCCTGACCCGTCGCAGCGGCGGCCATGAGCCGGTGCAGGTGAGCATCGCTGACCTGTGGATCGATCTGATCAGCCGCAAGGCCACCCGCGCCGGCCAACGCCTGGACCTGACGGCCAAGGAGTTCTCGCTGCTCAGCGTCCTGGCCCGGCGCCAGGGTGAAATCCTCTCCAAGACCGCCATCGCCGAAATGGTCTGGGACATCAATTTCGACAGCGACGCCAACGTCGTGGAGGTGGCGATCAAACGCCTGCGGGCCAAGCTGGATGGGCCGTTCGAGCGGAAGTTGCTGCACACCATCCGCGGAATGGGTTATGTGCTGGAGAACCGCAGTGAGTAACAGCATCGCGCTACGCCTCAGCGGCCTGTTCACCCTGGTCGCCGCGCTGGTGTTCCTGTTGATCGGCGGTGCCTTGTACCAGCAGGTCGAAAAAGGCCTGGGCCTGCTGCCCGAAGCCGAACTCGACGCCCGCTACAGCGTGCTCGAATCCACAGTAGGCCGTTACGGCACGCCCGAACACTGGGTGAAGATCCACAACAAGCTGCGCTTGCTGGGGGAAGAAGACAAACGCATCCACTTCTGGATCGTCAGCGGTGATCCACACTTCGAATATGGCGATCCCGACCCGCAGATCCGCGCCTTCATCGCAGGGCCGCTGGGTAAACGCGACCTGCAATTGCCCAACCGTCATTACCCGATGAAAGTGCTGGTGAGCCAGTTTCCGGCCAAGGACCAACGACCGCCGCTGCGCTTCATGATCGGCATCGACACCGAAACCTTCTACCAGACCCAGTATCGTCTGCTGGTGGCCTTGGTGAGCCTGGCGATTGTCGGGGTGCTGCTGGCGTCCTTGCTCGGCTACTGGGTGGCGCGGATCGGCCTCAAGCCGTTGATCAAGCTGTCCGACGAAGCCCGGCGCCTGACCCCTCCGCGCCTGTCCGGGCGCCTGCGGCTATCGCCGTTGCCACCGGAGCTCAGCCAGTTCGTCAGCTCCTTCAACGCTACCCTAGACCGGGTCGAACAGGCCTACTCACGCCTGGAGTCGTTCAACGCGGATGTCGCCCATGAACTGCGTTCACCGCTGACCAATCTCATCGGCCAGACCCAAGTGGCGCTGACCCGCGGCCGTTCGGCCGAACATTACTTCGAAGTGCTGCAATCGAACCTCGAGGAACTGGAACGGCTGCGTTCGATCATCAATGACATGCTGTTCCTCGCCAGCGCCGACCAGGGCAGCAAGGCCACCAAACTGACCACCACGTCTTTGGCCGACGAAGTAGCCACCACCCTCGATTACCTGGACTTCATCCTCGAGGATGCCCAGGTCCAGGTCCGGGTCAGCGGCGACGCACAGGCCAGCATCGAGATCGCCCATTTGCGCCGGGCGCTGATCAACCTGCTGAGCAACGCGGTGCAGCACACCGCCCGTGGACAGGTTATCGACGTGTGCATCGAAGCCCAGGCCGACCAGATCACCCTCGCCGTCACCAACCCCGGCGAACCGATCGCCAACGAACATCTGCCGCGACTGTTCGAACGCTTCTACCGGGTCGATGCCTCTCGCAGCAACAGTGGGGCCAACCATGGGCTGGGGCTCGCCATCGTCAGGGCCATCGCCCTGATGCACGGTGGGGATGTCTTCGTGCGCAGTGACCGAGGCGCCAACACCTTCGGGATCCGTTTGCCGGCGTGACCGAGCGATACAGCCGCTTTTTCCGGGCCATTGAATGCTGGGCGAAAGGCTATTAGCCCAGAATCACAAAGTCTCGGCCTCCGCCGGCCACTCCGGCTTTTGCTCGAACACGGATTGCCCCTTCTCCTCGATCCAAGCACAATCTGCAAAAGGCCAGCATCTGGTGAATTGCCAGCTATGCTCCCTTCGGAATGGATCGGCCCTATAGACATCGGAATCATGAGCCCCAGCAGTGCGACATCCGGCAACACCCCACGATCGATACGTTCGGAGCGGGTCCTCGTACTGGCCAGCTCACTGGTTGTCATTGCCATCCTGTGCATCGTCACCTTCCTGCTGATCCGCGAGCACGCCAGCGCCCGTGAAGCGGCGACACGTGCGGCCACCAATATCGTGCAGTTGATCGATGCCGACGTGCTGCGCAACGTCGAACTCTACGATGTGTCGGTGCAAGGCCTGATTGCCGCGTCCAAGCGCGACGACCTGAAAGACGTTTCACCGGAAGTCCGTCATCTGGCCTTGTTCGACCGCGCCACCGCCGCTCCCTACAAAGGCGACATCCTGTTGCTGGACAAACAAGGTGATGTGATCGCTGACTCGGCCTCGGTCGAGCCTCGTGTCGGTAATTATGCTGATCGGGAGTATTTCCAGTCCCATGTCCAGAACCCAAGCCCGGACATGATGATCAGTCGTCCCTTCCGGGCCAGGAGTGGCGAGCACGACTGGCGTATCAGTTTCAGTCGCCGGCTGAACGACGACCGCGGCGACTTCCTGGGCGTGGCCGAAGCCGCAATGCGCTTGAGTTACTTCAGCCAGTTGTTCAAAAGCTTGAACATCGGGCATGGCGGTACGGTCAACCTGATCAGCCGCCAGGGAATCCTGCTGGCTCAGGAGCCGCCTCTGGCCGAGGACATGATCGGCCGGGATTTCAGCAACCGGCCGAACTTCGTGCGTATCCTGCGTGAAGGGAATGGCAGCTTCACCAGCATTTCCGGTTTTGATCAGAAACAGCGCCTCTACACCTTTTCCCAGGTCGGCGACTTGCCGTTGATCGTCGTGGTGGCGCTCTCCTCCGAGGAGGTCTTCGCTTCATGGTTACGCACGGCTTTGATCGTCAGCGGCGCTACCGGCGCACTGTGCATCGGCCTGCTCTGGCTCACCTGGCTGCTGCGCCGGGAATTGAGGCGCCGCCACAGAGCCGAACGAGAATTGGCTCATCTGGCATCCGTTGACGCGCTGACCGGCCTGGCGAACCGCCGGGCCCTGGATGAAACCTTGCGACAGGAATGGTTGCGGGCCCAGCGTTCGGGCCAACCGCTGTCGGTATTGATGGTCGATGCAGACCATTTCAAGGCATTCAACGACCGCTATGGCCACCCGCGCGGTGACGTGGCACTGCGAGCCTTGGCCGAGGTCATCAACCAACACGTTCGCCGCCCCGCCGACCTGGCGGCCCGCTACGGGGGTGAGGAGTTCTCGGTGGTGCTTCCTGAGACGACCACCGCCGGTGCATTCACTATGGCCCAATATATTCGCGAAGCGGTGGAGCAACTGCCAGCCACCATAGCCGGTGACACGCCGATGACTGTCAGTATTGGCATCGCGACCTGGGCACAGGGGCCCTATGGCGAAGTCGAACAACTGCTGCACGCTGCGGACAAGGCGCTGTACCAGGCCAAGGCAAGTGGGCGTAATCGAGTGGTTTGTGCGATGTGATGTTCCCCAGAGCCCTGTGGGAGCAAAGCTTGCTCGCGACTGCAGTGGGTCAGCCAGTATCCTACTGACCTGACGCCATCGCGAGCAGGCTCGCTCCCACAGGGGATCGCAGGTGTACTCAAAATTTTTGTTCGGCACAGTCCCAACTGTGGTTACGACCGGGAAACAGGTCGGCTCTAAGGCCGCTTTGCTTTGGCTTTGGCTTTGGCTTTGGCTTTGGCTTTGGCTTTTGATCTTGAACGCCCCGTTAACCACAAGGGCCGAACGCAGGCGTTGCGTAGTGGGCAACCCGGCACGGATGCCGGGTTAGCCGCGCTGGGCCATGGATGGCCCTTCGCGGCGGGCCCACGGAGCAATGCCTTCGTTAAGGAACACCTCGCCTTGGCGAGGTGCCCAGTGGTGGGGTAAAGCCTTTTTTGCTTACTTTTTTTGGCGTTTGAAAAAAGTGAGCCGCCGTCAGGGCGGAACCCTAAGCAGCCGCTACCGCAGCAACGGATATGTCCCCAAAACTCAAAACTCAAAAAAAGCGGCCCATAAAAAAAGGCCACCCAAAGGCAGCCTTCAAAAAACTAGAGAGGTTTTTTACTTACACCGCCGCAACCGGACGCATGTAAGAGATCGGTGCGGTACTGGCGTCTTCGAACGTCACAACTTCCCAGGCATCTTTCTGCTCAATCAACTTGCGCAGCAGCTGGTTGTTCAGTGCGTGGCCGGATTTGAAGCCCTTGAACTCACCAATCAGGCTATTGCCCAGCAGGTAGAGGTCACCGATTGCATCAAGGATCTTGTGTTTGACGAATTCGTCTTCATAGCGAAGACCGTCTTCGTTCAACACGCCATCGGAATCGACCACGATCGCGTTTTCAACACTGCCGCCGAGTGCGAGGTTGTGCTTGCGCAGATACTCGATGTCACTCATGAAACCAAAGGTACGGGCGCGGCTGACTTCTTTTACGAACGAAGTGCTGGAAAAATCCACGCTTGCACTCTGGGTGCGGTCACGGAAAACCGGGTGATCGAAATCGATCTCGAAGCTCACCTTGAAACCATCGAAAGGGACGAAAGTGGCGCGCTTGTCGCCGTCTTCCACTGTCACTTCCCGCAGGATACGGATGAACTTCTTGGCCGCGTCCTGCTCTTCCAGGCCAGCCGATTGAATCAGGAATACGAAGGGTCCGGCGCTGCCATCCATGATCGGGACTTCGGACGCGGAGAGCTCGACGTAGGCGTTATCGATGCCCAGGCCAGCCATGGCCGAGAGCAAATGCTCCACCGTGTCCACTTTGGTGTCACCGTTGACCAGTGTGGTCGACATGGTGGTTTCACCAACATTTTCCGCGCGAGCAGGAATCTGCACCACAGGGTCGAGGTCAGCACGACAAAACACAATGCCGGTGTCGACAGGCGCAGGCTTGAGGGTCAGATAGACCTTCTCGCCGGAGTGCAGGCCGACACCTGTGGCACGGATAATATTCTTCAGGGTGCGTTGTTTAATCATGGCATGGGCCGCTTCAGCGCAAATTGCGAACTGGTATCAACAAAGGCTGGCGATGATAGCAGACCAGACCTTTGCTGAACACCAATCACCCGAATACCCCTGATACATTTCATCAATCGGCCTGACGACGCAGGAAGGCCGGGATGTCCAGGTAATCCAGATCGTCTTGCGGATTCATCTTCGCGGCAGTCGCAGCACCGGCCTGGGCCTGGTTGCGCATGACGGTTGGACGGTCCAGGTCGCGGTAGTTCACCGCTGGCTGTTCCTGACGAACGGGGGCTTGCTGCTGAGGCTGCGAGGCCATGGTGGTCTGGACAGTGTTGTCGATTACCTTCATCGGCTTCTCGATTTTCGCACCCAGGCCGGTGGCAACCACGGTCACGTGCAACTCGTCACGCATGTCCGGATCGATCACGGTACCGACCTTGACCATGGCGTGGTCGGAAGCGAACGCTTCGATGATGCTACCCACGTCGGAGTACTCGCCCAAGGACAGGTCGGGACCTGCGGTGATGTTTACCAGAATGCCGCGGGCACCTTGCAGGTTCACATCTTCGAGCAACGGGTTGCGGATGGCCGCTTCGGTAGCTTCGCGAGCACGGTTCGGACCGCTGGCGCAGCCGGTGCCCATCATCGCCATGCCCATTTCGGACATTACGGTGCGGACGTCGGCAAAGTCGACGTTGATCATGCCCGGACGCTTGATGATGTCGGAGATACCGCGAACGGCACCGGCCAGTACATCATCGGCCTTGGCGAAAGCCGACAAGAGGCTTGCATCTTTACCAAGGATGGTCAGCAGTTTCTCGTTGGGGATGGTGATCAACGAGTCGACGCTGTCGCTCAGCGCGCGGATGCCTTCATCGGCAATCTGCATGCGCTTGCGGCCTTCGAACGGGAACGGACGGGTCACCACCGCAACGGTGAGGATGCCCATTTCCTTGGCCACTTCGGCAATGATCGGCGCCGCACCGGTACCGGTACCGCCGCCCATGCCCGTGGTGATGAACACCATGTTGGTACCGGCCAGGACTTCAGCGATGCGCTCGCGGTCTTCCAGGGCAGCCTGACGGCCAACCTCGGGGTTCGCGCCGGCACCCAGGCCCTTGGTCACGCCGGTACCCAGTTGCAGGATGGTCCGCGCGCCAATGTTCTTCAGCGCTTGAGCATCGGTGTTGGCGCAGATGAATTCGACGCCTTCGATGTTGCTCTTGACCATGTGGTTGACAGCGTTACCGCCGCCACCGCCGACACCGATTACCTTGATAACCGGGCTAGCGGGGATGTTGTCTACGAGTTCGAACATTTTCCCTCTCCTTACATTCTCTAGTTTTTTTCGCCTACTGCATCTTCAGCTACAAGCTGCCAGCCCTGAGCTGCAAGCTTGCCGCTTGAAGCTTGAAACTTGTCGCTAAAAGTTACCTTTGACCCACGCCTGGAGACGCTCGAACAGCGGTGCCTTCGTCTCGTCGCTGCTGTAGCTGTCGCGGCTGCCTATCCCTGAGAACGAGATCCCGTCGGACTGCTTCTGCAGGCCGTACATCAACAGGCCCACGCCGGTGGAATAGATCGGGTTGCGTACCACGTCATCCAGGCCCTTGACGCCATGGGGCACGCCCAGGCGTACCGGCATGTGGAAAATTTCCTCGGCCAGCTCGACCGCGCCTTCCATCTTCGACGTACCGCCGGTCAACACGATGCCGGCCGGGATCAGGTCTTCGTAGCCGCTGCGACGAAGTTCGGCCTGGATCAGCGTGAACAGTTCGTCGTAGCGCGGCTCGACCACCTCGGCCAGGGCCTGGCGGGACAGCTCGCGCGGTGGACGGTCGCCGACGCTCGGGACCTTGATGGTTTCACCGGCACCGGCCAGTTTCGCCAGGGCGCAGGCGTAGCGGATCTTGATTTCCTCGGCGTACTGGGTCGGGGTGCGCAACGCCATGGCGATGTCGTTGGTCACCTGGTCACCGGCAATCGGGATCACCGCGGTGTGGCGAATGGCGCCTTCGGTGAAGATCGCGATGTCGGTGGTACCGCCGCCGATGTCCACCAGGCACACGCCCAGTTCTTTCTCATCGTCGGTCAGCACCGAGTAAGCCGAAGCCAGTTGCTCGAGGATGATGTCGTCGATTTCCAGGCCGCAACGGCGCACGCATTTTTCGATGTTCTGCGCAGCGTTCACGGCGCAGGTCACCACGTGGACCTTGGCTTCCAGGCGCACGCCGGACATGCCCAGGGGCTCGCGCACGCCTTCCTGGTTGTCGATCACGTAATCCTGCGGCAGGGTGTGCAACACCCGCTGGTCGGCCGGGATCGCCACGGCCTGGGCCGCGTCGAGCACGCGTTCGAGGTCGGCGGAGCTGACTTCGCGATCACGGATCGCGACGATCCCGTGGGAGTTCAGGCTGCGGATGTGATTGCCCGCCACGCCGACGAATGCCGAGTGGATCCGGCAACCGGCCATCAGCTGCGCTTCTTCGATGGCGCGCTGGATCGATTGCACGGTGGACTCGATGTTCACCACCACACCCTTCTTCAGGCCACGGGACGGATGGGTACCGATCCCGACGATGACCAGCGTGCCGTCGTCCGCAACCTCGCCTACCAGCGCAACCACCTTGGAAGTGCCGATATCCAGCCCGACGATCATTTTTCCGCTTTGCACGTTTGCCATGGGTCCTGCCTCTTCTTAATTCTTCGCGACGGCGGGTTGGGCCGTCGTGGGCGCTACCGGTTCCCGCCAGCCAACAGCCAGGCCATTGGCGTAGCGCAGATCGATGCGCGCGATGTTCGTAATCTGTTCTTTGAGCGTCTTGTCATAGATGGCGATAAAACGGCGCATCTTTTCCACCAGGTTGCCGCGACCGAGCAGCAGCTCGATACCCGGCCCAGAGCTGCCCGCGCCAGTGGTCAGGAACCAACTGCCGCGCTCGCGCAACTCCAGGCGCGCGATGGAGAAGCCCAATGGCCGCAACATCTGGCTCAACACCTGGTACTGCTGCATTACCTGCTGCTGAGCCCGCTGCGGGCCGAACAACTGTGGCAAATGTTCGTAGTTGGCCAGTTCCCGCGGCGTGAACGCCTGGCCCTGGTTGTTCAACAGCGACTCGTCACCCCAGCGGGCCACCGGCAGTTGTTCTTCCAGGCGGATCGAAACCTGATCGGGCCACACACGCCGGACTTCGGCATGGGCAATCCAGGGCATCTGCTCCAGTTCCGTGCGCATGCCCGCCAGGTCGATGGTGAAGAAGCTCGACGCCACGAACGGGGCGATCCGCTGCTGCACCGCCTGCTGGCTGATGTAGCTGAGGTCGCCCTGGACGTTGATCCGGGCGATCGGCCGGTCGGCGTAAGGCAGCAACCGCTGTGCGCCTTCATACGTACCGAACCCCAACGCCACCAGCAGCACCGGCCATAACAGGCTCTTGAGAAAACCAAAGTTGGCTTTCGGCAAGCGCGCCGACATCGGCTCTTTGGCCACCATTCGGCTGGCACCCCGCGGTACCGGCTTGCGACCGGGTGCGGATGGCTGATGACGAAGCGATGCGCCTTGCATGGCTTAACCTCTTGGCTCTTGAGCGCCGACACTGGCGGCCAGGATCGACAGCACCAGCTGCTGGAAATCCAGGCCGGCGGCACGGGCCGCCATCGGTACCAGGCTGTGATCGGTCATGCCGGGCGCGGTGTTGACTTCCAGGAACCAGAACTGCCCCTCGGCGTCCTGCATCACGTCCGCCCGTCCCCAACCGGCAATACCCAGCGCCTCACAGGCCTTGGCCGTGAGGTCCATCAATTCTTGTTCCTTGGCACTGTCCAGCCCGCAGGGGATGCGGTACTGGGTATCGTTGGCGATGTACTTGGCGTCGTAGTCGTAGAACGTGTGCGGGGTGCCCAGCGCAATCGGCGGCAACACCTGGTCACGCAGGGTGGCGATGGTGAACTCGGGACCGGTGATCCATTGCTCGACCAACACTTGCGAATCGTAGGAACTGGCGTCTTTCCATGCCGCGGTCAACTCAGGCAGCGAATTCACTTTCGCCATGCCGATACTTGAACCTTCATGGGCCGGTTTGACGATCAAAGGGAAGCCCAGTTCCGTGGCCGCCGAAATACAGTCGGCCTCGGACGCCAGCACGGCATGACGCGGCGTCGGGATGCCGAGGCTGTGCCAGACCTGCTTGGTGCGCAGCTTGTCCATCGCCAGGGCCGAAGCCAGGATGCCGCTGCCGGTGTAGGGAATGCCCAGGCATTCGAGCAGGCCTTGCATGCTGCCGTCTTCGCCACCGCGACCGTGGAGAATGATGAACGCACGGTCGATCTTTTCGCTCAGCAGGCGCTGCAGGAAGTCATCGCCCACGTCGATGCCGAATGCATCGACGCCGGCGCCTTGCAAGGCGTCGAGCACGGCCTTGCCGGACTTGAGGGACACCTCGCGCTCGGCACTCTTGCCGCCGAACAGCACGGCGACACGGCCGAAAGCTTTCGGGTCAAGGGTGGAAACCAGGTTGGCGTAGGCAGCAGTCATTTCAGTTTCCCCTCGCTGGAAGCCACAGTGGCACCGGCGAATAACGGACTTTTCAACAGTTTCGGCGCCAGGCCGCCGATATCACCGGCTCCTTGGCACAACAGGATGTCGCCGGCGCGCAGCAGCGGCTTGACCAACGGCGCGAGGTCCACGCCGCGTTCGATGTAGATCGGGTCCAGTTGACCGCGCTGGCGGATGCTGTGGCACAGCTGACGGCTGTCGGCGCCCGGGATCGGCTCTTCGCCGGCCGGATAGACTTCCATCAACAGCAGCACGTTGGCGTCGGTCAGCACCTGGACAAAGTCGTCGTACAGGTCGCGGGTGCGGCTGTAGCGGTGCGGCTGGTAGACCATCACCAGGCGGCGCTCCGGCCAGCCACCGCGCACGGCCTTGATCACCGCCGCGACTTCGGTCGGGTGGTGGCCGTAATCGTCCACCAGCATCACGTTGCCGCCGTCCACCGGCAGCTCGCCATAGACCTGGAAGCGTCGCCCAACGCCCTGGAAGCCGGACAGCCCCTGGACGATGGCTTCGTCGCTGACGCCTTCGTCGGTGGCGATGCAGATAGTGGCCAAGGCGTTGAGCACGTTGTGGTTGCCCGGCATGTTCACCGACACGTCCAGCGGTTCGCGATCAGGGCGCAACACGGTGAAGAATGTCTGCATGCCCTGTTGGCGCACGTTGATGGCGCGCACGTCGGCTTCTTCGCCGAAACCGTAGGTCACGGTCGGACGCTTGATCAGCGGCAGGATTTCACGCACCACCGGGTCATCCATGCACACCACCGCCAAACCGTAGAACGGCAGGTTGTGGAGGAACTCGACGAAGGTCTTCTTCAACTTGTTGAAGTCGCCACCGTAGGTCGCCATGTGGTCGGCGTCGATGTTGGTGACCACGGCCACCAGTGGCTGCAGGTGCAGGAAGCTCGCATCGCTCTCGTCGGCTTCGGCGATCAGGTAGCGGCTGGTGCCGAGCTGGGCATTGGTGCCCGCGGCATTCAGACGACCGCCGATCACGAAGGTCGGGTCCAGGCCGCCGGCGGCGAACACCGAGGCAATCAGGCTGGTGGTGGTGGTTTTGCCGTGGGTACCGGCCACAGCGATGCCATGGCGATAGCGCATCAGCTCGGCCAGCATCTCAGCCCGTGGCACCACTGGAATGCGGCGTTCCAGGGCGGTGGCAACTTCCGGGTTGGAGGTGTTCACGGCACTGGAAACCACCAGCACGTCAGCATCGGCGGCATTCTCGGCACGGTGGCCGATAAAGATCTGCGCACCGAAGGACTCCAGGCGCTCGGTGACCGGGGAAGCTTTGAGGTCGGAACCCGAGACCTGGTAACCCAGGTTCAGCAATACCTCGGCAATCCCACACATGCCCACGCCGCCGATACCGACGAAGTGGATGCGGCGGATACGGCGCATTTCCGGTTGCGGCATGGCTTTGCGATTCTCAACCATGGGCCACCTCCAGGCAGGTATCGACCACTTGGGCCGTGGCATCGGGTTTGGCCAGGCGGCGGGCGGCGCGGGCCATGTCTTCAAGTCGTTGCGGTTGCATCAAGACCTCTGTCAGGCGGGCGGCAAGATCCGCGGCGCCGGTCGTTCTTTGCGGCAGCAGGAAGGCAGCGCCTTCGCGGGCCAAATAATCGGCATTGCGGGTCTGGTGGTCGTCGATGGCGTGGGGCAAGGGCACCAGCATCGAGGGCAGACCGGCGGCAGCCAGTTCACTGATGGTCAACGCACCTGCGCGACAGATCACCAGGTCGGCCCAGCCATAGGCTTGGGCCATGTCTTTGATGAAAGGCTGCACTTGCGCCTCGACGCCGGCAACGCGGTAGCGCTCGGCGGTCACTTCATCGTGGTGCTTGCCGGCCTGGTGAAAGACTTCGGGCCGCAGTTCGGAAGCGACCTGCGACAAGGCTTCGGGCAGCAATTTGTTCAACGGCTCCGCCCCCAGGCTTCCGCCCAGGACCAGCAAACGCGCCTTGCGTCCGGCCAGGGCCGGGCGCGGGTTATCGAGAAACAGCTCGGTACGCACCGGATTACCGGTGGTGCGGCGGCTGCCCGACAGGGTAAAGGTGTCGGGAAAGGCTTCACAGACCCGGGCGGCCAACGGCACCAGTAACCGATTGGCGGTACCGGCCACGGCGTTCTGCTCGTGGACGATCACCGGCACGCCGGCCAGTTTTGCCGCAACGCCGCCAGGACCGGTCACATAACCACCGAACCCGACCACGCAGACCGGGCGCAACCGACGAATGATCGCTCGCGCCTGCCAGATCGACTTGAGCAGCATCAGCGGCGCCTTGAGCAACGACAACCTGCCCTTGCCCCGCAGGCCACTGGCGTCGATCCGGTGCAGTTCGAGGCCGGCGCCGGGTACCAGTTCGTTCTCGATCCCCCGCGGCGTACCCAGCCAGTGCACGGTGTAGCCCCGCGCCTGGAACTCCCGGGCACAGGCCAGCGCCGGGAACACGTGCCCACCGGTACCGCCCGCCATGATCAGCACGTTAGCGCCCATGAGACGGCTCCTCGGCGAAGTCGCTCTCCTGGAATTCCATCTCTTCGCTACCCAGGTGGGTCCGGCTCTCCCATTCGATGCGCAACAACAGGCCGAGACAGGCACAGCAGATCACCAGGGAACTGCCGCCATAGCTGAGGAACGGCAGCGTCAGGCCCTTGGTCGGCAGCAGGCCGACGTTCACACCGATGTTGATCAGAAACTGACCAATCCACAGGAACGACAGCCCATAGGCCACATAGGCAGCGAAGAACTGCTTGGCCTTCTCGGCCCACAAGCCGATGTACATGCCACGCACGCAGACGAACACGAACAGAGCCACGGTGCACAGCGACCCCACCACGCCGAGTTCTTCGGCCAGCACCGAAAACACGAAGTCGGTGTGGGCTTCCGGCAGATAGAACTGTTTCTGCACACTGTTGCCCAGGCCCACGCCCAGCCATTCGCCGCGCCCGAAGGCGATCAGCGCCTGGGTCAATTGATAACCGGAACCGAACTGGTCGGCCCACGGGTCGGTAAAGGTGATCAGACGCGCCATCCGATAGGGTTGCGCCTGCACCAGCACTGTCACGGCAGCCACCGCCAGCGCCACCATCAGGATGAAGCGGAACAGCCCGACCCCGCCCAGGAACAGCATCGCCGCCGCCGCGCCCATCATCACCACCGTGGCGCCGAAGTCGGGTTCCATCAGCAGCAGGCCGGCCATGGGCAGCAATACGATGAATGGCTTGAAGAAGCCCATCCAGCTCTCGCGCACTTCTTTCTGGCGACGCACCAGATAACCGGCGAGGAAAAGCACCACAAAGACCTTGGCGATCTCCGAAGGCTGTACGTTGAAGAAACTGAAACCGATCCAGCGCATCGAGCCGTTGACCTCGCGGCCAATACCCGGCACCAGCACCATCACCAGCAGGCCAAAGGCACCGAGCAGCATCATCCAGCCCAGGCGTTGCCAGGTGGCGATCGGCACCATCATGGTGACGACGCAGGCACCCAGGCCGATCACCAGGTAAACCAGGTGGCGGATCATGTGGTACAGGGTGTTGCCGGACTGCACGGCCGCCACTTCCGACGACGCGGAAGTGATCATCACCAGGCCCAGGCCCAGCAACGCCAGGCAACCGGCGAGCATCGGAAAATCGAGGTCGATGCCACGCCCGGTGATCAGCGGCGACGGATAGGGCTTGATGACATTTCTCAGGCTCATGCCAAGTCCTCCGCAGCCCGGGCGAACAACTGCCCGCGCTCTTCGTAGTTCTTGAACATGTCAAAACTGGCGCAGGCCGGCGACAGCAGGACAGCATCGCCCGGTTGAGCGAGGGCACGGCATTGCTGCACGGCTTCGTCCAGCGAAGCGACGCGAACCAGCGGTACGCCGTCGCCGATGGCCTCGGCGATCAATTCACGGTCGCGCCCCATCAGCACCACGGCACGGCAGTTGGCCGCCACCGGATCGCGCAAGTCCTTGAAATCGGCACCCTTGCCGTCGCCACCGGCGATCAGCACGAGCTTGCCTTCGATGTCTGCGCCCAGGCCTTCGATGGCGGCCAGCGCCGCCCCCACATTGGTGGCCTTGGAATCGTTGTACCAGGCCACGCCATCCAGGTCGCGCACCCACTGGCAGCGGTGTTCGAGGCCGGCGAAGGTACGCAGCGCCGACAGCATGGCGTCGAACGGCAGGCCGACTGCATGCCCCAGGGCCAGGGCCGCCAACGCGTTGGCCTGGTTGTGCGCCCCCCGGATCTTCAGCTCGCGCACCGGCATCAGGTTCTGGAATTCGAAGGCCAGGTATTTCTCGCCATTCTCTTCACGCAATCCAAAGCCCTTGAAGTCCGGCACGCCCAGGCCGAAGGACCAGCATGGCATGCCCTCGCCCAGCAACGGACGGGTCAGTGCGTCCTGGCGGTTGAACACCACTTGCCGGGCACCGCGGAAAATCCGGTGCTTGGCCAGGTGATAAGCCGGCAGGCCGCTGTAGCGGTCCATGTGGTCTTCGCTGATGTTGAGCACGGTCGCCACTTCGGCACCAAGATGATCGGTGGTCTCGAGCTGGAAGCTCGACAGCTCCATCACGTATAACTCGACGTCGTCGCTGAGCAGGTCCAGCGCCGGGGTGCCGAGGTTGCCGCCGACGGCGACCCGCTTGCCGGCGGCCGCGGCCATTTCACCCACCAGGGTGGTAACGGTGCTTTTCGCGTTGGAACCGCTGATGGCGATGATCGGCGCCTTGGCGTTACGCGCGAACAGCTCGATATCACCGGACAATTTCACGCCACGGGCAGCAGCGGCCTGCAGGGCCGGCGTCGCCAGGGCCAGGCCGGGGCTCACGTAGAGCTCGTCGGCGCGGCACAGGAACTCGACGTCCAGCTCGCCACAACGCACGTCCACCTGCGGATAGTCACGCCGTAGCGTGGCCAGCTCAGGGGGATTCTCCCGCGTATCGGCCACGGCAAACGACACGCCCCGGCTCGCCAGGAAGCGAACCAGGGACATGCCGCTCTTGCCGAGACCGACAACAATGCGGAAGTGGTCAGAAGCGATCAGGGACACTCGTTCTACCTCAGCTTCAGGGTGGCAAGGCCTATCAGCACCAGAATCACGGTGATGATCCAGAAGCGGACGATCACACGCGGCTCGGGCCAGCCCTTGAGTTCAAAATGGTGGTGGATCGGCGCCATGCGGAATACGCGGCGGCCGGTCAATTTAAAGGACGCAACCTGAATGACCACTGACAGGGTCTCCATCACGAACACGCCGCCCATGATGAACAGGACGATTTCCTGGCGAACGATCACCGCGATGGTGCCCAGGGCCGCGCCCAGCGCCAGCGCGCCGACGTCGCCCATGAAGACCTGCGCCGGGTAGGTGTTGAACCAGAGGAAGCCCAGGCCAGCGCCGATCAACGCGCCGCAGAACACGATCAGTTCGCCCGCCCCTGGCACATAGGGGATCAGCAGGTATTCAGCGAACTTCACGTTGCCCGACAGGTAACAGAAGATCCCCAGCGCGCCGCCGACCATGACCGTTGGCATGATCGCCAGGCCGTCGAGGCCATCGGTGAGGTTGACCGCGTTGCTCGAACCGACGATCACCAGGTAGGTCAGCACCACGAAGCCCGCGCCCAACGGAATGCTGTAGTCCTTGAGCATCGGCAGGATCAGGGTGGTTTCCACCGGCGAGGCGGCGGTCATATAAAGGAAGATCGCCGCGCCCAGGCCGAACACCGACTGCCAGAAGTATTTCCAGCGGCTTGGTAGCCCACGGGAGTTTTTCTCGATGACCTTGCGGTAGTCGTCCACCCAGCCGATGGCGCCGAACAACAGGGTCACCAGCAGCACGGTCCAGACATAGCGGTTGGCCAGGTCGGCCCAGAGCAAGGTGCTGACGCCGATGGATGACAGGATCAACGCGCCACCCATGGTCGGGGTGCCGGATTTGGACAGGTGCGACTGCGGCCCATCGTTACGCACCGACTGGCCGATTTGCAGGTTCTGCAGGGTGCGGATCATCCACGGGCCCAGGAACAGCGACAACGACAGCGCGGTCAACACACCCAGGATCCCGCGCAGGGTCAGGTATTGGAAGACCGCGAAGCCTTTGTAGAACTGTTGCAGGTACTCCGCTAGCAGCAGCAGCATCAATGTTTCTCCGTACGGGTGCCGCACAGCGCCGCGACGATGTTTTCCATCGCTGCGCTACGAGAGCCCTTGATCAATAAGGTGGTGTTCGGGTCTTGCTCGGCACCCAGGGCCTGGATCAGGTCCGCCTGAGTGGTGAAATGCTGTGCGTGCTCGCCGAACGCGGCGACGGCATGGGCCATCATCGGGCCGACGGCATACAGCGCATCGACCTTGCCACGGGCATAGGCACCGACGTCGTGGTGCCCCTGTTGCGCCCATTCGCCCAATTCGCCGATGTCTCCCAGCACCAGCACGGTGCGGCCGGAGAAACCGGCGAGGATATCCACCGCCGCGCACATGGACGTCGGGTTGGCGTTGTAGGTGTCGTCGATCACCCGCATACCGTTAATGGCCAGTTGCGCCACGGTGCGTCCCTTGACCGGTTGCACGGCGTTCAAGCCTGCGACGATGCCCGGCAGCGACACGCCCAGGGCGTGGGCGGCAGCAGCCGCTGCCAGGGCGTTGGCAACGTTATGGGTGCCCAGCAGGTTCAACTGGACCCGCTCGGCGCCGTCGGGGCTGTGCAGGTTGAAGGCCGGGCAACCGCGGGCATCGCGGTCCAGGTCGCTGGCGTAGAAATTCGCGGCGAGGTTGCTCAGGGCAAACGTCAG
Organism: Pseudomonas sp. SJZ078; assembly: GCF_007828255.1. NCBI lineage: Bacteria > Pseudomonadati > Pseudomonadota > Gammaproteobacteria > Pseudomonadales > Pseudomonadaceae > Pseudomonas > Pseudomonas sp. SJZ078. The sequence continues at coordinate 106,396 of NZ_VIUG01000010.1, read as the reverse complement.
CACCTTGCGCTCCCCTGCTCGCGTCTTCCAGATTTCGAACGCCTTGTCGTCGAGATTCAGCACGGCAACGCCATCGGCCTCCAGCCCCTCGATGATCTCGCCCTTGGCTTCGACGATTTTCTCCGGGCCACCGAACTCGCCGACATGGGCGGTCCCGGCGTTGTTGAGCACGGCGACGTGGGGCTTGGTCATGCCCACGGTGTAGGCAATCTCGCCGAGCCGCGAGGCCCCCAGCTCGATGACGGCGGCGCAGTGCTCCGGCGCCAGTTCGAGCAGGGTCAAGGGTACGCCGAGGTCGTTGTTCAGGTTGCCCCGGGTGGCCAGCACCGGACCACGGGTACGCAGGATGCTGGCGAGCATTTCCTTGACCGTGGTCTTGCCGCTGGAACCGGTAATGGCCGCGACCGGATTGCCGAATGCCGCACGGTTCAGTGCGCCGAGCTGGCCCAAGGCCTGACGGGTGTCACCGACCAGCAGTTGTGGCAACGCGCTATTGGCTACTTCGCGCTCGACCAATGCCGCGACCGCCCCTTTGGTCGCCACTTCATTCAGGTAATCGTGACCGTCAAAACGCGGGCCGGCCAAGGCGACGAACAGCTGTCCCGGGGCAATGGCCCGGCTGTCGATGCTGACGCCGTCGAAACGGGCATCCGCCGCGATGAGGCGCGCATTCAGGGCGCCGGTCAGTTCGCTGAGCTTCAAGGCCTTAAGCATGGGCCACCTCCCAGGCGGTCAAGGCGTGATCGGCCTCGACCAGATCGGAGAAGCCATGGCGCACGCCGTTGATTTCCTGGTAGTCCTCGTGCCCCTTGCCAGCCAGGACGACCACATCGTCCGCCGAAGCACTGGCGATCAACTGGGCAATCGCCTGGCCGCGGCCGGCTACGAAGGTCACTTTGTCCACCGCCGAGAACCCGGCACGGATGTCGTCGAAAATCTGCATCGGGTCTTCGCTGCGAGGGTTGTCATCGGTGACGAGTACGCCATCGGCCAACCGCTCCACCACTTCGGCCATCAGCGGGCGCTTGCCGCGATCACGGTCGCCGCCGCAGCCGAACAGGCAGAGCAACTTGCCTTTGGCGTGAGGCCGCAGAGCCACCAGGACTTTCTCCAAGGCGTCGGGGGTGTGGGCATAATCGACCACGACCAACGGTTGAGTACCGCCACCCAGGCGCTGCATGCGACCGGCCGGGCCTTCGAGCTTCGGCAGGACCTTGAGGATTTCATCCAAGGCATAGTCCAACCCCAGCAAGGCGCCAATGGCGGCCAATACGTTGCTCAGGTTGAAACGGCCCAGCAAGGTGCTGCGCAGATGGTGTTCGCCCTGTGGCGTGACCAGCGTGGCTCGCACGCCCTCGTCGTCGAACTGCGCCTGGCGTACATACAGGTGGGCGCCGGCATCTTCCAGGCTGTAGGTGATCAACCGGGACTCGCCCTGATTGGCCGCCAATTGCCGGCCGAACGCGTCGTCGAGGTTGATGACCCGGCACTTCAGATTGTTCCAGGCAAACAGCTTGGCCTTGGCTTCGCCATAGGCCTGCATGGTGCCGTGATAGTCCAGGTGATCCCGGGACAGATTGGTCAATACGGCAATGTCGAATGCCAGGGCGGTGACACGTCCCTGGTCCAGGCCATGGGAAGAGACTTCCATCGCAACAGCCTTGGCGCCGGCCTTTTTCAGGTCGGCCAGGGTCGCCTGCACGGCAATCGGGTTCGGCGTGGTGTGCAGGCCACTCACCAGGGCGCCATGGAAACCGTTACCCAGCGTCCCGACAATGCCGCAGTGCTGCCCCAGCAGGTCCAGCGCCTGGGCCACCAATTGGGTGACGCTGGTCTTGCCGTTGGTGCCGGTCACGCCAATCAGGTTCAGGTGCCGGCTCGGCTCGCCATAAAAGCGCCCGGCGATGTCCGATAGCTGCGCCGCGAGGCCCTTGACCGGAATCAGCGGCACGTCGGTGATCGGCAGCACAGTCGCGCCTTCTACCTCATACGCCACGGCAGCCGCACCGCGCTGCAAGGCATCGGCGATGTGGGCACGGCCGTCGTACCGCCCGCCCGGCACCGCCAGGAACAGGTCCCCGGCGCGGACGTTGCGGCTGTCCAGGGCCAGTTCGCGAATCAGCAGATCGTGACCGGCGTGGGCAAAAATCTTGTTCAGGCTCAGGGACATCAGCCACGCCCTCCATCGGCTTTCAAAGGGACGACCGGCGCAGTACTCGCCTGCTGGGTGGGCGGCAGGTTATCCGGGGTGACGTTCATCAGGCGCAGGGTGCCGGACATGACCTTGCTGAATACCGGCGCCGACACCAGGCCGCCGAAGTAGCCCGCCTTGCTCGGCTCGTCGATGACCACCACGATGGCGTAACGCGGGTCGCTCATCGGCCCGAAGCCAGCGAACAGCGAACGGTAGGAGTTCTCGGCATAGCCCTTGGTGCCCACGGAGGTCTTGCGGGCCGTACCCGATTTGCCGGCGACATGATAGGCCGGTACCTGGGCGCGGAAGACGCCGCGCGGCGCCTCGATCACCTGCTGCAACATGCCTTGCATGGTCTTGGCGACATTCTCCGGGATCACCTGGGTGGTCTGCGGCGGTTTGTCGGTCTTGATCAGGGTCAGCGGCGCGATGCGGCCGTTGTTGGCCAACGCCGAGAACGCGTGGACCAGTTGGATCGCCGTCACGGACACGCCGTAGCCGTAGGACAGGGTTGCCGTCTCGGCCTTGCGCCACTCGCGGTAGTTCGGCAGGTTGCCGACACGTTCGCCAGGGAAGCCCAGGCCGGTGTCCTGGCCGAGGCCGATCTTCTGCGCCAGGCGATAGATGGTCTCGCCGCCGATGTCGAAGGCGATCTTGCTCATGCCGACGTTACTGGAGTTGATCAGGATGCCGGTCAGGTCGAGCACTGGACCTTCGGTCTTGGACACGTCACGAATGGTGTACTTGCCGATCTGCAAGGTCCCCGGATACACCTCGACGGTGTCGCTAGGCTTCCAGCGTCCGGTTTCCAGCGCGGCGGCCATGGAAACGGCTTTCATGGTCGAACCCGGCTCGAACACGTCAATCATCGCGCGGTTGCGCATCATCGCTGGCTGCAGGTTGCGACGGTTGTTCGGGTTGTAGGTGGGCTGATTGACCATGGCCAGGATCTCGCCGGTCTTCACGTCCATGATCACCAGGCTGCCGGCCTTGGCCCCGTTCTCGACGATGGCATTGCGCAGTTCGCGGTTGGCCAGGTATTGCAGGCGCAGATCAATGGACAACGCCAAGGGCTTGCCGGCCTTGGCGTTCTTGGTGACCTGGACATCCTTGATCAGCCTGCCGCGCCGATCCTTGATGACCTGGCGCTTGCCGGCGACCCCGGCGAGCCATTCGTCATAAGCCAGCTCCACGCCTTCGCGTCCCCGGTCATCGATATCGGTAAAGCCGACCATGTGCGCCGTCACTTCACCGGCCGGGTAAAAACGCCGGAACTCTTCGATGCCATAGACGCCCGGCACCTTCAGGTCGAGCACGCTCTGGCCCTGCTCGGGCGTCAACCCTCGCACCAGGTAGATGAATTCCTTGTTGGCCTGGGCTTCCAGGCGTTCGGCCAGCGCCTTGGGATCCTGCCCGAGCGCAGCAGCCAGGGCCGGCCATTTTTCCTTGGCCAGCTGCATTTCCTTGGCGTTTGCCCACAAGGTGGTCACCGGGGTACTCACGGCCAGGGGTTCGCCATTGCGGTCGGTGATCAGGCCTCGGTGAGCCGGGATCGGGATATGACGCACGCTACGGGCATCGCCTTGCCCCTTGAGGAAGTCACGGTCGACCACTTGCAGGTCGATGATGCGCCAGGAGATAGCAGCCACCATGATCCCGAGCAACCCCAGGACCAGACGGAACCGCCATGGGAACAGCGCCCCTTCGAGCTTCATCATGGCGCCACCATCTGTACTTCGGCAGCATTCGGGATGCGCATCTTCAGCTGCTCGGTGGCCAATACTTCGATGCGGCTATGGGCCGTCCAGGTGCTTTGCTCCAGGATCAACCGGCCCCACTCGGCCTGGGCCTTGTCGCGCACGCTCAGTTCGTTGTAAAGCGTGTTGAGCAGTTGCCGATTCCAGTGCGCGCTATAGGACACGCCGATGGCCGATACGAGCACGCCAATAAACAGGAGCAGCATGAAAAAGCTGCCGCCCGGCAGGGGCTTGGCGAAGAGCTTGCTCACCGCAACTTCTCCGCAACACGCATGACGGCGCTACGGGCCCGAGGGTTGGCCTTGAGTTCCGCCTCGGAGGCGAACTGCGCCTTGCCATGAATTTTGATTTTCGGCACGAAGGCCTCGAAACGCACCGGCAGGTTGCGCGGCAGGTTGTCGGCCTCGCCCTTGGTGAGCTTGCGCATGAACAGCTTGACGATGCGGTCTTCCAGGGAGTGGAAGCTGATCACCACCAGGCGACCGCCGATCTCCAGCGCTTCCAGCGCGGCATCGAGGCCGGCCTCGAGGTCGCCCAGTTCGTTATTGACGTGGATGCGCAACCCCTGGAAAGCACGGGTTGCCGGGTTCTTGCCCTTCTCCCACGCCGGGTTGGCGACTTTCAGCACTTCGGCCAGGTCGCCGGTGCGCTCGAATGGCTTGATCTCCCGGCGCTCCACAACGGCGCGCGCCATGCGTCCGGAGAAACGCTCTTCGCCGTACTCCTTGAAGACCCGGGCGATCTCTTCCACCGGAGCGGTGTTGACGAATTCGGCGGCGCTGATTCCGCGAGACGGATCCATGCGCATGTCCAGCGGGCCATCATTGAGGAAACTGAAGCCGCGCTCGGGATCGTCCAGTTGCGGCGAAGAAACGCCCAGGTCGAGCAGGATCCCGCCGACCTTGCCGGCCAGGCCACGCTCGGCGACCTCCGACCCCAGCTCCGCAAAGCTGCGCTGCACAATGACAAAGCGGCCGTCTTCGGCCGCCAGCGCTTGCCCGGTGGCAATCGCTTGAGGATCCTTGTCGAACCCCAGCAGCCGGCCATCCGGACCGAGCTGGCTGAGAATCAGCCGGCTGTGCCCACCACGCCCGAACGTACCGTCCAGATAGCAGCCATCAGGACGTACGGCGAGGGCCTCGACGGCCTCGTCAAGCAGTACGGTGATGTGGTTGAAGCCGCTATTTATAGTCACAGGATCAGATCACGCAGTTCATCGGGCATGGCGCCCGGTTGTTGAATAGCAGCGAGGTCGGCGGCGGAAACCGCATTCCAGGCATCTTCGTCCCACAGTTGGAACTTGTTCAGTTGGCCCACCAGCATCGCGCGCTTGTCCAGCTTGGCGTATTCACGAAGGCGCGGTGGGACCAGGAAACGACCACTGCCATCGAGCTCCAGGTCGACGGCATTACCGATCAGCAAGCGTTGCAGCCGGCGGTTTTCTTCACGCAGCGAAGGCAGCGCGCGCAGTTTGGTTTCGATGATTTCCCATTCGTCCAATGGGTAGACGCAAAGACAGGGGTCAACTGCGTCGATCGTGACGATCAGTTGACCGGAACTACGCGAAACGAGCTCGTCACGGTACCGGCTCGGCATGGCGAGACGGCCCTTTGCATCGAGACTGATAGCGTTGGCTCCGCGAAACACGTCAGCGTTTCTCCAAAATCTAGCGTTTTACGTCCAAAAAACCCACTTCATGCCACTTTCCTCCACTCGCACACACTATAGGAATGCGCCCACCGCACCGTCAAGGCGCGGATTGAAGGAAAAGCCTTATAGATCGGAGATTTAGGAGCGTTTCAGGAGGGTCAACAAGAATCTGACGTAGGATTTTTCACCTCAACCCGAGCAACCACAGGAAGCTGCGCGCACAAGTTAAAGTGATTTATTAAGAGTAAGATTTTTTTGGTCTTAGGAAATGCGTCTGCCAGTGATTTCGGCAGGAAGGGAAAAGGTGGAGAGTCGATCTGTAAGCCGGGTTCTGTCTTGAACAGTCATTCGTCTACGATGGCCATCACTGGACATCTTTAGCAACCTACCCGGTCCCAGCGCGGGCCACGCCTTGGGACCCTATTTGGTCTTGCTCCAAGTGGGGTTTACCTAGCCACGAACTGTTGCCAGCCGTGCGGTGCGCTCTTACCGCACCTTTTCACCCTTACCGGCGCCGAAACGCTTAGGCGGTTATTTTCTGTGGCACTTTCCGTAGGCTCACGCCTCCCAGGCATTACCTGGCACTTCGCCCTATGGAGCCCGGACTTTCCTCCCCCCTCTAATTTTCATAGAGGGCAGCGACTGTCCGATCGACTCTCCGCCGCGAAGGTTAACGGCAGAGCGCCCGAAGAACAAGCGCTAAAAGCCTTTGGCCATGTTGCCTGTCCGGTTTTACCGGGTCTTCTGCCGGTCCAGCGCGATCTGATACAGCACGTTCTTGCGCTCACCAGTGATTTGCGCAGCCAAGGCGGCCGCACGCTTGAGCGGCATTTCCTCGAGCAGTAGATCCAGGATACGCATCGCTTCGCTACTGACGACCTCTTCACTGTCCGGCGTGGTCCAACCCGCCACCAGTACGACACATTCACCACGCTGCTGGTTGCTGTCGCTTTCGACGAAGGCCCGCAACTGCGCCAGTGGCAGCCCCTTGAGGGTTTCGAAGGTCTTGGTCAGCTCCCGTGCCAGGAGCGCAGGACGCTCGGGACCGAACACCAGCTCCATGTCTTGCAGGCACTCGAGGATACGGTGCGGCGCTTCGTAGAAAATCAGCGTGCGTGGCTCTTCCTTTATAGACTCCAGGCGCGCCCGACGCCCCACGGCCTTGGCCGGCAGAAAGCCTTCGAAGATGAAGCGGTCCGATGGTAAGCCGGCCGCCGACAGCGCCGCGATCAAGGCACAGGCCCCCGGCACCGGTACCACGTTGATGCCCGCGGCGCGGGCCTGGCGCACCAGATGGTAGCCAGGGTCGGAAATCAGTGGCGTGCCCGCATCGGAGATCAGCGCGACGTTATCTCCCGCCAGCAGGCGCGTGATGAAACGACTGCCCTCGTCCCGTTCATTATGTTCGTGGCAGGCGGCCAGCGGCGTGGAAATACCGAAATGCTGCAGCAGCCGCTGGGAATGCCGCGTGTCTTCAGCCGCAATCAGGGCGACCTCCCGCAGGACTTTCAGCGCCCGGGCACTGATGTCGTCCAGGTTGCCGATGGGCGTCGCCACCACATAAAGCGAGCCCGCAGCGGAATTCATAGCACCTGGAGCAGTCAAAACGCGCACCTCACAAATCGGTAAAAACCGCCATTGTAGCGCGTAGTGGGCGCCGCGACTGTTCACGGCGCTTGACGTGGCGAGGGGATTTATCCCCGCTGGGCTGTGTAGCAGCCCCAAGAGCTGCCACCTTGGTGTGTCAGGATGAAGGGGTCCAGCCTGTTTGGGGCTGCTGCGCAGCCCAGCGGGGATAAATCCCCTCGCCACAGGTTAGTGTCACCACCTGAGTAACAGCGCTTTTGTGCCGCACCGCAACATTTGAAATAGCTAAATCGATCGATTCACGCCACTGACATCGCGCCCCGGCCAGCGCTTGGGTACAATTCGACGCTAATTTGATCTCGTATCAGGACATTTACATGATCGCTTGTCTGCGGCTGCTCTCCGCCCTTTGCCTCGCTGCCCTTCTGGCGGCCTGCGTCAGCTCGCCCTCGTCCAGCCTTGGCGAACTTCCCCGGACCCCGGATGCCAGTATCGAGCAACTGCTCGAACAGGCCGCCCAAAGCAAGACCCCGGAAAAGGCCGCCCTGCTACGCCTGAGCGCGGCAGACCTGGCCTACCGCAAGGGCAATGCCGGCCAGTCCGCACAAATCCTGCAGCAGGTGCCACTGGAGCAGCTCAAGCCTGGCCAGCAGATTTTCGCCAGCACCCTGGCGGCGGAACTGGCAATGACACGCAACCAGCCCAAGGCAGCACTGACCGCCCTGAGCCACCCGAGCCTGCAACATCTGGGCGAAATGCCGGTGGAACAGCAGGTCCGCACCGGGACGGTCCACGCCCGCGCCCTTGAAGCCGATGGCCAGACCCTGGCCGCCGCGAAGGAGCGCATCTTCATTGCGCCCCTGCTCGAGAACGAAGCAGCCGCCAAGAACCATGAAGCGATCTGGTCGCTGATTGCCTCGCTGCCCACCGATCAACTGCAACCGACCACCACCGATGACCTCGGCGGCTGGCTGAGCCTGGCCCGCGCCGTGAAAACCGCCGGCACCCTGGAACAGCAACAGGCGGCCATCGACCATTGGCGCGAACAGAATCCGAAGCACCCGGCCGCCCTTCAACTACCGACACCCCTGGTCAAGCTAAAGGAACTGGCAAGCCAGCCCCTGAGCAAGATCGCCCTGCTGCTGCCCCAAAATGGGCAACTGGCCGCAGTCGCCAAAGCCCTGCGTGAAGGCTTCATGGCATCGCATTATCAGGCCCAGCAGGCCGGGCAGAACCCACCGAGCATCCAGTTCTATGACAGCTCGACCCTGACTTCCATGGACGACTTCTATCGCAAGGCCCAGGCTGACGGCGTGCAGCTGGTGGTTGGCCCCCTGGAAAAACCACTGGTCAAGCAGATCAGCACGCGCGCGCAGTTGCCGATCACTACCCTGGCATTGAACTACAGCGAAGGCGAGCAAGGTCCACCCCAACTGTTCCAGTTCGGCCTGGCGCCTGAGGATGAAGCCCGCGAAGTGGCCCGCCGTGCCCGTGCCGACGGCCTGCATCGCGCAGCGGTCATGGTACCGAAGGGCGAATGGGGCGATCGCGTGCTGAAAGCCTTCAGCCAGGACTGGCAAGCCTCCGGTGGCAGCATCCTGGCCATCGAGCGCGTCGACCAGCCGGTGCAACTGGCCCAGCAGATCGCCGACATGTTCCAGCTGCGCCAGAGCGAAGGTCGCGCCAAGAGCCTGCAGAACACTGTGGGCACCACGGTCGCGGCCCAGCCTTCCCGTCGCCAGGACATCGAATTCATCTTCCTGGCGTCGACTCCACAGCAGGCCCAGCAGATCAAACCGACTCTGAACTTCCAGTATGCCGGGGATGTGCCGGTCTATGCGACGTCCCAGGTGTTCAGCGCCAGCGGCGACCAGAACCAGTACAACGACATGAACGGTATCCGCTTCTGCGAAACCCCGTGGTTGCTCGATGCCAACGACCCACTGCGCAAGCAGGTCACTGCCCAGTGGCCACAGGCTGCCGGCAGTCTGGGCCGGCTGTATGCGATGGGTGCCGATGCCTATCGCCTGGCACCGCGCCTGGGCCAGCTCAAGACACTGCCGGACAGCCGCATCGAAGGTCTGTCGGGCAGCCTGGCGGTGTCCCAGTCCCAACGGGTTCAACGTCAATTGCCCTGGGCCGAATTCGTCAACGGCCAGGTGCAGCGCCTGCCGGACACCCAGCGCTGATGCCCGAGCGATCACGCCAGCAAAGCGGCCGGAATGCCGAGGGCCTGGCCCTCGCGCATCTCCAGCAGCAGGGCCTGCGCCTGGTGGCGCAGAACTGGCTGTGTAAACGCGGCGAGCTTGATCTGGTCATGCTTGACGGCGATACAGTAGTATTCGTCGAAGTCCGCTACAGAAAAAATACCCAATGGGGTGGCGCGCTCGATAGCATCGACCAGCGCAAGCGCCAGAAACTGGTTTTCGCCGCGCAGTATTTCCTGCAGAGCGAATCCCGCTGGGCTGATCACCCCTGCCGTTTCGACGTGGTTGCCATCGACAGCAACGCCGATCAGTTGAATTGGCTGCAGAACGCCTTCGACAGCTGAACGTCTACGCCCATGACAAACCGAGCCGGACACCTTCACTCAACTTTTGCTCTTTGCTTTGCGCGCCGCACACGTTTGTGCCGATAAGTCGCGCTACTTAAGGTCACACAGATGGACATGCAATCGCGAATTCGCCAGCTTTTTCAGGCCAGTATCGACACCAAGCAACAGGCGATGGACGTACTTGCACCCTACATCGAGCAAGCCAGCCAAGTGATGGTCAACGCCCTGCTCAACGAAGGCAAAATGCTTTCCTGCGGCAATGGTGGTTCCGCCGGCGACGCCCAGCACTTCTCTTCCGAGCTGCTCAACCGCTTCGAGCGCGAGCGTCCTAGCCTGCCGGCCATCGCCCTGACCACCGACAGCTCGACGATCACCTCGATCGCCAACGACTACAGCTACAACGAAGTCTTCTCCAAACAGATCCGCGCCCTGGGCCAGCCCGGCGATGTGCTGCTGGCGATTTCCACCAGCGGCAACTCGGCCAATATTATTCAGGCGATCCAGGCCGCACATGATCGCGAAATGATTGTCGTAGCATTGACCGGGCGTGACGGCGGCGGCATGGCTTCACTGCTGTTGCCTGAAGATGTCGAGATCCGCGTACCGGCCAAAGTCACCGCACGCATCCAGGAAGTCCACCTGCTGGCGATCCATTGTCTTTGCGACTTGATCGACAGCCAAATATTCGGGAGTGAAGAATGACCCCTAATCGCCTGGGCCTTCTGGCCCTGACCCTGTGCCTCGGCATCAGCGGCTGCACATCGGTGGTTAATGCCAGCCGGGAAAAGCCGATCGAAGACGACCGCGGCACCCGCACCTTCGGCAGCAAGATCGACGACTCCCTGATCGAAACCAAAGTCGGGGTGAACATCGCCAAGGCCGACCCGGACCTGGACAATAACTCGCACATCGTCGTCACCAGCTTCAACGGTGTCGTGCTGCTGGCGGGCCAGACCCCACGGGAAGACCTCAAGGCCAAGGCCGAGCAAGAGGCCAGTGCCGTACAACGGGTCAAGACCGTACATAACGAATTGCAGGTCCTGCAACCGTCCTCGCTGCTGGCGCGGCAGAACGATGCCTGGCTGACCACCAAAATCAAGACGCAGATGCTGACCGATGCGAGCATTCCTGGTTCGCGTATCAAGGTTGTGACTGAGAATGGCATCGTTTACCTGCTGGGGCTGCTAACCAAGAAGGAGGCTGCTCAGGCGACCAATCTGGTGCAGGGGGTGTCTGGGGTGCAGAAGATCGTGAAGTTGTTTGAGTATATTGACTGAGGGTTGTTGCGGCTCTCGATGCTGCGCTTGCTAGAAAACGGTGCTTCTTCAGACGGGGAAGCGCCGTTTTTTTTGGGGGGGTGGTTAGTGTGTATATCCGTTTCTGCGGTAACGGCTACTGGCGGTTCCGCCCTTACGGCGGGTCACTTTTGATAAGGCGCCAAAAGTAACCAAAAGGGCCTCGCCCCATCACTGGGCACCTCGCCAAGGCGAGGTGTTCCCTCACTCCGGCATTGCTCCGTGGGCCCGCCGCGAAGGGCCATCCATGGCCCAGCGCGGCTATCCCGGCATCCATGCCGGGATACCCACTACGCAATGCCTGCGTTCGGCCCTTATGGTTAACGGGGCGTCTAAGATCAAGATCAAAAGCAAAAGCAAAAGCAAAAGCCAGAGCGAAAGCGAGGCGGCCTGACGGCCGGTCTGTCTCTGCGGCTGTACTTCAATCCAACTGTGGGAGCGAGCCTGCTCGCGATGGCGGTGTATCAGCCAACATCGATGCTGCTGACTTGACGCCATCGCGAGCAGGCTCGCTCCCACAAGGATCTGAGGTGGGTACAAGCTTTGTGTTTACTGAAAATCTCTGCGGGAGCAAAACCTGCTCGCCATGGC
>NZ_VIUG01000010.1:0-94671 GCF_007828255.1 Pseudomonas sp. SJZ078 | reverse complement strand
GGCAGTGTGTCAGCCAATATCAATGCTGCTGACCTGACGCCATCGCGAGCAGGCTCGCTCCCACAAGAATCTGAGGTGGGTACAAGCTTTGTGTTTATTGAAAATCTCTGCGGGAGCAAAACCTGCTCGCCATGGCAGTGTGTCAGCCAATATCAATGCTGCTGACCTGACGCCATCGCGAGCAGGCTCGCTCCCACAAGAATCTGAGGTGGGTACAAGCTTTGTGTTTACTGAAAATCTCTGTGGGAGCGGGCTTGCTCGCGAAGGCGGTGGGTCAGCAATACTTATGGCGACTGGCACGGCCTCTTCGCGAGCAAGCCCGCTCCCACAGTTGGATTGTAGTTACGACCGGGAGACAGGTCGGCTATAAGACCGCCTCGCTTTGGCTTTGGCTTTGGCTTTGGCTTTTGATCTTGAACGCCCCGTTAACCACAAGGGCCGAACGCAGGCGTTGCGTAGTGGGCAACCCGGCATGGATGCCGGGTTAGCCGCGCTGGGCCATGGATGGCCCTTCGCGGCGGGCCCACGGAGCAATGCCGGAGTGAGGGAACACCTCGCCTTGGCGAGGTGCCCAGTGGTGGGGCACAGACCTTTTGGTTACTTTGGGCTGGGCCGGCATTCCGGCGTTTGCCAAAAGTAACCCGCCGTCAGGGCGGAACCGTAAGCAGCCGTTACCGCAGGAATGGATATGTACCTCAAGCCCTACTTCACCACCTTAAGACTAGGCCGCCCACTAGGCCGCGGCGGCTCATCATCCGGTGGCGGCAGATCATCATCCACCTCGTACTCTTCCTCGCCATCCAGTGGCGCTTCCAGCTCAAACACCATGCCCTGGCCATTCTCCCGGGCATAAATCCCCAGGATCGACGCGATAGGCACATACAGCGTATGCGGCACACCGCCGAAGCGGCCTTCGAAGCTCACGGCATCGTTGTCCATGTGCAGATGGCGCACCGCAGCCGGCGAAACATTCAGGACAATTTGCCCGTCATTGGCAAACCCCTGCGGCACCTGTACCGATGGATACTCGGCATTGACCAGCATGTGCGGGGTGCAATCGTTGTCCACAATCCACTCGTAGAGCGCGCGGACCAGATAAGGTCGACTGGAGTTCATAGCGGCTCCCTAAGCCTTAGCGCATGTCGCGTTCGACGCCAGACAGACTCGCCTGGAAAGTCTCACGCGCAAATTGGCGCTCCATATAATCAAGCAGCGGCTTGGCGGGCCGCGGCAGTTCGATACCCAGAATCGGCAAACGCCAGAGTATGGGCAATAGGCAGCAATCCACCAGACTTTGTTCCTCACTGAGGAAAAACGGCTTGTCGGTGAACAGCGGCGACACGCCCGTCAGGCTTTCACGCAACTCCTTGCGCGCCACGACCCGTGCCGGTTCCTTGGTCCGCGGATCCAGGATCAGATCCACCAACCCGCACCAGTCACGCTGGATGCGATGGATCAGCAAGCGGCTGTTGGCACGCGCCACAGGGTAAACCGGCAGCAAGGGCGGATGCGGATAACGCTCATCCAGATATTCCATCACCACCGTCGACTCCCACAATGCCAGGTCACGATCGACCAGCGTGGGCAGGCTGCCGTAGGGGTTCACCTCGATCAGCTTCGGCGGCTGGCGACCAGCCTCGACGTAGATGATCTCGGCGCTGACACCCTTTTCTGCCAGTACGATACGTACCCGGTGGGAATAGTGGTCGGCGGGGTCGGAGTAACAGGCCAACCGATTGGTCACGCCCATGGCGATCCTCCTCGCTTGTTGAAATTTTAGAAAAGAAAAACGAGCGCGCCCAGAGGGCGTCTCCCGTAACACCTGGCTGACCAGGCTCGTTACACCTTCAGAGACGCCCTTGGGCGCGCACGATTAACAACAACGGCTTACAGCTTTATCAATGTACGTCTTTCCAGTATTCACGCTTGAGCAGATAAGCGAATACGAAGAAGAACGCCAGGTACAGCAATACATACGTACCGATGCGCTGATGTTGCAGCTTCACCGGGTTGGCCGAGTAGGCCAGGAAGGTCACCAGGTTCTTGACCTTCTCGTCGAACTGCTCAGGGGTCAAGGTGCCGCTGTTCGGTACGATGGTCAACTGATCACAGGCTTCGTGAGTCAACGCGGTACCGGTCAACGGATCGTATTGCTTCTTGCCGTGCTCGACGACCTGCACCTGTTTGCAGCCTACCACCTGACGCCCCTGCAGGCCGACCAGGACGTTCGGCATGCCGACGTTCGGGAAGACCTTGTTGTTCACGCCCCATGGACGCGCAGGATCCTCATAGAACGAACGCAGGTAGCCATAGAGCCAGTCGGTACCGCGCACACGGGCCACCAGGGTCAGGTCGGGCGGCGCAGCGCCGAACCAGGTCTTGGCGTCCGCCGGCTGCATGCCGATGGTCATGTGGTCGCCCAGCTTGGCGCCGGTGAACACCAGTTTCTCGAGCATCAGCTCATGGGGAATACCCAGGTCATCGGCCACGCGCTCGTAACGCTGGAACTTGGCACTGTGGCAACCCATGCAGTAGTTGGCGAACGTACGAGCGCCGTCCTGCATGGCGGCTTTGTCGGAAACGTCAATGTCGACTTTTTCCAACTCCGGACCACCGTGTTCGGCCGCGAAGGACAAGACCGGCATGGCAGCAAGAATCAGTACAGCAAATAGTTTTTTCATCAGCCAGTCACCCTTTCCGGAACCGGTTTTGTCTTCTCGAGCCGGGTATAGAACGGCATCAGAATGAAGTAGGCGAAGTACAGGAAGGTGCACACCTGCGAGAGCAGCGTACGCTCCGGTGTCGGCGCCAATACGCCCAGCACACCGAGGATCATGAACGAGATGCAGAACACCACCAGCCAGATCTTACTCAGCCAGCCCTTGTAGCGCATCGACTTGACGGGACTGCGGTCCAGCCACGGCAGGACGAACAACACGGCGATGGCCGCGCCCATGGCGATAACGCCCATCAACTTGTCCGGGATCGCCCGCAAAATGGCGTAGAACGGCGTGAAGTACCAGACCGGGGCAATGTGCTCAGGCGTCTTGAAGGCGTTCGCCTGTTCGAAGTTCGGCTTCTCGAGGAAGTAGCCGCCCATCTCAGGGAAGAAAAACACGATGGAGCAGAAGATGAACAGGAACACCACCACGCCGACGATATCTTTCACGGTGTAGTACGGATGGAAGGCGATGCCATCCAGCGGTACACCGTTTTCGTCCTTGTGCTTCTTGATGTCCACACCATCGGGGTTGTTCGAACCGACTTCGTGCAGCGCCAGGATGTGCAGCACCACCAGGCCGAGGATCACGATCGGCAGGGCTACCACATGCAGGGCGAAGAAGCGGTTCAGGGTGATGCCCGAGATCAGGTAGTCACCACGGATCCACTGGGTCAGGTCGTTGCCGATGACCGGGATCGCACCGAACAGCGAGATGATCACCTGGGCGCCCCAGTAGGACATCTGGCCCCAAGGCAGCAGGTAACCCATGAAGGCTTCGGCCATCAGCGCCAGGTAGATCAGCATGCCGAATACCCACACCAGCTCACGGGGTTTCTGGTACGAACCGTAGAGCAGGCCACGGAACATGTGCAGGTAGACCACGATGAAGAACGCCGACGCGCCAGTGGAGTGCAGCAGGCGCAGGATCGACCCGTACTCGACGTCGCGCATGATGTATTCGACGGAAGCGAATGCTTCTTCCGCCGACGGGGTGTAGCTCATGGTCAGCCAGACACCGGTGACGATCTGGTTGACCAGAACGAGCAGCGCCAGGGAGCCAAAGAAGTAGAAGAAGTTGAAGTTTTTCGGAGCGTAATATTTGCTGAGATGGTCTTCCCACATCTTGGTCGCGGGGAAGCGCGCATCAACCCAATCCATGAATTTGCTCATCACGCTTTCTCCGTGTCGACGCCAATGATAATAAGCTCATCGGTCTCATAGGAATGCGGGGGAACTGGCAGGTTCAGAGGTGCAGGTTGCGATTTGTAGACGCGACCGGCCAGGTCGTAATGGGAGCCGTGACAAGGGCAGAAGTAGCCACCGACCCAGTCCTTGCCCAGATCGGCAGGGGCCACTTCGGGACGGAACGTGGGCGAGCAACCCAGGTGCGTGCAGATCCCGATCAGCAGCAGGATTTCCGGCTTGATCGAACGCGTTTCTGGATTGACATATTCCGGTTGGACCGAGTTCTTGGAAGAGGGATCGGACAGCTGGCCCTCGATCTTTTTCAGATTCCCCAGGATTTCCTCTGTACGGCGGACGATGAACACCGGCTGGCCGCGCCATTCAGCAATCATCTGCTGGCCTGGCTCGATCTTGCTGATATTCACTTTCACCGGTGCACCTGCAGCTTTCGCCTTGGCACTGGGAAACCATGACCCCACGAACGGGACCGCAGCCCCCACCGCTCCTGCAGCACCCACCACGGATGTGGCTGCTACCAGGAAGCGACGCCGGCCTGCATTCACGCCGTCATTGCTCATTCAGTCCTCTCCCATCAGCTTTGTGGCCTGTTAGATCAGGCGTCTACTAAGTAAAAATCTGAACTTATAAAAATTTTGCCGAATGGTAATGAAAACCCCCAATTCTGACAAGGTAATTACCAAGCGGCTGTACCGCCAAGCCTTGTAGTATAGGGGCTCTACGAATGTGGCAAGTTGTCACAGAGCATTTATTTCGCACATAAAAAAACGCCCAGCTCCGTGAGGAAACTGGGCGCCTTTTGAAAGCGGAAGCGAAATTAACGCTTCGAGTACTGCGGACGCTTACGCGCTTTACGCAGACCGACTTTCTTACGTTCAACTTCGCGAGCGTCGCGAGTCACGAAGCCAGCTTTGCGCAGGGCGCTACGCAGGGTTTCGTCGTAGTCCATCAGGGCGCGAGTGATACCGTGGCGGATTGCGCCAGCCTGGCCACTTACACCACCACCGATAACGGTGACGTAGATGTCGAATTTTTCGACGGTCTCGGTCAGTTCCAGCGGCTGACGAACTACCATGCGGGCAGTTTCGCGGCCGAAGAAGTTATCCAGGGAGCGGTTGTTGATGGAGATGTTACCAGTGCCCGGACGCAGGAAAACGCGTGCGGTTGCAGTCTTGCGACGGCCAGTGCCGTAATTTTGAGTCGCCGACATAATGAACTATTCCGTTAAAACTTCAGTTCTTGGGGCTGCTGAGCAGTATGAGGGTGAGCAGCGCCCGCATAAACCTTCAGCTTACGATACATGTCGCGACCCAGCGGGTTCTTAGGCAGCATGCCTTTAACCGCGGTCTCGATCACGCGCTCAGGGGCCTTGGCGATCAGCTTTTCAAAGTTGATCGACTTGATGCCGCCCGGAAAACCGGAGTGGGAGTAGTACATTTTGTCAGTGGTTTTAGCGCCAGTAACACGTACTTGCTCAGCGTTGATCACGACGATGTAGTCACCGGTGTCAACATGAGGGGTGTACTCAGGCTTGTGCTTGCCACGCAGACGGCTCGCGATTTCGGTGGCCAGACGACCCAGGGTCTGACCAGCAGCGTCGACGACGAACCAGTCGCGCTGTACTGTTTCCGGTTTAGCAGTAAAAGTTTTCATTCTTTATAGCCTCAGGGGCCGCCCTGTAAATTAGACGGCGGATCTTACTGAATAGTGCGTACTTTGACAAGTCAAAGGCAGCCGGATACAGACGCTTTCGGGGGCTCGGGTCGGCGCGTCCGTTCAACGGCAAGATTCTTCGGCGGCGGGGCATCACTTCCACTGCAGAAAGAGGTGCGCAATTATGCAGATTGCGAAAAATATTTCAACCTGCTTTTATGATTGTTTTGCCCAAGGAGCCCCCCGATGGACTATCGCCAGCTAGGCCGTACCGATCTGAACGTGAGCGCCCTGTGCCTCGGAACCATGACCTGGGGCGAGCAGAACAGTGAGGCCGAGGCTTTCGCCCAGATCGAGCGCGCCAAGGGCGCCGGCATCAATTTCCTCGACACCGCCGAGATGTATCCGGTCCCACCCAAGGCCGAGACTTATGCCACCACCGAGCGCTACATCGGCAACTATTTCAAGAGCCGTGGCGACCGTGCCGACTGGATCCTGGCGAGCAAGATCGCTGGCCCCGGCAACACCATCGACTACATCCGCGACAAGCAGCTCAAGCACAACCGCCGGCACATCGTCGAAGCCCTGGACGCCAGCCTCAAGCGCCTGCAGACCGACTGGATCGATCTCTACCAGTTGCACTGGCCGGAACGCAGCACCAATTTCTTCGGGCAACTGGGCTACAAGCACAAGACCGATGAAGCGTTCACCCCACTGGAAGAAACCCTCGAGGCCCTCGACGAACAGGTCCGGGCCGGCAAGATCCGCCATATCGGCCTGTCCAACGAGACGCCGTGGGGCACCATGAAATTCCTCGCCCTGGCCGAGGCCCGGGGCTGGCCGCGAGCGGTGTCGATCCAGAACCCGTACAACCTGCTCAACCGCAGCTTCGAGATCGGCCTGGCGGAAGTCGCCCTTCGCGAACAGTGCGGGCTGCTGGCCTACTCACCGCTGGCGTTCGGCTTCCTGTCGGGTAAATATGAAGACGGCGCACGGCCGGCCAAGGGCCGCCTGACGCTCTATAGCCGCTTCATGCGCTACTTCAATCCACAGTCGGAAGCGGCGTGCAGCCGTTATGTGGCGCTGGCCCGCGAACATGGCCTGGACCCGGCGCAGATGGCCCTGGCGTTCGTCACACAACAACCGTTCGTGACCAGTAACATCATCGGCGCCACGACGCTGGAGCAACTGGACAGCAACATTGCCAGCTTCGACCTGAAGCTGTCGGACGAAGTGCTGGCGGGGATCGAGGCGATTCACAAGGATCATCCGAACCCTGCGCCTTGATCGGCCGGTAAAAAGTCTTCGCGAGCAAGCCCGCTCCCACAGGGAATTTGCGTCTGAACACTCTTTTTGTGATCGACACGGATTCCTGTGGGAGCGGGCTTGCTCACGAAGACGATCTTGAATTCACCCTGGATCAAAGCGACCGCGCAATGATCTCCTTCATGATTTCATTGGTCCCCGCATAGATCCGCTGCACCCGGGCATCCGCCCATGCCCGGGCAATCGGATACTCCCACATGAAGCCGTAGCCGCCATGCAACTGCACGCATTCGTCGAGCACCTTGCATTGCAGGTCCGTGCCCCAGTACTTGGCCATCGCCGCCGTCGGCACGTCGAGCTTGCCTTGCAGGTGGAGCTCCAGGCAGCGGTCGACGAAAACCCGGCCGATCTGGATCTCGGTGGCCATCTCCGCCAGCTTGAAGCGAGTGTTCTGGAAATCCGCGATGGATTTGCCGAACGCCTTGCGGTCGCGGGTGTAGTCCAAGGTCCATTGCAACGCCGCTTCGGCCGAGGCCAGGCCGCCAATCGCGACGGTCAGGCGTTCCTGGGGTAGCTCCTGCATCAGGTAGGCGAAACCCGCCCCAGCCTGCCCAAGCAGATTTCCCTTGGGCACGCGGACATCCTGGAAAAACAACTCCGACGTGTCCTGGGCCTTCATTCCGACTTTTTCCAGGCGCTTGCCCTTTTCAAAACCAGGCGTGCCCGCCTCCACCAGGAACAGGCTGGTGCCCTTGGCGCCGGCTTTCGGATCGGTCTTGGCGACCACGATCACCAGGTCGGCGAGAAAACCATTGGTGATGAAGGTCTTCGAACCGTTGATGACGTATTCATCGCCGTCCAGTACCGCGGTGGTTTTCACCCCTTGCAGGTCAGAACCGGCGCCGGGTTCGGTCATGGCGATGGCCGTGACCATTTCGCCGGAGACCAGTTTCGGCAGGTACTTATGCTTCAACACTTCGCTGCCATAATGCAGGATGTACGGCGCAACGATATCCGAATGCAGTGAGAAGCCGATGCCCGTCAGCCCCAGGCGGCCGATCTCCTCGATTACCACCGTACTGTAGAGGAAATCCGCATCGAGCCCGCCATAGGCTTGCGGCAGATGCGAACACAGCATCCCCGCCTCCCCCGCCTTGTTCCAGAGCCGGCGATCGACATGCCCCTGTTTTTCCCACTGACTGTGGTACGGCACGGCCTCCTTTTCCAGGAACGTTCGCACGCTGTCGCGAAACAATTCGTGCTCGGGACTGAACAGGGTTCTCGGGATCATGGCGCACCTTTGCTTATTGTTGGGCGGGGTCATCCGAGAGCCTAAGCCCGGGAGGTACCATCGGACACTGGACACATCCGACAAAAAATAAGACGATCCAGCCGTCTGGTGACCACTTTCCCCTATAAAAACAAGATGAAATCATGTCTATGCATTCCTCCACGCCCTTGCGGCGCGTCAGCATCCTGGCAGTCGACCGGGTTTTCGCTTTCACCCTCATGCAGGCCAAGGACTTCTTCCACCTGGCCAGCCTGCGCTACGGCAAGCAACTGGGCCAAGGCCTGACACCGGCGTTCGAAATCCGCCTGGTCAGCCCCGACGGCAAACCGGTGAACAGCTTCAGCGAAGTGATCATGCCGGTGGATGGCGGCCTGGAAAATACCGATGTGATTATCCTGCCGGCCTTCTGGGATGACTTCCCCACCCTCTGCCAACGCTATCCCCAGGTCCTGCCCTGGCTGCGGGAACAGCACGCTCGCGGCGCCGTGCTGTGCGGCGAAGCCACGGGCGTGTTCTGGCTGGCCGAAGCCGGGTTGCTCGATGGCAAGGAAGCCACCACCTACTGGCGCTTTTTCAACGCCTTCAGGGAGCGCTTTCCCCAGGTACACCTTAATCAGGACAAGCACCTGACCGACGCCGACAATCTGTTCTGCGCCGGCGGCACGACCTCGGTGTGCGACCTCTACATTTACCTCATCGAACGCTTCTGCGGCGCCAACATCGCCCAGGGCGTGGCACGGGATATCCTGTATGAAGTGCAGCGCAATTATTCGCCGGGCAGGATCGGTTTCGGCGGGCAGAAACTCCATCAGGACGTGATCATCCTGCAGATCCAGCACTGGCTCGAAGAACATTTCGCCGACAAATTCCGTTTCGAAGACGTCGCCCGGGAACACGGCATGAGCATTCGCAATTTCATGCGCCGCTTCCAAACCGCCACCGGTGACAAACCACTGCATTACCTGCAGCGACTGCGCATCGAAACCGCCAAGGGCCTGCTGTCCGGCAGCCGCAAGAGCATCAAGACCATCAGCTACGAAGTGGGCTACGACGATGCGAGCTTCTTTGCACGGCTGTTCCGGCAGCACACCGACCTGTCGCCGAACCAGTATCGGCAGCAATTTCAGCAGGCGGCGTGAAAGGAGCTGAACGCAACCCTCTGTGGGAGCGGGCTTGCTCGCGAAAGCGGTGTATCAGCCACACATGTATTGCCTGACAAACCGCTTTCGCGAGCAAGCCCGCTCCCACAAACATAAAGGCCTGCATATGCAGGCCTTTATGTTTAGAAACGCTTACGGCTTATGCGCCCGCGACAGGAACTCGTGGGACTGCATTTCCAACAGACGACTCAGCGTGCGCTGGAATTCGAACGTCAGGCGACCACCGGTGTAGAGGTCCTTGAGTTCGACTTCGGCCGAGATGATCAGCTTCACGTTACGGTCGTAGAACTCGTCCACCATGTTGATGAAGCGACGGGCGATGTCGTCGGTGGTGACGCTCATTTGCTCAACGCCGCTGAGCAGCACGGCATGAAAAATCTTGCCCAGCTCGATGTAGTCGTTCTGGCTGCGAGGGCCGTCGCACAGCTCACGGAAATCGAACCAGGCCACATCGTCGCAGGTGCGGATGGCGCGAATCTCGCGATTCTCGATCATCAGCACATCGTTTTCGACCGCCTGGGTGCATTCCGGGGTCAGGGCGCGGAAGCTCTTGCGCAGGCTTTCCTCGGCAGCGGCATCCAGAGGGTAATGGAACAGCTCCGCCTGTTCGAGATGGCGCAGACGATAGTCGACGCCGCTGTCGACGTTGACGATTTCGGTGTGTTCCTTGATCAACGCAATGGCCGGCAGGAAGCGCGCCCGTTGCAGGCCATCCTTGTACAAGCCGTCCGGTACGATGTTCGACGTGGCGACCAGGGTCACGCCGTTCTTGAACAGCTCTTCCATCAAGGTGCCAAGGATCATGGCGTCGGTGATGTCGGACACGAAAAATTCATCGAAGCAGATCACCCGCGTTTCATTGGCGAAACGCTTGGCGATGATGGTCAATGGGTTCTTCTCGCCCCCCAGGGTCTTCATCTCTTCGTGCACGCGCTTCATGAAGCGGTGGAAGTGCGTGCGGGTCTTTTCCTTGAACGGCAGCGCCTCGAAGAAGGTATCCACCAGGTAGGTCTTGCCACGGCCGACGCCACCCCAGAAGTACAGGCCCTTGACCGGGGCCAGTTCCTTCTTGCCGAACAGTTTTCCCAACAAGCCCGGCTTGTTGTTCGACGCGGCGATCAGGTCGTCGTACAGGCGCTGCAAATGCCGCACTGCCGTTTCCTGGGCTGCGTCGTGGAAGAACTCCGGGCGTTTCAGATCAGCTTGATATCGTTCTAGGGGGGTCATATTCGTTAGCAAGGCAACAAAAACGGGCCGTCACTGTAGCGACGGCCCGCAGGAATGGCAATCGGCCCTTATCCGAGTCGTGCCGCTGATTTATTCCTGGGCTGGCTTCAGCGCAGTGTGCAACGCCTCAATAGCAGCGTCCCTTGCCGCACTGTCGGCGAATACCGGGCTTTCACCTATATACTCACCGAGCATCCAGACACGAAAGCCACGTTCTTCACTGTGTACTTCATACACTTCGCCAAGTTGCAGGACTTTGGTCACTCGACCAGCCGTCTTGCCATCTTCAAAACGACTCGACAAGAGCAGTTCTTCTCCATCCGCTGACAATAGCCGGAAGCGGAAACTGCCGTCCTCTTCGCGAAAGCTGACGAAGCGCGCAGCCTTGGCAGCTTTCTTCTTCGTGCTGGCCGCCACCTGGACCTGGCTGACGAACGAACGCAGGCCAACGGCTTCACGCAGTTCGTTGAGGAACGGCGTCGCCACCGCGCGGGCTTTTTTCGCGCCCAACTGCAGGATGTCTTCGAGGTCCGACGGACGCTCGATCAACTGGTGATAACGCTCGCGGGCTTCACCCAGCTCGCTGTCGAGCAACTGGAACAGACGATTCTTCGCTTCGCCCCAACCCAGGCCCTGCAACAGCTCGCTGCGGAATTCGGCTGACTGGGCCGGGGTGGCGAAGGCCTGGAACAGCGTGAACAGGTGCGAGTTATCCGGATCCTTCGCTTCGCCCGGGGCACGGGAGTCGGTGACGATCCGCGAAATCGCGTCCTTCATGTCCTTGGCGCTGCTGAACAACGGAATGGTGTTGTCGTAGCTCTTGGACATCTTGCGGCCATCGAGCCCCGGCAGCGTGGCGACGCTTTCTTCGATCAGCGCTTCGGGCATGGTGAAAAACTCCTTGCCCTGGCCAAACAGGTGGTTGAAGCGCTGGCCGATATCCCGGGCCATTTCCACGTGCTGGATCTGGTCGCGACCGACCGGCACCTTGTGGGCATTGAACATCAGGATGTCAGCGGCCATCAGTACCGGGTAGCTGTACAGGCCCATGGTGATGCCGGCATCCGGGTCTTCGCCGGTCTCGACGTTCTTGTCCACCGACGCCTTGTAGGCATGGGCGCGATTGAGCAGGCCCTTGGCGGCGACGCAGGTCAGCAGCCAGGTCAGTTCCGGGATCTCGGGGATATCGGACTGGCGATAAAAGGTCACGCGGTCCACGTCCAGGCCGCCGGCCAGCCAGGTCGCGGCGATTTCCAGGCGCGAACGCTGGATGCGTAGCGGGTCATCGCATTTGATCAGGGCGTGGTAGTCGGCCAGGAAGTAGAACGAATCGGCATTGCTGTCGCGGCTGGCGAGAATCGCCGGGCGGATGGCGCCGGCGTAGTTGCCCAGGTGCGGTGTGCCAGTGGTGGTGATACCGGTCAGGATACGGGTACGAGTCGTCATGGATTATCGCTTGTCAGACTGCTGTCAATTCGAAAGACGCGGCAGGAGCAGATCCTTGAGATCGGTCAGCTTGCCATGAAAAAAGTGCCCGCATTCTGCCACTTTCAGCAGCTCATGGGGACGTTGGAGCGCATCGGACCAATCGTAGACCAGTTGGGGATCGACGACTTCATCATTTTCCGGTTGGATCACCGTCAATTCGCCACGCATCGCCAAAGGCGACTGATCGTCCAGGCGCATCACCGCCGGGGCCACCATGAACAGGTGCTTGAGCGATTGCTCCTGGGCTTCGAGCCGCCCACCCAGGCTGGCAGCGACGAAACCGCCGAAGGAAAACCCGAAGAGGCTCAAGGGCAGTTGCGGGTGTTTTTCCCGCAGCCACGCTGCGGCGGCCTCGGCGTCGTCTACTTCACCAGTCCCCATGTCATGGCTACCGGCACTCGCGCCTACACCACGATAATTGAAACGCAATGTGACCAGGCCGGCATCCCGGGCTGTGCGTTGCAGGGTCGAGACCACCTTATTGAGCATGGTCCCGCCCTGCACCGGGTTCGGGTGGCAGATCAGCGCCAGGCCACGGGGCGCCTCGCTGTCCAGGTACAAGGCTTCCAGTTGGCCCACCGGGCCTTCGATGACTACAGGGGTTTCGCGCATAAGCAAGGGAAAGAACTCCGTGACCCCGAATAGGGTCGACTCGTCTAGCTAAAAGTCTGTGCCTGGCATGATTGCGATGTTCTTCGCGGTATACAGCGCAGGTCCGAGCCGTTAACGTAAAGCAAAGCCGTTTATAGAGGAAGGACTCGTGGAACACTCGCTCTTAGTTTGGTTGTTGCCGACTCTTGCCCTGGTTGCCGGTGTCGCCATTGGATTCCTGCTTGCCCGACTGCTGCCCAACGCGGTGCCCAACAGCACGCAACGTCAGCTGGACGACATTCAGGAACGTTTCGACAGTTATCAGAATGAGGTGGTCACCCACTTCAACGCCACCGCTTCTCTGGTGAAGAAACTCACCCAGAGCTACCAGGATGTTCAGGATCATTTGTCCGAGGGCGCCAATCGCCTGGCCCTGGACGAACAGACTCGCCAGCGCCTGCTGGCCGCCCTGCACGCCGACTCGGCGCAGGCTCCACGGGAACGCCTGACCCCACCAAGGGACCAGGAGCCACCTCGGGACTACGCGCCCAAGACCCCGAATTCGCCCGGCATGCTCGATGAGCATTACGGTTTGAAAAAGTAAGCTGCAAGCCACACCTGAAGCCCGCCCGATTCTGTGATCGGGCGGGCTTTTTCATGGGCACAGGTTTTCCATCGGTGAGGCCTGTCCGTTGAGGTCAGAACGCCAATTGAAGGCTCTGCTGACCTTCGAGGCTAAGCAGCAATTGCTTGGCTGCCAGCCCGCCGGCGAAACCGGTGAGGTTGCCGGAAGTACCGATGACGCGGTGGCACGGAGCAATGATCGAAATAGGATTCCGGCCGTTGGCTGCGCCCACCGCCCGAACAGCGGTCGGCTGGCCGATCTGGATGGCAATGTCGCGGTAACTGTGGGTCTCGCCGAAGGGAATGGTCAGCAATGCCTGCCAGACCCGTTTCTGGAAATCAGTGCCGGCGAAGTCCAGTTCCAGCTCGAAACGGCGCCGCTGGCCGGCGAAATATTCCATCAGTTGACGCTCGGTTTCCTGGAGCACCGGATGATGGATGTCTTCCTCCAAGGGCCCCAGGCGCACACGGTTGAGTCGCTCGTTTTCCCACAGGATGGCGGCGAGTCTTGCGTCCCGGGCGACGAGGATCAGTTGGCCGACCGGAGATTGGATGGTTTTGTACCGGGGTAACATCGAGTCCTTCCTTTACGGGCTGGCTTTTGTGGCGGATGGTTCTGCAGCGCTGGACGCTCAGCCCAACAACCCCAGCTCCTTCGCCCTCGCCACGGCCTGGGTGCGACGCTCCACGCCAAGCTTGCTGTTGATATGGCTGGCGTGGGTCTTGACGGTGTGCAGCGAGATGAACAGCTGCTCGCTGATTTCCTGGTTGGAACAGCCCTGAGCAATCAGTTGCAGCACCGCCCGTTCGCGGCTGCTGAGGCTTTCGACAGGTGCCGGGGAGTCGGCCGGTTGCGTCGACGTCGGCAGGCGTTCGAGCAGATTCTGGCACAAGGCGCTGGGGGGTGCGTGCAGCAATTGCTCGCGCAGCCATTCACGATGTTCGTCGCCCAGCAGCCATTCGAACGGTTGCAGCACTCCGCCGTCAGCGGCTTCGAAAGCCTGGGCCAGGGTACTGCGGGCCGCCGGCTCGCGGCCAAGGCTCAGCAACAAGGCGACTTTCTGGTTGAGGGCCATCACGCTGAGCATTTGCCGGCCGGTTTGCTGGCCGTGTTCAAGCAGGGCATTGAGCCGCCCTTCCGCCAGCATCGGTTGGCCCAGGATGGATTCCAGCAGCGCCTGTTGCAACTCGACATGCAGCGGCAGTTGCGGGTGGAACTCCGGCGGAGCAGCGGCCTGTTCGCCGGTGTAGGTTCGCCCCAGCCGCGCCAACCAGGCTTCAGCCAGTTCGGTGCGGCCCTGGGCCAGCCAGAGCTCGCATTTGACCAGGGTGATCATCGCCAGGTAATAGATCGGCGGAACATCCCAGATGTGCATCAGGCGCTCGGCTTCGGCCAGTTCGGCAAAGGCTCGGGCGAACTCGCCATGGCTGCCTTCGATACGGGCGATCACGCAATGCCCCAGCAGCACGCTGATGTCGCGGCAGGCACGTGCTTCGGTAAGGCCGGCCTGCAACCGCGCCAACCCGGCCTGGGGTTGCATGCGCAGGGTCAGCAGGAAACCCTCGTACAGGGTCAAGCGTGCCCGTACCGCATAAAGCCGCTGGGGCGAGAGCCCGTGCAAACGTTGCAAGCCCTGGCGCACTTCATCCAGCGCCCGCAGGATCTCTCCCCGCGCCTGCAGGACCCGGGCGCGATCGTAGTGGGCCAGGGCTTCGAACAAGGGGTTGCCGACCCGCTGCGCCAGTTCCAGGGAGTCGCGGTTCAAGCCACGGGCGCGCCACAGGTCACCGTCGGCAATCGCCAGGTTCGACAGCGTGGACAGGCACATCAAGCGTTGGCCGTAGCGTTTTTGCGGCAGGCTTTCCAGGGCTTCGGTGCAATAACGTACCGTGGCTTCACGGTCCCCACGGCCACGGGCGACGATCCCGCTCAGGGCCAGCCATTGGGCAAGCATGGATTTCTGCGCGGTGGCCGACGGTGCCGGCAGGAAGCGGCTCAGGTGGGCGGCCAGTTCTTCGGCGGCATCCAGCTGACAGGCCAGACCCAGCGCCCAGCTGTAGAGCACGATCAACCTTGGGGTGCTGATGAGCAGGCTATCGGGCAAGTCCATCTTCCAGCGCAGCAACATGCCGACGTTCTGCTCGGCCAGCAGTTGCTCTTCCGAAAGGGTCTGCACCAGGTTCGCCGCCACATCCAGGTGCCCGGCCCGCAACGCCTGCTCCACGGCTTCATCGATCAGGCCCTGGGCGTTGAACCAGCGGCAGGCGCGCAAGTGCAGGGTCGCGGCCGGCACCATGGCCGGTGCGCTGGGGCGGCTGCGCAACAGATCGGAGAACAAGTGGTGATAGCGATACCAGTGACCGTGTTCGTCCAGGGGCACCAGGAATACCTGATGGGCCGCCAGGTATTGCAGGATTTCGGCGCTGTCATGGGCTTCGCGCACCGCATCGCACAGTTCGCTGCAAAAACGATCCTGTGGCGCGGTGTCGTAGAGAAAGGCCTGCACCTCGGCAGGCAGGCAATCGATGACTTCTTCGAGCAGATAATCGCGGATCAACCCTTCCCCACCGTGCAGCGCCTGGGGCAGCCGGCCCTCGGAACCGGCTTCGGAGGCGGCCAGCAACCAGAAACGCAGCCCGGCGACCCAGCCTTCGCTGCGCTGGATGAGGTTTTCCAGCGCTTCACCACGCAACGAGCTGCTGTGGTGCTCGAGCAGTGTCAGGGCTTCGCCATGGGTCAGGCGCAGGTCCTGTTCATTCAGCTCGAGCAATTGCCGCGACAGGCGCAGGCGCGCCAGATGCCAGTTCGGCCGCTGGCGACTGGTGACCAGCACCAGCAAGCCGTCGGGCAGGTGGTTGAGGAAAAACTGCAGGCAACGATCCAGTACGGGGCCTTGGGCCAGGTGGTAATCGTCGAGCACCAGCAGCAAGGGGTTGCGCAGCGTCAGGTGGCTGGTCAACTCATCCAGCAGGCCGTCGAGCCACTCTTCGAACGCGAAGGGTTGGTGACGCTGACGCATCTTCAGCAGCCCCGCTGCCCGGCCGCCCAACTGTGGAAAGAGCGCCTGGAGCCCTTCGAGCAGCCGCTCCAGGAAACGTCCCGGATCATTGTCCCGGGCGTTGAGTCCCAACCAGAGGTTTTGCCAATGGACCGGCAGGCTCTGGCAGAACTCCACTGCCAGGGAGCTTTTGCCGAACCCCGCCGGCGCACTGACCAACAGCAGTCGACCGCCAAGCCCCGCACTCAAACGCTCGCACAACCGCGGTCGCACGACATGCCCGTCGGGCAGCGGCGGTCGGTAGAAGCGCCCGTCCTGTACTGCGATGGCTGCGCGGGCAGAATCCGGTAGTGAAGACAGATCGGTCATGGCCGGCTCTTGTTTAAATGCAGATGGCGGCGTTGCAGATGTCCGCAGACTAGCTGTAAACGAAGAGGTATTGAAGGGAGTGCTACAAATGGCTACAAAAAGACTACAAATCGACTGAGTCTGCAAACTCCGCTTTGTGGCGAGGGGCAGTGTTCGCAGCACAAAAACAAACGCCCCGAACCAGTCGGGGCGTTTATTCGAGGATGCGGCCTCGGGGTAAAGCGGTTTTAGCGGATACCGTCCTGGCGCAGCGCGTTCGGCGTGAAGTCTGCCGTGGTAGCGGTGAAGCCGAAATCGTAGGCCGATTTCTCTTCGTTTTTCATGCCCAGGGCCAGGTAGCGGCCGGACTGCAGGTCGTAGAGGGTTTCCAGGGCGTACCACGGCACTTGCTTGTCGTAGTAGTTCTCGGCATGGGCCTCGGCAACGCGCCACAGCTGGCCACGACCGTCGTAATGGTCGATCACCGCCGCCTGCCAGGTGTCTTCGTCGATGAAGAAATCGCGCTTGGCGTAGATGTGGCGCTGGCCTTCCTTCAGGGTCGCGGTCACATGCCAGACCCGGCGCAACTCATAGCGCGCCAGGTCCTGGTTGATGTGACCGGCCTTGAGGATGTCGGCGTACTTGAGTTGCGGCGAATCGATCTTGTAGCTGTTGGCGGCAATGTACAGCTCTTTCTTGCCTTCCAGCTTCCAGTCGTAGCGATCCGGCGCACCGTTGTACATGTCCAGGTTGTCGGAGGTACGCAGGCCGTCGGCAGCGGTACCCGGACCGTCATAGGAGACCTGTGGCGCACGACGCACCCGACGCTGGCCGGCGTTGTAGACCCAGGCCGAACGCGGTTCCTTCACCTGGTCGAGGGTTTCGTGCACCAGCAGCACACCACCGGCCAGGCGTGCCGGCGCGGTCACTTGCTGCTTGAAGTAGAACAGGATGTTGCCGGGGTTGGCCGGATCGAAATCCTTCATCTTGTCGCGGAACACGAACTGGTCACGGAAGTACACCAGGCTGTAGGAGCCGTTGGGTTGCGGCGTGGCCTGGGTCACCAGGCGCGTCACGCTGCCGCCACGATAGCGGGTGATGTGGTTCCAGATCACTTCGACGCCGCTCTGGGGGATCGGGAACGGTATGGCCGTCTCGAAATTCTCCAGTCCGTTGCCGCCGGAGACCAGCTTGGTGTTGACCGCGTTCTTCTTGATGGAGGCGAATACCTCGTCCGGCACGGTGGCGCCACGATGGGTCGGATAGACCGGCATCTTGAAGGTTTCCGGGTAGCGCTTGAACATCGCGTACTGGCCCGGCGCGAGCTTGTCCTTGTACTGCTCGACGTTCTGCGCGGTGATGGTGAACAGCGGTTTCTCGCTGGCATAGGGGTCGGCGAGGAATCCCTTGCTGTCCACGCTACCGGCATTCTTCGCCATGGGCTTCCAGGCGGAAATCGAACCGTCGGCATTACCGGCCATCTCGGCGCCCATCGGCGTCAGGCTCTTGCCCAGTTTGTCGGCCTCGCCCGCAGGCACCGCGGCCATGACGCTGGCCGCCAGCAGGGACAATCCCAGTGCGCCGACCTGCAACAGACTCTTGGTTATTTTCATTGTGTGTCGTCCTGAAATACGGTGCTTAGAAGGTCACGCCGACGCTGAGCGCCAGGAAGTCGCGATCGTCCACGGTGCTGAAGTCGCCACCAAAGAAGTTGGTGTAGGCCAGGCTCGCGTTGTAGGTGTTCTGGTACTCGGCATCCAGCCCGAGGCTGACGGCCTTGCGGCCTTCCTCGAAGTTGCCGCCAGGACCCGGCGAGTAGCCTTTGACGTCATGGGACCAGGCCACGTTGGGCTTGAGGTTCACGCCGGCGAAGACATCCGGGTATTCCCAGATGGCCCGCGCACGGTAGCCCCAGGAGGTGGAGGTGGTGAAGCCGTCGTTGTTGCAGTTGCTGTTGACGTTGCCGGCAGTCTGGCCGCCGCCTGCGGCGGTCGAGGCGTTGAGCGCTTCGCAGGTGCCGTTTGGCAATTGACCCGGCCCGAACACGGGATCACGACCGTAGCGGGCTTCAGATTTGCTTTCCAAGCCGCCGACATGCGTCACACCAATTTCACCCACCAGGGTCAAACGACTGGCGCCCATGACCTGATCGAGGAAATGGGTAAAGGTAGTCTGGAATTGAGTGATCTCTTTGCGACGATAGCCATGCAGATCCTGGCCTGGCACCCCCGTAAGCACCGAGGCGTTAGCCAACGGCCCTCCGATCGGACGGACACCAGCGAAAAGAATGTCAGTGGTGCTCAATTGCACCGGCGCATTCGGGCGATAGCTCAGTTCGCCGCTCCACGCGGTGCCGGTAGGCAGGGTCGTGGAGAAACTCAGGCCGTAAAGGCGGATATCTTCTGGGTACTCAACGAAGTAATTGGAGCTCCCTGCGACGATCAGAGGCCGTAGCGCCGCCAATGGTCCCAGAGGAGTCGTGTAGAACTGTGAAGGCGCTCCTGTGGCACTGAAAATCGGTGCCCGGCTGTGGTAGTTCATGAAGTACGCACCGAACTCGGTATCCAGTGGTTCGAACATATACTTCATGGACGCGCCCCATTGGCCGCTATCACGAGCGTCCCGATCAGGACCACGGCGGACCAGGACACCCTCTTCGTTGACATCCACGCCGAACGCGCCCAGTGCCGGCAAGGCAGCACCCGGAATCGTGGAACGCTTGTTCAACACCCGCAGATTATCCGTACACCCATCGGCAATCACATCCGGCTGGGAAAAGAACGTCCCGCAGTTATCGACAACCGTCTGGTCCCACTCCAGCTGATAGAACGCTTCGGCCGACAGGTTATCGGTCAGGCTCTGGGACACATAGAACATGTTGACCGGGATCAGGCCTTCCTTGATCTCGGCACCGGGACGACGGAACGCGGACACGTCGACCGGGTTGATGGAGTTGATGCCGCCCTGGATGAAGGTACTTTCACCCCAGCTGACCACCTGCTTGCCCAAGCGAACGGAGCCCGGCTGATCGGCAATGGCATAGTTGTGGTAGACAAAGGCATCGAGAATCTGCCCGCCGGAGGACTTGGCGCCTTCCTTACGGTTGCTGTCGCTGATGTCCTTGTACAGGCGATTCTCATCCTTGAGTTCGAAGTCGTACCAATACTTGCCCCGCACGAACACACCGGTATCGCCGTACTTCAGTTCAAGGTCATGAATGCCCTTGAAGATCTTCGAGAAGGTTTCCCCGCGCTTGAAATTCAAGTGACCGTCATCGGAGGTCTGGGACAGGCCCCTGCCACCATTGTTGACACCGATCAGGTCCTTGTTGGCATTGGCCGTGGACCAGCTCGCCCCCACCGACAGGGAGGAATCGAACTGGCCCTCGATTTCACCGATGTTGAAACTGACGCCGAATGCAGGCCCGGCGAGCGAAGAGGCGAGGCTGACCGCCAGAGGCAATTTTGCCCGGCGCCAGAACGTGTTTGCAGAGGTCATTCGACGCTACTCCATGTTCTTTATTGTTATGGCAGGGGGTATTTTCAAGGAACGTCTTCGACGGCCAGCGGCAGGGTTGCGGCACTCATTCAAAGTCGCATCGCCCGTTCGTGCAGGTGCCCTATTCTTGAAAATCCTTGAGCGGACTATAGCCAGCAGGTAGTACGGCTTGATCCCTCTAAAGTGTGATTTGCAGCCCCCGACCACTCTGGAACAGTCCCTTGCCAGGCCGACACCTGTCGGCACGGCAAGGATGGCTGAAATTTGCGGTTTGACAAGGCAAGCGCTTGCTCGGTGGGGCTGCCGCGCCCTTTCGGGCACGGCAGGACCACCTCAAAGCGTGGACAGGAAGGCGCTGTTGTTGCTCTGCCATTCGGCGATGTCGACGCGGATGCGTTTCTTGTCGAGCTTGCCGACGCTGGTCTTGGGAATTTCCGTAACAAGGGCGATCTGGCTCGGGATCGCCCACTTGCTCAGGTGTCCCTGTTCGACAAAAGGCTTGAGATGTTCCTTGAGCTCGCGAGCCCCGACCTGATGCCCGTCGTGAATCACCAGCAGGGCAAACGGGCGCTCGCCCCACTGCGGATCGGGAATGCCCACCACTGCTACTTCGCGTACCGCCACGTGACGGCTGATGAGGTCTTCCAGGTCCAGGGACGAGACCCACTCGCCCCCCGTCTTGATCACGTCCTTGATACGGTCGCGGATGTCGATAAAGCCCATGCTGTCCAGCGTGGCGACATCGCCGGTATGCAGCCAGCCGCCGGCCCAGAGCTCGGCACCCTTCTGCGGTTCGTTGAAATAGCCTTCGGTGAGCCAAGGCGCGCGCAGCACCAATTCGCCCTGGGTCTCGCCATCGGCAGGCAGGAACCGGCCTTCGGCATCGACGATAGCCGCCTCCACCAAGGGGCCCGGCACACCGGCCTTGATCCGATAGCTGATGCGTTCGTCCTCGCTACCGGCCATCAATTCCTCGTTGAGGTGAGCGCAGGACACCAACGGGCCGGTTTCCGACATGCCATAGGCGGCGGTGAGCTGGATCCCCCTGGCCTTGGCCGCTTCGTACAGGCTGCGATTCAGGGCGCTGCCGCCGATGACGATTTTCCAGCCGCCGAAATCGGTGTCCTGGGCACCCTTGGCGTTGAGCACCATCTGCAGGATGGTCGGTACGCAATGGGAAAAACTGACCTTCTCCTTGCGCCACAACTGAACCAGAAGCTCGGGGTCGTAGCGGCCCGGATAGACCTGCTTGAGACCGAGCATGGTTGCCACGTACGGCAGGCCCCAGGCATGGACATGAAACATCGGCGTGATCGGCATGTACACATCATTGGTGCCCAGCAAGCGCACGCTGTCGACAGCGCCCATGATGGTCGCCTCTCCAAGGGAGTGCAGCACCAGTTGCCGGTGCGTGAAGTAGACGCCCTTGGGATTGCCCGTGGTACCGGTGGTATAGAAGGTCGTGGCGACGGAGTTCTCGTCGAAGTCCTGGAAGTCGTAGACCGGGCTGGCAGCCGCCAGCAACTGCTCGTATTCGCCCACCAGGTTGGGCAGCTCGGCGGTTTTCTCCGGCAGGTCGGTCAGCAGCAGGGTCTTCTCCACCGTGGTCAGGTGTCCGGCAATGGCTTGGTACAACCCGACGAACTCGCTGTTGACCAGCACGAAGCGGTCCTCGGCGTGGTTCATGGTGTAGACAATCTGCTCGGGTGAGAGCCGCACGTTGATGGTGTGGATCACTGCGCCGATCATCGGAATTGCGAACATGCATTCCAGGTAGCGATGGCTGTCCCAGTCCATCACCGCCACGGTATCGCCCGCCTTGACCCCGGCCACGGTCAGCACGTTGGCCAACCGCGCCACCCGTTCTATCAATGTCGGATAGCTGTAGCGCAACTGGTCACGGTAGACGATCTCGCGGGTTTTCTCGTAACGCACACCGGACATCAGCAGCCGCTTGATCAGCAGTGGATATTGATAAGCGCCTTCGGCGGGAGGAATAACGCGAGTCTGCAACATAAGAATCCTTTTCTGACTGCATGGTCGTGACTGGAGGTAAGCACTCTAGAGGGCTTATACACGGTTCAAATCAGCCAAAGGAATGATTTATTCATCGCACCAATAGTAGCCTTGAGCCACTCCAGATGGGATTTATCGCAATGCCATACCAAGCCTTGCCAGGACTGGATCCAAAGGCGAGCATAAGTGTCAGTCCTGTTACAAACAACGGTGGCGGATGAACCTGAAAGGGCCATCCAGATGCTGCCCTTCAGTTGCGAATCCCAATGAATACTGAACCGCCTGCGCAGCAAGCCCCTGAAGCGTCGACACCGCCGCTGGTGTCGATCGTGGCCCCTTGCTACAACGCCGAAAAATACCTGGAAGAAGCGATGCATAGTCTCTTTGCAGGAACAACAGCGAGAGCATGTCCAGGTATATACCTTCGATGACATCCTGCGCTGCCGTGATCGGCGCGCCGACGGCGCTGTATCGGATGAGCGCACTGCGTGAGGCCGGATTCTATGATCCCCGGTTGCGGGTCCAGGATTTCCAGATCACCCTGCGGATCGCCCATCGGGGTTACGAAATCCATGAAATTCCCATCTGTGTTACGCGGTATCGACGTCACCCCAATAACCTGTCGAGAAAGTACCGGTTGATGCTCGAAGCAGACCTGCAAGCCATCGAACCCTATCGAGACTATCCCGCCTACGAGTCGGCCCGCACGGTGCTGGTGCACAAGGCGCTGAAATACGCGGTGATCGAAGACCGGAAGGAGGCCTGGCAATTGCTGCGCAGTATTCCATGGCGCCACCTGAACAAAACCAGCTTCAAGCGATTCAAGAGGCTGCTCCTGCCACGCTTCACGATAAGGTCCCGGCCATGAAACTTCTGCAAAAACTCAAGGAGCGCAAGGTCCGCAAGCACCTCAAGCGTTTGGAAAAGCTGGAACGATCACCCGAAAAGATTCGCCTGCGCTATCCGAAATACCAGATCGGAGTGGGCACCTATGGCATTCCCGAAGTGACCGAGTTCGGTGACGACACGGTGCTCAAGGTCGGCTCCTACACATCGATTGCCCAAGGCGTGAAAATCCTGCTGGGGGGTGGGCATCGCATGGACTGGGTCAGCACGTTCCCGTTCCCGTTGATGATCGACGAGGCCAGGCATATTTCCGGCAGCAACCCGACCAAGGGCGACGTGGTGATAGGCAGCGATTGCTGGATCTGCGCCGAGGCGATGATCCTATCCGGCGTGACCATCGGCCACGGGGCCGTGGTCGCCGCCGGAGCGGTAGTCACCCGCGATGTCGAGCCTTACGCCGTTGTCGGCGGCAACCCGTGTCGATTCATTCGCTGGCGCTTCGAAGAACCGGTACGGCGGGCGCTATTGGAATCGGCCTGGTGGGAATGGCCGGTGGAGGAGGTCAAGGCAGTGTCAGCGTTGCTGTGCAGCGATAACATCGAGGCCTTCCTGGACTATGCCCGCCAACGTCCCTGATCGTTACCCTTTCAGGCGTAACGATCAGGATAGAACCGACGGTCAATGCGCTTCGGTAAACGCTAGCTTCACACCGATGGCAACCAGTACCGCGCCCATGGTCCGATCGAACCAGTGCCCCATGCGGGCGAAACCGGCGCGCACTCGCTGCTGGCTGAACAACATGGCCACCAGGCAGAACCAGGCAGCCGTTGCGGCCGCCAGGTACACACCGTAACCGGCCTGAATCGCCAGCGGCGTATGGGGGTTGATCACCACGGTGAACAGCGACAGGAAGAACAGCGTCGCCTTGGGGTTCAGGCCATTGGTGACGAAGCCCGAGGTGAATGCGCCGCGAGCGGTCCGTTCACCGGCTTCCTTGTGCAGCTTTTCTTCGCTCGGCTTGGCCGGTTGCGCACGCAACGCCTTGAAGCCGATATACAGCAGGTACGCGGCGGCGGCCCATTTCAGCGCGTTGAACAACACGATGGACTGCGACACGATCAGCCCAATGCCCAACAGCGAATAGCCTACGTGCAGGAAAATCGCCGTGCCGACGCCCAGCGCCGTCCAGGTCCCGGCGCGGCGGCCATGGGTCACGCTTTCGCGCACCACCACGGCAAAGTCCGGCCCGGGGCTGGCAACCGCCAGCAGGTGGATCAGGGCGACAGTGAGGAATTCAGCGAGGTACATGGCGGGCTCCTTCTTATTCAATCTCGAACGTGTGGCGAGGGGATTTATCCCCTCGCCACACGGCTGCAATTCATCTGGTAGGCTCGCCACCTTACGCCTTCGGCTTCTGACACAAAAGGTACAGTTGATGACAAACCACGTCCGCGCCGTTTTTCTCGACCATCCTTCCCTGGACCTCGGCGACCTGGATCTGACCCCGCTGCGCAATGGCTTCGATGAACTGCAACTGTTTGCCCGAACCACCCCGGACCAGGTGATCGAACGACTCAAGGGCGCCACCGTGGCGATCACCAACAAGATCGTGATCGATGCCGCCGCTATGGCCGCCAGCCCCGAATTGAAGTTGATCCTGATCAGCGCCACCGGCACCAACAACGTCGACCTTGCGGCCGCTCGCCATCACGGCATCACGGTGTGCAACTGCCAGGGCTACGGTACGCCATCGGTCGCCCAGCATACGATCATGCTGTTGCTGAACCTGGCGACGCGGCTGGCCGATTATCAGAAGGCGGTGAGCGACGGGCGTTGGCAACAGGCTTCACAATTCTGTCTGCTGGACTACCCCATCGTCGAACTGCAAGGCAAGACCCTGGGCCTGCTGGGCCACGGCGAACTGGGCAGTGCCGTCGGGCGGCTGGCGGAAGCCTTCGGCATGCGCGTGCTGTTGGGACAGATCCCCGGACGTCCTGCTCGCCCTGACCGCTTGCCGCTGGATCAGCTGTTGTCGCAAGTCGATGCCCTGACCCTGCACTGCCCCCTCAATGAGCACACCCGCCACTTCATCGGCATGCGTGAACTGGCGCTGCTCAAGCCCGGCGCTTTCGTGATCAACACTGCCCGTGGCGGCCTGATCGATGAAAAGGCCCTGGCTGATGCCCTGCGCAGCGGTCATCTGGGTGGCGCGGCCACCGACGTGCTGAGCGTGGAGCCGCCGACCCAGGGCAATCCGCTGCTGGACGGCGATATTCCCCGCCTGATCATCACGCCTCACAACGCCTGGGGCAGCCGCGAGGCGCGACAACGGATCGTTGGCCAACTGACGGAAAACGCCCACGGTTTTTTCAGCGGTACAGCGCGACGGGTCGTCAGTTGATAAACTGCCGCACTTTTTTTCAAGGAGCAGCCCATGGATCCGCGCAGTGAAGTACTGCTTCGTCAGCCCGAACTATTCCAGGGCCCGGTCCTGCTGGCCGGCCTGCCCGCCGACGACCTGCTCGGCCGCTTGCCCGACGCTCATGGCTGGTGCTGGCACGCCGGCGATCAGGCCGCACTGGACGCCCGCTTCCCCGAGCGCAGCCACTTTGGCGTAGACGTCCCCTCCCGTGGGTTCGACAGCGCAGTGGTGTTCCTGCCCAAGGCCAAGGACCTGACGGACTACATCCTCAATGCCGTGGCTTCACGCCTGGCCGGTCGCGAGGTGTATCTGGTAGGGGAAAAGCGCAGCGGCATCGAAGGTGCTTCCAAGCAGCTCAACCCGTTCGGTAAACCGCGCAAACTCGACAGCGCGCGGCATTGCCAACTGTGGCAGGTCACCGTCGCCAACGCGCCAGAGGCCAAGCCCCTGGAAAGCCTGGCCCAGACCTACGAGCTGCCCCTGGAGGAAGGCCTTCTGAAGGTCATCAGCCTGCCAGGAGTGTTC
The DNA here is from genome assembly GCF_007828255.1 of Pseudomonas sp. SJZ078. NCBI lineage: Bacteria > Pseudomonadati > Pseudomonadota > Gammaproteobacteria > Pseudomonadales > Pseudomonadaceae > Pseudomonas > Pseudomonas sp. SJZ078. Next base: position 68,792 of record NZ_VIUG01000010.1, on the reverse strand, counting down.
AGCCACGGTCGCCTGGATCGTGGCAGTGCACTGCTGCTGGAACATTTGGACAAACTGCCCAGCGGCCATCTGCTGGACTTCGGTTGCGGTGCCGGTGTACTCGGGGCGGCCGTCAAGCGTCGTTATCCGCACAACACCGTCACCCTGCTGGATGTGGACGCTTTCGCCGCCGCCAGCAGTCGCCTGACCCTGGCCGCCAACGGCCTCGAGGCCGAGGTGCTGACCGGTGACGGTATCGATGCCGCGCCGATGGGCCTGAATGCGATCCTGAGCAATCCTCCGTTCCATGTCGGCGTCCATACCGATTACTACGCGACGGAAAACCTGCTGCGAAAAGCGGCCAAACATCTGAAAAATGGTGGGGAGTTGCGCCTGGTTGCGAACAGTTTCCTCAAATACCAACCGCTGATCGAAGAGCATCTGGGCGCGTGCACCATCAAGGCCGAGGGCCAGGGCTTTCGCATCTACCGGGCCAAGCGCGGTTGAAAGCTTTTTAAGGCGCAGCACTTGCCCAATCGGATTTGCCTAGGCAGAATCCGCAGCGTCCTAGGGGAGTAGTCTCCCGCGAGCGCCCTGCTCGCCCGGCATACGTCAACATACTTGGTCGGCAGACCATGGCGTATGCGGCCCAAGCGTCCGGAACCGGTCGCAGGGTTTGACAAGACCTATGACACGCACACCTTACCCGGGGCGGGGAGGCTGTACGTGTCATAGCCGTGTCGACCCGCCCCTCTAGGAATCACCTGATGCTGGACTCTTTCCTCGTACCCACCACCATCGTTGCGCTGGCCGAAATCGGCGACAAGACCCAATTGCTCGCGCTCGTCCTTGCGGCTCGCTTTCGCAAACCCTGGCCGATCATCGCCGGCATTGTCGCCGCGACCCTGGCCAACCATGCGGCAGCAGGAGCCGTGGGGGCCTGGGTGGGCAGTATTTTCTCGGATGCGGTGTTGCACTGGATCCTGGCAGCGAGCTTCGCCGCCACGGCGCTGTGGACCCTGGTTCCCGACAAGCTGGATGACGAAGAAGCCAGTACCGCGCGCAAGTTCGGCCCCTTCCTGACCACGCTGATCGCATTCTTCCTGGCGGAAATCGGCGACAAGACCCAGATCGCCACTGTGATGCTCGCCGCGCAGTACCCGGAGTTGTGGCTCGTGATCATCGGTACCACCGTAGGCATGCTGATTGCCAACGTGCCAGTGGTATTGGCCGGCAATTTCGCCGCCGACAAGCTGCCCCTGACTCTGATCCGCCGCCTGGCCGCCTCGGCATTCTTCATCCTGGCGATTGTGGCGGTGTACAAGGCGCTTTGCGCCTAGCTGCAAGCTGCAAGCTGCAAGCCTCAAGTAAAAGCAGTTCTGCTTCGCTTGTAGCTTGTAGCTTGTAGTTGCCAGCCCAGCTGGCTCTACTTCCTGGCTTGCTGGTAAAGCGGCATCACCTTTGGAATCGCCGCCTGCAACGAAGCGATCCGGCTGCTGGACGCAGGGTGAGTGCTCATGAACTCCGGTGGCGCACCTTCCGAGGCCTTGCTCATCTTGTTCCACAAGGTGATGGCGGCGTTCGGGTTGTAGCCGGCGCGGGCAGCCAGTTCGAGGCCGATAAGGTCGGCTTCGTTCTCGTTGGCACGGCTGTTGGGCAAGGTCATGCCATAGTTGGCCACGGTGTCGGCCAGCGCCAGGCTGTCCTGACCCAGGCCGAACAAGGCACCGGCGCCCTGCTTGGCCATCTCGATGCCGTAGGCCTTGGACATCGCTTCACGGCCGTGCTCGCGCAGGGCGTGGGCGATTTCATGACCCATGACCGCGGCGATCTCATCGTCGGTCAGCTTCAGCGAGTCGATCAGCCCGGTGTAGAAAATGATCTTGCCGCCGGGGCCGCAGTTGGCATTGAGCTCGTCACTCTTGATCAGGTTCACTTCCCACTTCCACTGCGCCGAGTCCGGGCGGAACACCGGGGCCTGGGCAATCAATCGGTCGGCAATGGCCTGGACGCGCCTGGCTTCGCTGCTGGTCTTGTCCAGCACACCCTGGGTGCTCGCCTCGCCTACGGTCTTCTGATAGGACTGGGCGTACATCTGGTTGACCTCATCGGTCGACAACATGCTGAACATGTACTGCTTGCGCTCCACGCCCACGGCGCCGCCGCTGGTGGTATTCACCGATTGGCAACCGGCAAGCAACAGGCTCGTGCCGAGGACACTCACCATCAACGTCTTGTGCATATAAAAGCTCCCTGGAAACGTGGTCGTATCCTATGCGGTGATTTGTATCGGCGCCAGATAAACAACGATGGATTACAGGTATTTCGGATAGACCCTACCCCACACCATTAGCGACTCTCACGATTCCAAAACAGTCACCCGACGAACAGCGCCTCATGCAGGGCCCTATGAACGCCGATACAAACTTCAGACGTCATTTCCGCGTCCGGAGCCTTTATGAAATTCAAGTCGATCCAGTTTTCCGTGGCCGCCCTGGCCGGCGCCATCGTGCTCAGCGTGGTCGGGGCCCTGGTCTTGTACGCGCTGTTCGCCGGGGCCCGCACCCAGGACATGGTGCAGCAACGGACCAAGGCGCAGTTCGAACAGCTCATCGAACAGCGCCTCAGCGCCCTGGCCCGCACCCAGGCCAGCCTGATCCAACGGGAACTGGAAGCCCCGCTGCAGCTCGCCAAGGGGCTGGCCACCACGAACGCGCTGATGGGCATGAAGGGCACGGACGGCAGCCCACAGCTGAAGATTGCCCGCGAACAGATGATCAGCCTGCTGCGTGAAACCGTGGTGCGTAATCCGAAGGTCCTTGGCGCCTACATCGCCTGGGAACCGAATGCCATCGACCACGATGACGCCAGCTACGTGAACAGCCCCGTGGTGGGCATGGAAACCAACGGGCGTTTCCTGCCATGGTGGTTCCGCAATCAGGACGGCACCCTGGGCCTGGAAAAACTCGCCGACGTGACGGATCAGAAGTTGCTGTCCACCGGTATCCGCGCCAGCGAGTACTACCTGTGCTCTCAGGACAGCAGAAAAGCCTGCGTCATCGACCCGGCGCCCTACCGCGTCGGCGATACCATGACCATGCTCGCCTCGTTCATCGAGCCGATCCTTATCGACGGCAAGTTTCAGGGCATCGTCGGGGCGGATCTGTCGGTGAACTTCATCCAGGACATGCTCGTGGCCGCCGATGCCAAGCTGTACAACGGCGCCGGGGAGATGGCCCTGCTGTCCAGCAATAACCGGCTGGTGGCCTTCACCAAGGATCCGAGCAAACTCGGGGAGAAGGCCAGCGATCTGCTGGACGCCAGTGAACTGGACAACCTGGCCCGGCTCGGTGTCGGCGAGGTGCGCTACGACATCGATGAAGAGCACGGGCACATCGAGGTGTATATGCCGTTCGGTATCGGTGAGACCAACGCCCGCTGGACGCTGATGCTGCAATTGCCACTGAACGCGGTGATGGCCGACCTGCAAGCACTGCAGAAAGACCTGAACGATCGGCGCCAGTCCGACATTTTCGGCATGGCGATGGTGGGCCTGGCGATTGCAGGTATCGGTTTGCTGGTGATCTGGCTGGTGGGCCATGGCATTGCCCGGCCACTCAAGCAAATGGTGGCAATGCTCGATGACATCGCCCAGGGTGAAGGCGACCTGACCCGTCGCCTGGTGAGTGACCGCGCCGACGAACTCGGCGCGATTGCCAGAGGCTTCAACACCTTCCTGAGCAAGCTGCAGGGGATGATCACCCAGGTGGTGACCTCGGTGCAGAGCGTCAGCGATTCGTCGGAGCACACCGCTGACATCGCGATCCGCACCAACCAGGGCGTGCACAAGCAAATGTCAGAGATCGATCAGGTCGCCACCGCCGTGCACGAGATGACCGCTACGGCCCAGGACGTGGCCCGCAACGCGACGCAGGCTGCCCAGGCCGCCAGTCACGCCGACCAGGCCGCCAGCCAGGGCATGCAGATCGTACGGGATACGTCCAAGTCCATCGGCGCCCTTGCCGTGGAAATCGGCAAGGCGGTAGGCGTGGTGCAGACCCTGGCCAAGGACAGCGAAAACATCAACGCGATTCTCACCGCCATCCGTGGCATCGCCGAACAGACCAATCTGCTGGCCCTCAACGCCGCCATCGAAGCCGCCCGAGCTGGTGAACAGGGTCGCGGATTCGCCGTGGTGGCTGACGAAGTGCGCAACCTGGCGCAAAAGACGCAGCAGGCCACGGAAGAAATCCAGTCGATGATCCAGCAATTGCAGCAGGGTACCCGGGACGTGGTGAGGGTGATGGAAGACAGCCAGCACCGCACCGATGAAAGCGTGCACCATGCGGCAAAAGCGGCCCAGGCCCTGGAAACCATCACCCAGGCGGTGTCGGTGATCAACGACATGAACACCCAGATCGCCAGCGCCGCCGAGGAACAGAGCGCCGTGGCCGATGACATCAACCGCAACGTCATCAACATCGGACAAGTGGCGAACGAAGTGGCGGGCGGCGCGGATGAGTCCAGCGCGGCCAGCGCCAGTTTGACCAAACTGGCGGAGCAGCAGCGGCGGTTGATCAATCAGTTCAGAGTCTAAACAGAGAAACCTTGTGGGAGCGGGCTTGCTCGCGAAGGCGATGTGTCAGGCAATGTGATTTTGTCTGGTCTATTGCATTCGCGAGCAAGCCCGCTCCCACAGGGGGACTGTGGAGGTTCACAGAGTCGGCATTCACCACCGATCCACTGTATAGCGGCAGTAAAGACACCACAGCCCTCAAGCCGGCGTCAGACACTCCGGCCCATTGAGCTTCGGGTCGTTGACCATATTGGCCAACACCCGCTCACGCAATTGCGCCGGTTCGCTTGCCAGCAACCCTTGCAAGATGTGCAGCGGTGTTTCGGGATCGAGCCACAGGCGTTGGCCCTCTTCGTCCAGGATCAGCGGCCTGCGCTGCCCCGCCGCCGGCTGGGTGATGACCGCCGTGCTCAGCCACACCTGTTCCTGCACGGGATACGCTTCCCAGATCGCGGCAAAGCACAACGACGCCCCCTCTCCCGGCGTCAGCCAGTAGGGCCGCTTGCGAGTGCCGCCGCGCCATTCGTAAAAGCCGTTGGCCGGCAGCAGGCAGCGACGCAGGCGCAGTGCTTCACGGAACATCGGCTGCTCGGCCACGGTTTCGGCGCGGGCATGGGCCGGAGTCCGGGACAGGTCGGTCAGCCACGCAGGCGTCAACCCCCAGCGCGCCCGGGCCAGCTCACGCTGCCCCTCGGCACCGGCCCGCAGCATCAGCACCGAATCGTTAGGCGAAATATTCCATTGGGCCTTCTGGTCGGCAGGAAAGCCGGGCAAGGCCGCGAAAGCGGGGTTCCAGCGAAACAGGGCATAACGTCCACACATGGGGCAACACAACTCTTGATCGAACGGTCGTCAGCCTAACAGACCAGCGTGCCAGGAAAGCCCTCCGGTTCATCCCCCGGCACTGGCATCGCGGCATTGTACGCGGCGATGAGCTCCCGCGCGTATTGCGCCTGGTCATCGTCTACCACCAGCCCCAACAGGCCCTGCATCGGCAGTTCTCCAATGCCGCCCACTAGATCGCGCCCCACCAGATGTGCCGTGATGCCCTCGCTGGCGAGCATGCCTTGCAGCAGTTCGCCCTCCATCAGGTTTTCCAGCTCGTAGATTCGTTGCATGGGCGCCCCCCATCAATCGTTTTCGCTGAAGACCTCGAGATGCCACTCCTCGCCATGCACTTGCAGGTTGAAAGTGATCGGTCGACAGCACACCTGACAGTCCTCGATATAGACCTGATCTCCACCCAACAGATCCACAGTCGTCTCGACCTCTTCCCCACAATACGGACAATCATAAAGAGCGGTTTCCAGCATCGCGGTCTCCCAGGTGACTTGTGCGTATAATCGCCGGTCTATTTGCAGGGCTATTTTCGTCTGGCTATCTTCCAGGCCGTGCCCCGTCGTTTTTTTCGAGCGAACCTTTAACTTACCCTAGCCGTTTCCAACAAGAGAGCATGATGGGCGAATTCGATGCCATCCGACCTTACGACGACAGCGAAGTCCCAGCAGTGCTGGCCCGGCTGCTTGGCGACAAGGCGTTTCTAGATATCCTCACCCACTTCCGCTTCCCGCGCCTGGCCGGCGCCTTCGGCTGGATGCTCAAACCTCTTATAGCGCAAAGATTGCGTCGTGAGTTCGCCGGTGTGACGTCGGTCGCCACTTTGCAGGACAAAGTGGAATTCTACGTCGACCATACCATCGAGCGTGCCACCGACGGCGTGACCTATACCGGGGTGGAGCAGTTCAAGTCCGGCAGTGCGTACCTGTTCATCGCCAACCACCGCGACATCGTGATGGACCCGGCCTTCGTCAACTATGCGGTGTACCACGCCGGCCTGCCGACCCCACGTATCGCCATTGGCGACAATCTGCTGCAAAAACCTTTCGTCAGCGACCTGATGCGCCTGAACAAGAGCTTCATCGTGCACCGCTCCATCACCGGACGACGGGAGAAGATGGCGGCCTATCAGCTGCTGTCAGCGTATATCAACCACTCGATCCGCCACGACTGCGCCTCGATCTGGATCGCCCAGGCCGAAGGACGGGCCAAGGATGGCGATGACCGTACCGAATCGGCCATCCTCAAGATGTTCCACATGAGCCGCAAGGACGAGCCGTTCGGCGAGGTCATCCAGTCGCTGAATCTCACACCCGTGTCGATCAGCTACGAATACGACCCATGCGACCAGGCCAAGGCCCGCGAGCTGTACATCCGCGCCACCACCGGCACCTACACCAAGGCACCGGGCGAGGATGACGTGAGCATCGCCAAGGGCATCACCGGCTACAAGGGCCGGGTGCACGTGAACTTCGCCGCGCCGATCACCGAGCTGTTCGAAGACACCAAGCAATTGGCCCAGGAGATGGATCGGCAGATTCTCGGCGGCTACCGCCTGTTCCCGGTGCATTACCTGGCTTACGCCCAATGGACCGATGCCGATCCGCAGTTGCAGGTTCCGCAGGCGGCCGAGGTATTCGACGCCGATGAACTGGCCAAGGCCCAGGAAGAATGGCAACGCCGGTTGGATGCGTGCCCGGCGGAACACCGGCCGTTCCTGATACTGCAATATGCGACGCCGGTGCGTAATCAGTATCGGGTCAAGGCGGGGTTGGCGTTGTAAGCCAACGCAGGGTCCTGTGGCGAGGGGATTTATCCCCTCGCCACAAAAAGCTTCTTTGTCGCCGGTAATCTCAGCTGATCTGCGTGCTGATCCACGACACCAGCAAGGCCAACGCCAGACAGCCAAAACCGAACCGGTAGAAGAACCGGTTCATGCGCTGGGTCGCCAGGTCCAGCAACGCTTCGAAGCGCTCCTCGCCATTACCGCTGCGCGTTTGCAAACTTGCACGCGCCCGCAGTTCGCGGCGGCGCGTCGCATGCAGCACCCAGCCGCCCGGGCAGGCAAACAATAGCGCGAGCAAGTTGATCAATTTGGCGGGGTGGGTAGCGAACAACGAAAGCAGATGCAGCGACATCACAAACCTCAAGCAAAACAGGCGGGACCTTCGGACAGGGCGCGGATTCTACCGAAAGCCCACCGCCCTGCCCCGTTTTTTCCGACCTGTGGGGCTGAGCTAGGGACTACTTTCCCCGTCACGGTTTCGTCATCTGGATAAGCCACCCTGTCGCCCTCCAAACCTGCACGGACCCCGTCATGCTTCACGCCGAAAACCAGGATCGCCTCTATCTCATCACGCCGAGCGACGAACAACAGAACCTCGTCGGCAGCCTGTCTTTCAACGTACAGGACCCACATTGGCTGGTGTATTGCGCCCTCGGTGGTCATCAACATGCCGACCTGCCGGAGACTGACCTGTTGACGGGCATCAGTGTGCTGGAATTGTATTCACAGGCTGCCTGAAACCAATGTGGGAGCGAGCCTGCTCGCGATGAGAGGGTGTCAGTCGACGTCAATGTCGCTGACCCGCCGCTGTCGCGAGCAGGCTCGCTCCCACAGGGGGGTGACTTCCTGGCAGGAACGAAACCTTACTCGGCCAACACCTGCCCGATGGTCGGATCCTTGAACAGCCGGGTCAGAGCGTCGCTCAACACATCGCTGACCAGCTTGGTGTTGGTGTCCTGGTTGGGCGCCATGCCGAAACGCTGGTCCAGGGAAGCCCCATAACGACCGCTGTAACGACGGTTGGCGTTCTGCACATCGGAACGGAAAGTCGCGCCAATGGTGGCTTCGGTCACGTACATGCCTTCCTTGGGCGATTGGTACTTGAGTTCGGCCAGGGTAACGGTCAGCTGTGGCGCATTCATCGCGTTCGCGGTAGGGGTGAAGCCCAGCAGACGCACTGCGGCTTCAGCCTGGGCCTGCAGCTTCGGCAGGATCTGCGCGCCCTGTACCGTGATGACGCTGGTTTCCGGATACAGACCGCCACGGGTACCGAGCGTCGGTGATGGACGGCCGTCCACCACCCGTACCACCACCGGCTGGCCATGACCCACAGGCGCCAGCTGGGCGTTGAGCTTGGGTTCCGGGTTAAGTTGTTGCGGGCTGTGGGCGCAGCCGACAAGGGTCAGACTGGTCACAGCGATCAAACCGAACAACAGGCGTTGCAACATGCTCATCTCTCCAGAATCGGGCACTGACAGACCAGCAGTATAGCGGTGCGCCAACGCGGCGAACCAGCCGAATGAATACTGAAATTTCTGACATGTACCGCCAATGCCGGTTCCTGTCACGCCACTGTCACGGTCCTTACACCGGCATGTCATGGCTCGCTGTCAGGCTACTCACAAGTCCCTCGACACGGAAATCCGCCCATGCGCCTTCTCATCTCTCTGTTCATCCCACGTCCACAGCATCGCAGCTTTGCCCTACTGGATCGCAACGGCCACTGCCAGGCGTTCAAGCAATGCAGCTTGCAACCGATGGGCGAAGGCTGGGTGGAAATTGAAGAAATCCGTCTGAGCTGGCTGCACCGACCGCTACCCGCCAGCGCCCGTGTACAACCGCTTCGCAGTCGCGCGCGCAGCCGCCAGTTGTTGGCCATCTGACCGAATGGCTAATAAAAGTCATTAAACACGACCATTTTCCTGCGTTTCTTCGTTACAATCTCCCCCCGATTATAAGGACGTCTCCTGATCGGGCCTCGCAACACCGCCGATGCGCTTGTATTGGCACCCCGCATCGCCCACAGAGAGCCGCCCACACAGATCGAGTGAAGCTGGCGCGCCTGCTGTTTCCGGGCCAATCACCACTTTTCGCGAATCTGCAGAGCTGTCATTACGCCCGGTTACGGAGCTGTCCGACCGTTTTGCCTGTCATGTACTGCATGGGCCAAACAATCGGGACACGGTACCTGGCTGGGACAGCCCTTTTTTGAGGTTCACGTCTTCAAAAGAGCGTGAAAAAACGGGTTTTCACAACTTCACAAGAGTGTGGCGAGCAAATGAAGAGTTTTGCGTCTGAACAAGCACCATTGGCGTCTGAAACAGCCCAACGACACAGGACCGGATATCGTTCAAGAACCGGCGTCTGAAGCCTGTCCGCTACGGATTTGGTTGCACGAACGGATGTCTCGGCCATAAGTCGAATTGCCCGCCCGGCGCTTAAATGAGTTCATGTGACTCTTGAGGCCAGGCTGCATGCATTCGTAGCAGTTGCAAAAAATTGCGAAGATTCGGACATGGCGATCCTGGCCATGGGTACCTGGGGCGCAACCGACCTGCCCCGCCACTCTGGCCGCTATGCCGACAATTTGGTGCTGCAGATTTTGGAGACGCGTTAAATGGCGCATAACGAAGCAGTCGATGTAGTTCTGGTAGGGGCCGGCATCATGAGCGCCACCCTGGCCGTGCTGCTCAAGGAGCTCGACCCCGCGATTTCGCTGGAAGTCGTCGAGCTGATGGATTCCGGTGCCGCGGAGAGTTCCAACCCCTGGAACAATGCCGGCACCGGCCACGCCGGTCTGTGTGAGCTGAACTACACGCCGCAAGCGGCCGATGGCAGTGTCGACATCAAGAAAGCCGTGCACATCAACACCCAGTTCGAGGTGTCGAAGCAATTCTGGACATACCTGACCCAGAAAAGCACATTCGGCTCCTCCAGGTCCTTTATCGCCCCGGTGCCGCACCTGAGCTTCGTGCAGGGCGAAAAAGGCGTGTCGTTCCTGAAGAAGCGCTTCGAACTGCTGAGCCAGCATCACGCCTTCGCCGACATGGAATACACCGAAGACAAAGGCAAGATGGCTGAGTGGATGCCGCTGATGATGCCGGGGCGTCCGGCCGATGAAGTCATCGCCGCCACTCGGGTCATGAACGGCACCGACGTCAACTTCGGCGCCCTGACCAATCAACTGCTCAAGCACCTGACCAGCGCCCCCGACACCCAGGTCAAGTACTGCAAGCGCGTCACCGGCCTCAAGCGCAACGGCAGCGGCTGGACCGTGAGCATCAAGGACGTCAACTCCGGCAGCAGCCGCGACGTCGATGCCAAGTTCGTCTTCCTGGGTGCCGGCGGCGCCGCATTGCCACTGCTGCAAGCCTCGGGCATCGAGGAAAGCAAAGGCTTCGGCGGCTTCCCGGTCAGCGGCCAATGGCTGCGTTGCGACAACCCGGAAGTGGTCAAGCACCACCAGGCCAAGGTCTACAGCCAGGCTGCGGTGGGCTCGCCACCGATGTCGGTGCCGCACCTGGATACCCGCGTGGTCGATGGCAAGAAATCCCTGTTGTTCGGACCCTATGCCGGTTTCACCACCAAGTTCCTCAAGCACGGCTCTATCATGGACCTGCCGCTGTCGGTACGCGCCGGCAACATCGGCCCTATGCTGGCGGTAGCCCGGGACAACATGGACCTGACCAAGTACCTGATCAGCGAAGTGATGCAATCCATGGAGCAGCGCCTGGAATCCCTGCGCCGCTTCTATCCCGAGGCGAGAGCCGAGGACTGGCGCCTGGAAGTGGCCGGCCAACGGGTGCAGATCATCAAGAAAGATCCGAAGAAAGGTGGCGTCCTGCAGTTCGGTACCGAGCTGGTGGCAGCCAAGGACGGTACCCTCGCCGCCCTGCTTGGCGCATCGCCAGGCGCTTCGGTGACCGTTTCGATCATGCTGGACCTGATCGAGCGTTGCTTCCCGGACAAGGCCAAGGGAGAGTGGGCCGCCAAGCTCGCGGAAATCTTCCCGGCCCGGGAAAAAGTGCTTGAAACCGACGCGGCGCTGTATCGCAAGATCAATGCGCAGAACAACATCGCGCTGGGACTGGTTGAAGACAGCAAGGCTAAAAGTTACGCCTGATCCTCTGTCGTTATAAATAAAAGCCTCCAAATTATGGAGGCTTTTTATTTTCGGCGTTTATTTCATGCTGAACTTGATGCGTGTTCCGCCATGACGAACGTAATCGTCGTCATCATCGATCTCAAACAACTCTGCGACACAGTAATCCTTGGGTTGTGCATCGACCCAACGACGATAAGGCATTGTCTGCTCATCACTCACCGGGGCTTTGGCGATGTGCCCGAAACTGAAATGGCACTTGCGACTGCCTTGGATGTAGGTAAAGGACTCGCGCTCGGCGCGCGACTGGGGCAGGTAATAGGTCAGTTCCTGACTCGCACCGGGGTTTACCGAAAAGCCATGGCCTGCATTGGCCGGGTCCTGGGTCCAGGTGAAGTCGCTGCCTGGGACAATCGTTGCCGACGTTGCATTGAATATTTCCACATTGACGATCTCATCGAACGCATTGGAAGCCGAACTTGCCAGACAACCGAGCAAGGCCAACAGCGCCCCGGCGATACATTTGCTTTTATCTTCCATGATAAATACTGCTCCATTAAAACCATTGAATTGAAACCATCCGGCCTCAATGCAAAAGTAATGGAAATCAAACTAAAACAGAACAGTCCGAATGGTGACATAACCTTTCGGACACTTCTTAAACGACTATCAGGAAAACTAAAGAAAAACGATCAAACGCCTCGAAAGGCGTTAATCCGTTCTAACTCGCTCAGCCACGGGCTTTGTTGAACAACTCGATGTATTCCTCGGCATTGCGCTGATCCTGGATCAATGCAATGAAGTCATTACCGTGCTCATCCTTGCCATTGAGGTCATAGCCGGCTTCGACGAAAAAGGTCAGGAAACGCTCGAAATCATCGACCCGCAGGCCGCGGTAACCCTTGATCAGTTTATGCAACGACGGCGAGGTGGCATCGGCGGGTTCGAAATTGAGGAACAGCTTGATCTGTTCATCGCCAATCTCGTCACCAATCACTTGTTTCTTGTCTTTACGCATAGCCGACTCCAACTCGCACAGTTCACGGGGCGGGCAGTTTACCCCCGGCAAGCCCCGGGGCTCAACGCGAGCGTACCGCTCCGGTGTGCAGGTCGGCCCAGACGTGGCCGTTGGCGTAGCTGAGGAACTGCACATACACCGTATCGTTGCGCAGCAGATCGATGACCGCCCGATAATGCGCCTGTGGATAAGACAGGGTCAGGGTCTTGCTCGCCTCGTCGAAGGCCGGCTTCTTCAGGCTCTTGCTTTCGCCATCGAAGTTGAGGATCACCTGATTGATGGTGGCGCCCTTGTTCAGGGGCTTGCCCTTGAGGCGCACCAGCAACGACGAGGTCACCGGTATCGGTTGCTGGTTGGACTGACGTTGATTGCCCAGCACCACCGAGTATTCGGTGACTTGCAGCAGTTGCTGCTGTTCGGGCTGCTCCTGGCGCACCGTCAGGTCATCAGGCGGCAGGAACTGGCTGTGCATCGGCGCGGCAACAGCCACCAGCGGCAGGCTGGAAATCAGAAGCAAGGCGGCACGGCGGCGGATCGATACAGTCATGACAGGCTCCGGGATCTTGGCCCGGCACTCTAGCATGAGCATGGTCGGTAAAAATAAACGATACGGATCAATACTGCCGCACACCGCAGGAGGCATACTCAAAGGGCCATCATCCTGAAATCAATGGCGATGCCTTTGTGGCGAGGGAGCTTGCTCCCGCTCGATTGCGCAGCAATCGCAAAAACAGCCAGGGGCTGCTACGCAGCCCAGCGGGAGCAAGCTCCCTCGCCACAGGGATTGGTGTCCGGCAGGTCCGGTGTCTTTGCCCATTCATTTTGAGGAGTACCCATGTCCTTCTCCGCTCCACCGCTATTCGCCGCCTGGCGCCAAAGCTGGCGGGCCGGTTATACCCTTGAAAGCCTGCGGGGCGACCTGGTGGCCGGGCTGACGGTCGGGATCATCGCCATTCCCCTGGCGATGGCCCTGGCAATCGCGGTGGGCGTACCGCCGCAACACGGCTTGTACACGGTGCTGGTGGCCGCACCGCTGATCGCCCTGACCGGTGGCTCGCGTTTCAACGTGAGCGGGCCGACGGCGGCATTCGTGGTGATCCTGCTGCCCATCACCCAGCAGTACGGGCTAGGCGGCCTGCTGCTGTGCACGATGCTGGCCGGGCTGATTCTGGTCGCTTTAGGATTGATGCGCGCCGGGCGGTTGATCCAGTACATCCCCTATCCGGTCATCCTCGGTTTCACCGCCGGCATCGGCGTGGTCATCGCCACCCTGCAACTGAAGGATCTGTTGGGCCTGACGACCACCGGCCAGGCCCGACACTACATTGAACAACTGGGCGAGCTGATCGTAGCACTGCCGGGGGCCCACTTCGGTGACAGTCTCATCGGTGCCGCGTGCCTGGCGGTCTTGATCGTCTGGCCACGCTGGGTTCCGCGGGTGCCGGGCCACCTCGTCGCCCTGCTGGTCGGTGCATTGCTGGGGCTGGCACTGGAGCGCGGCGGGTGGTCAGTGGCGACACTGGGGGAACGCTTCAGTTATGTCGTCAACGGCATCAACCATCCCGGGATTCCACCGTTCCTACCGAGCTTCGACTGGCCCTGGAATCTTCCTGACGGCCAGGGGCGACCGTTGGTGCTGTCCTACGACCTGATCCGACAGTTGCTGTCACCCGCCTTCGCCATTGCCATGCTCGGCGCCATCGAGTCGCTGTTATGCGCAGTGGTGGCGGACGGCATGACCGGCAGCAAGCACGATCCCAACGCAGAGCTGATGGGCCAAGGCCTGGGCAACCTGGTGGCGCCGCTGTTCGGCGGCATCACCGCCACCGCCGCGATTGCCCGCAGCGCCACCAACGTGCGCAGCGGCGCGTCTTCGCCCTTGGCGTCGATCATCCACAGTCTCGTGGTGCTGGCGGCGATCGTGCTGTTGGCGCCGCTGTTCAGCTACCTGCCCATGGCCGCGCTGGCGGCGCTGCTGGTGATGGTCGCCTGGAACATGAGCGAAGCCGGGCACGTGCTGCACACCCTGCGCATCGCCCCGCGTAGCGATGTACTGGTGCTGCTGACCTGCCTGGGCCTGACGGTGCTGTTCGACATGGTCCTGGCGGTTTCCGTCGGCCTGCTGCTGGCGGCCGGGCTGTTTATCAAGCGCATGAGCGAGCTGACCGACAGCACCGAACTGCCGCGGCACTTTCATCAAGCCTTGCAGGACATGCCTGAGCATGTGCGTTGCTACGAGATTCGCGGCCCACTGTTCTTCGGCGCGGCAGAAAAGGCCCTGGACGTGCTGCGTCGGTTCGATCCGGGGGTCCGCATCGTGGTGGTGGAAATGAGCGCCGTGCCGATGCTGGACATGACCGCACTGGCGGCGTTTGAAAATATCCTGAAGGACTACCGCAAGCACGGTATCGGCCTGATCCTGGTAGCGACCGCGCCGCGAGTGCGCCTGAAGCTACGCCGCGCCGGCATCCATCGCGAGCAGCGCCAACTGGCGTATGTACAAACCCTGGAGCAGGCGCGGATCAAAAGCCAGCAGTGGTTGGCAGCTTGAGAGCAAGGCTGTGGGAGCAACGCTTGCTCCCACAGGGTGAAGCGCACCTTAGTCGAACTGAGCACGCATCCATGCCTGGTACTCAGCCACGCCCGCCTCGCCTTCGCGGGGCGCCCAGTGGGCCAGCTCGCCGTCACCCACCGGCCGGTAAGGGCCGGCCTTGCACTCGAACATCAAGCTGTCGGCTTCCAGCACCACCAGGCCGTGAAACACACCGGCCGGAAGGTCGACGCCGAGGCAATCGCCACCGGCCTGGAGAATGCGCTTGTCCGTCACCGCACCGGCGTCGTCAAAGATCAATACCCCCAGGCGCCCCCTGAGCACCAACAGGGTTTCTGCCTTGTCGGCGCTGAGGTGACGATGGGGCGGGATGTACGTGGAAGGCTGCAAACCCACCACCATGCGATGGCAGGGTTCGTCCATCCGATGGAAGTTGTGGTGCTGCCGCCCGCGAGGGCTGGTCGCGGCTTTCTCGGCCAGCTCAGCGAACAGTGTCTGATCCAGGAACCCCGGCCGAGACATCGATCACATGCCCTTGACGGCGAAAATACCGTTGGCGTTGCGCCAGTAACCTTTGTAGTCCATGCCATAACCGAAGATGTAGCGATCGATACACGGCAGGCCGACGAAATCGGCCTTCAGGTCGGGACGGGCCTTGCGGTCATGGTCCTTGTCGATCAGCACGGCGGTGTGCACCGCGCGCGCACCGGCATGCCGACAGAAATCGATGATCGCGCCCAGGGTGTGCCCCTCATCGAGGATGTCGTCGATGATCAACACGTCGCGGTCGATGAACGAGACTTCCGGCTTGGCTTTCCAGAACAGATCGCCGCCGCTGGTTTCGTTGCGATAACGGGTGGCATGCAGGTACGACGCCTCCAACGGGAAGTTCAGGTAGGTCAGCAACTTGCCGGAGAAAATCAGCCCGCCGTTCATGACACAGAACACCACCGGATTGGAATCGGCCAGTTGGTCGTTGATCTGCGCACCGACCCGGGCAATGGCTGCTTCGACTTCGGCTTCGGTGTACAGGCAATCAGCCTCCGCCATAATTTGACGGATATGCTCGAGATCAGCGGACATGGTGCTCTCCAGAGGGGCAGGTTCGGAAAAACGGGCAAAGGTACGCATCCCGCCCGGCCAGATCAAGGGTTTGTGGACTAACGTTCTGTATTGTCTATAGGACAAGCCATCGGGATAGATTAATCTAGCCCGGTTTTTTTGCCCGCCGCCGGAGCCTTCCCATGCCTATCCTCGAGATCCGCCATCCGCTGATCAGACATAAACTCGGCCTGATGCGTCGCGCCGATATCAGCACGAAGAACTTCCGCGAGCTCGCCCAGGAAGTCGGTGCGCTGCTCACCTACGAAGCCACCAAGGACCTGCCACTGGAATCCTACGAGATCGACGGCTGGGCCGGTGCGGTCCAGGTGGAGAAAATCGCCGGCAAGAAGATCACCGTGGTGCCGATCCTGCGCGCCGGCATCGGCATGCTCGAAGGTGTGCTGAGCCTGATCCCGGGTGCCAAGGTCAGCGCCGTGGGCGTGGCTCGCAACGAAGAAACGCTGCAGGCCCACACCTACCTGGAAAAACTGGTGCCGGAAATCGACGAGCGCCTGGCGATGATCATCGATCCGATGCTCGCCACCGGCGGTTCCATGGTCGCCACCATCGACCTGCTGAAAAAAGCCGGTTGCCGCGACATCCGTGCCATGGTCCTGGTTGCCGCCCCCGAAGGCATCAAGGTGGTCCAGGACGCTCATCCGGACGTGACCATCTATACCGCCTCCATCGACCAGAAACTCAACGAGCACGGCTACATCATCCCGGGCCTGGGCGATGCCGGCGACAAGATCTTCGGCACCAAGCAGAAGGACGCTTGATCATGCAGGACGAGTTCAACGATCCGCTCTGGCGCCAGGTGTTGTCCGGCGCACAGATGCTGTTCGTCGCCTTCGGCGCCTTGGTGCTGATGCCGCTGATCACCGGGCTGGACCCGAACGTCGCGCTGTTCACAGCAGGCCTGGGGACGATCCTTTTCCAGGTCGTCACCGGGCGGCAGGTGCCGGTGTTCCTGGCGTCGAGCTTTGCCTTCATCACCCCGATCATTCTCGCCAAGGGCCAGTTCGGCCTCGCGGCGACCATGGGCGGCGTGATGGCGGCCGGTTTCGTCTACACCTTCCTGGGCCTGGCCGTGAAGATCAAGGGCACCGGTTTCATCGACCGACTGCTGCCGCCAGTGGTCATCGGCCCGGTGATCATTTCCATTGGCCTGGCGATGGCGCCGATTGCCGCGAACATGGCGATGGGCAAGGCCGGCGACGGTACCGAGCTGATTCATTACCAGACCGCCATGATGATTTCGATGCCGGCCCTGCTCACCACGCTGATTGTCGCGGTGTTCGGCAAAGGTATTTTCCGTCTGGTGCCGATCATCTCCGGCGTGCTGGTGGGCTTCGCCATGGCGTTTTTCTTCGGCGTGGTGGACACTGCCAAGATCGCCGCCGCACCGTGGTTCTCCCTGCCGGCCTTCACCGCCCCCGCGTTCAACTGGCAGGCAATTCTGTTCATCGTGCCGGTGGCCCTGGCGCCGGCCATCGAACACATCGGCGGGGTGATTGCGGTAGGCAGCGTAACCGGTCGCGACTACCTGAAAAAGCCCGGCTTGCATCGGACCCTGCTCGGTGACGGCATTGCCACCACCGCGGCCGGTCTGTTTGGCGGTCCGCCTAATACCACCTACGCCGAAGTCACCGGCGCCGTGATGCTGACCAAGAACTACAACCCGAAAATCATGACCTGGGCGGCGATCTTTGCCATCGCCCTGGCCTTCATCGGCAAGTTCGGTGCGCTGCTGCAAAGTATCCCGGTACCGGTCATGGGCGGGATCCTGTGCCTGTTGTTCGGTTCGATTGCGGCGGTGGGCATGAACACCCTCATCCGCCACAAGATCGACCTGGGCGAAGCACGCAATCTGGTGATCGTTTCGGTGACACTGGTGTTCGGCATCGGCGGCGTATTGGTGGGGACCGGCACCGGCCCGGATGACTTCGGCCTCAAAGGCATCGCGCTGTGCGCGGTGGTGGCGATCGGGCTGAACCTGCTGCTGCCGGGTAATGACGGTTGGAAGCAGAAGAAGGCGGATGAACCGCTGCTCTGATAGGTGTGTTGTCTGATAGGGCCTCTTCGCGAGCAAGCCCGCTCCCACAGTGGAACTTCGCGGGTCACAAAACTTGTGTACATCGCAGATCCCATGTGGGAGCGGGCTTGCTCGCGAAAGGGCCCTTGAATATTACAAAGCGATCGGCGCCCGTTCGCACAACGTGCTCAACGCCTCGGCCCATTGCGGCTGGTCGTTGAGACACGGCACCAGTACCAATTCCTCCCCCCCGGCCTCGCGGAACTGCTCGCGCCCGCGATCACCGATTTCCTCCAGGGTCTCGATGCAGTCGGCCACGAACGCCGGACACATCACCAGCACCTTCTTGACCCCGCTTTTGGCCAATTCTTCCAGGCGCGTTTCGGTGTAGGGCTCGATCCACTTGGCGCGGCCGAGTCGGGACTGGAACGACACCGACCATTGGCCTTCCTTGAGGCCCATCTGCCGGGCGAACAGTTCGGCCGTGCGAATGCACTGGGCGCGGTAGCAGGTCGCGATAACCTCCGGCGGCGCGTTCTTGCAGCAGTCGGCATCCTTGAAGCAATGAAACCCCGTCGGGTCGAGCTTGGTCAGGTGCCGCTCCGGCAAGCCATGGAAACTCAACAGCAGGTGATCGTAATCCTGCGCCAGATAAGGCCTGGCACTGGCAACCAGAGCGTCGAGGTATTCCGGCTGATCGTAGAACGGCTGGAGAATCGAGAACTGCACGTCGAGCTTCCTGTCCCGCACGACCCGCTTGGCTTCTTCGACCACAGTGGTGACGGTGCTGTCAGCGAACTGCGGGTACAACGGTGCCAGCGTGATCTTCTTGTGCCCCTGGCTCGCCAGGCGTACCAGTGCCGACTCAATGGACGGTTCGCCGTAACGCATCGCCAATTCCACCGGACCTTGGGTCCACTGGGCGGCCATCGCCTGTTGCAGCCGGCGGCTGAGCACCACCAGCGGCGAACCTTCCTCCCACCAGATCGAGGCGTAGGCGTGGGCAGATTGCTCGGGGCGCTTGATCAGGATCAGCGACACCAGCAAACGCCGCACCACCCATGGCAGGTCGATGACATACGGGTCCATCAGGAATTGATTGAGGTAGCGGCGTACATCGGCCACCGAAGTGGAGGCAGGCGAACCCAGATTCACCAGAAGCAACGCGTGATCGGTCATGCAACGTCCTATTTCAAAAGCGGCCGGACAAATCGTCCAGAGCCGCAGGCAAATCCGTGAACCGGAAAGTGAAACCCGCCGCCTGCAACCGGGCCGGCGTGGCGCGCTGGCCGCCCAGCAACAGCGATGACAATTCCCCCAGTGCGACTTTCAATACCAGCTCCGGCATCGGCATCACGGCGGGCCGATTCAACACGTGTCCCAGGGCCTTGGCGAAATCGCGGTTACGCACCGGGTTCGGCGCGCAGGCATTATAAGGACCGCTGGCGTCATCGCGGTGCAGAAGAAAATCAATCAGGGCGATTTGATCGTCGATGTGGACCCATGGCATCCATTGCCGACCATTGCCGATACGCCCACCCAACGCCAGTTTGAAGGGCAATAACAGCCGCGACAAAAAGCCGCCCTCGGCGGACAGGACCAGGCCGGTACGGACCAGTACCACGCGTATGCCCATGGCCTCGGCCCGTTGCGCGGTTTCTTCCCAGGCGATGCACAATTGGCTGGCGAAATCCTCGCTGACCGGCCCCGACTCCTCGGTCAATTCCCGTTCGCCGCCGTCGCCGTACCAGCCCACTGCGGAACCTGAAATCAACACGGTGGGCTTCTGCTCGCAGCGCTCCAGCCACGCCAGCAAAACCTCGGTCAAGGTCACGCGACTGCTCCATAACAACATCTTGCGCTTATGGGTCCAGGGCCGATCGGCAATCGGCGCTCCGGCGAGGTTGACCACCGCGTCCACCGGCTCGTCGATCTCATCGAGCCTGGCGACGCCCCGCACCTGCGTCCCACAGATTTTCGCCACCTCTGCGGGTCGGCGACTCCATACCGTCAGCCGATGTCCTTGCTCCAACCAGAGGCGGCAGAGCTGACGTCCGATCAAACCAGTACCGCCGGTCAGCAATATGTGCATGAGATGTTCCTCGTAGCGCGTTTTACCCGGCCCACTAGTCTATTTTTATAAGCAGGGATTTTTCGTATCGGGCAGGGTCTGTGTTTAACAATAGGTCAACCTGTCCAAACGCGAACGGTAAAACTTATACCAAAAACCCAAATTGTACAGGTTTAAACGACGGCGTAGTCTGTACAGAAAGGTAAACGAGGCCCTCATGACTGTACCCATCGCAATCATCGGCACCGGCATCGCCGGACTCTCAGCCGCCCAGGCCCTGACGGAGGCCGGGCATGTCGTTCAACTCTTCGATAAAAGCCACGGTAGCGGCGGACGCATGTCCAGCAAACGCAGCGACGCTGGCACACTGGACATGGGCGCACAATATTTCACCGCCCGTGATCGCCGCTTCGTCACCGAAGTCCAGCGTTGGCAGGCCAACGGCTGGGCTGCGGAGTGGAACCCGCAACTCTACAACTTCCAGGACGGGCAACTGACCCCCTCCCCGGACGAACAGACCCGCTGGGTCGGCACCCCGCGTATGAGTGCCATTACCCGCGCCTTGCTCGGCAAGTTGCATGTACAGTTCTCCTGCCGGATCACCGAGGTCTACCGCGGCCAGGAACACTGGCATTTACAGGACGCGGAAGGCTTCACCCACGGCCCCTTCGGCCAGGTTGTCATTGCCACGCCCGCGCCCCAGGCCACCGCGTTGCTGGCGGCCGTGCCGAAACTCGCCGGGGTGGCGGCCGGCGTGAAGATGGACCCCACCTGGGCCGTGGCCCTGGCCTTCGAACAGGCGCTGGATACGCCCATGGAAGGCTGCTTCGTGCAGGACAGCCCCCTCGACTGGCTGGCCCGTAACCGCAGCAAGCCGGGACGCGACAGCACGCTCGACACCTGGGTATTGCACGCTACCAGCGACTGGAGCCGGCAGCACATTGACCTGCCCAAGGAAGCAGTGATCGAACACCTGCACGGAGCCTTCGCCGAACTGCTGCACAGCGCCATGCCCGCGCCGAGCTTCAGCGTGGCCCACCGCTGGCTCTATGCGCGCCCTGCCGGCAGTCATGAGTGGGGCGCCTTGGCCGATGCCGACCTGGGCCTGTATGTCTGTGGCGACTGGTGCCTGTCCGGCCGGGTCGAAGGCGCCTGGCTCAGCGGTCAGGAAGCCGCGCGGCGCTTGCACGCCAGCCTCCAGTAGAGCGCGTCACCCTGCGCCACCCGCTGCTGTCGAACGAGACGGCAGCCTACCCGCGAGTAACGCCAGCGGTTCTCCCACCCGGCAAACCAGGTTGACTTGTACAGCCATGGATCTATGATGAGTAAAATTGTACAAAAAATCACATTTTGTACAAGTTTATACGCCAGAGGTCTTCATGCCCGACTCAGCCGCCATCCGCCCGAAAATCGCCGTCAGCGCTTGTCTGATGGGAGCAGAAGTTCGCTTCAACGGCGGGCACAAGCAATCGCAGCTGTGCAGTCGTCTCCTCGCGGAGCACTTTGATTTCGTGCCGGTCTGCCCGGAAGTCGCCATCGGCCTGGGCATTCCGAGAGAACCGATCCGGTTGGTGGGCAATCCCGAACGCCCCGAGGTGCTCGGCACGGTGACACAGGGCCTCAACGTGACTCGCCCGTTGGTTGATTACGCTCGGCAGATGGCTGCGGAACTGGACGACATCTGCGGCTACATTTTCATGCAGAAATCGCCGTCATGCGGTCTGGAGCGGGTCAAGGTCTATGACCATAACGGTGCGTCGCAGCCAGGTGGCGGACGTAGCATCTATGCACAGGCATTCTGCGCGCGCCATCCGGACCTGCCGGTGGAGGAAGATGGCCGCCTCAACGATCCGGTACTGCGGGAGAATTTCCTGACCCGGGTGTTCGCCTACGCCGCCTGGCAATCACTGCGTCGCAAAGGCCTGACCCGGCGCGACCTGATTGCGTTCCACTCGCGCTACAAGTACCTGCTGATGGCTCATAACCCTGTGCAATACAAAGTCCTGGGCAACCTGTTGGGCAACATGGGCAAGACCGACCCCAACGAGTTGGGTCCGCGATATTTCAGCGCACTGATGGCCGCCCTGAAAAAATGCGCTACCCGCCGCACCCATACCAATGTGTTGCAGCACCTGAGCGGTTATCTCAAACGTGCCATCGACGCCGAGGACAAACAGGAAGTCCAGCATCTCATCGCCCAGTACCGTCTCGGCATCGTACCGCTGGTCGTGCCGCTGACCTTGCTCAAGCATCACCTTCGCCTGCATCCCGATCCCTATCTGGCGCAGCAGGTCTACCTGCAACCGCACCCGGAAAATCTCAGTTTGCGGAACGCCATCTGATGAAAGGCGATACCGACTCCAGTGCTCGCGAAGACCTTGGCAGCGATTTCGCCCAGGCCCTGGCAGACGGCTGGCTACCCATACGCGAAGTGGCGCGGCGAACCGGTGTCAACGCCGTGACGTTGCGCGCCTGGGAGCGCCGTTATGGCCTGATCGTGCCGTTACGCACGCCCAAGGGACACCGGTTGTTCAACGCCGAACATGTGCAGCGAATCCAGAGCATCCTCACCTGGATCGACCGGGGCGTGACGGTCAGCAAGATCAAGCCCTTGCTCGACACGCCGCAACCGCCCACCGAACCTCAGGACAACGACTGGCTGCGCCAGCGTCATGCCCTCGCCCTGGCAGTGACGCAACTGGCCGAGCGCCAGGTCGATGACCTGGTCAACCAGGCCATGGGCTTGTACCCACCCTGGACCGTGTGCGAGCAGTTGCTGTTGCCCTTGCTCGAGGAGCTGCAATTGCGTTGGCAAGGCCAGTTCGGCGCACAGCTGGAGCGGGTGTTCCTTTACTCCTGGCTGCGCAGCAAATGCGGCAGCCGGATCTACCACAACAACCGTCAGCTACGCGGCGCGCCGTTGCTATTGGTCAACCAGTCGGACGTTCCCCTGGAACCGGGTGTGTGGCTCACCGCCTGGCTGGCGAGCAGTGCCGGTTGTCCAGTGGAGGTCTTCGACGGGCCGATACCGGCGGGCGAACTGACCTTGGCGGTCGAACGCCTCAAGGCCCGCGGTGTACTGCTGTATTCCAGCCACGCCATGAACCTGTCCCAACTGCCCAGGCTGCTGAATGGAATCGACTGCCCGATCATCGTGGCCGGCACCGCCGCTTCGATCCATCACGCCAAATTGTCCACCGGCATCTCGACGAAGGACATCGCCTGGGCCGAAGACCCGTTAGCGGCTTACCGCGAGCTGGGTCGCAGAGCACTTCTTTGAAATGGAAAACCCCATGCAATTGATCTGGCTGCGCAGCGACCTGCGCCTGAACGACAATACCGCCCTGGCGGCGGCCGCGGCCCGGGGGCCTTGCGTGGCGGTGTACCTGACCAGCCCAGCACAGTGGCGTGCCCATGACGATGCGCCGTGCAAGATCGATTTCTGGCTACGCAACCTGGCCTCGCTGAGCACAGCCTTGGCCGAACTGAACATTCCCTTGCTGATCCGCCATGCACCGCACTGGGATCAGGCTCCGTCGGTACTGCTCACGCTGTGCCGCGAACTGAACATCGAAGCGGTTCATGCCAACGAAGAATACGGAGTGAATGAGGCCCGGCGCGATGCCGAAGCAGCCCGTTGCCTGAAAGCCCAGGGCATCGATTTCCACAGTTATCTCGACCAACTGCTGTTCAAGCCCGGCAGCGTGCTGACCCGGACCGGCAGCTACTTCCAGGTGTTCAGCCAATTTCGCAAAGCCTGCTACAGCCGCCTGCACCTTTCACTGCCGAAGCTGATCCGTGCACCGGCCCGGCAGGCACCGACCGGTATCCACAGCGACCTGGTGCCCACAGAGGTCGAAGGATTTGCTCTCCCCAGCAACTCCCTGCGCACCCTCTGGCCCGCCGGTGAAAACGAAGCCCGGCGGCGCCTCGACACGTTCGTCGATCAACACCTGGACTTTTACCAAAGCGAACGGGACTTCCCGGCCAAGCCCGGTACCAGCCAGCTTTCGGCTTATCTGGTGACAGGCGTAGTCTCGCCGCGCCAGTGTCTGCATGCCGCATTGCAAGCCAACCAGGGCGAATTCGAGAGTGGAAGTGCCGGAACCGTGACCTGGATCAATGAATTGCTCTGGCGTGAGTTTTATAAACACATTTTGGTGGGCTTTCCCCGTGTGTCCCGCCATCGTGCGTTTCGCCCGGAAACCGAAGCCCTGGCCTGGCGCAATGCGCCCGAGGAGCTGGCAGCCTGGAAGCAGGCACGCACCGGACTGCCGATCATCGATGCCGCCATGCGTCAACTATTGGAAACAGGATGGATGCACAACCGTTTGCGGATGGTCGTCGCGATGTTTCTTACCAAGAACCTGCTGATCGACTGGCGCGAAGGCGAGCGCTTTTTCATGCAGCACCTGATCGACGGAGACCTGGCCGCCAATAACGGTGGCTGGCAATGGAGCGCTTCCACCGGAACGGATTCGGCGCCCTGGTTCCGCCTCTTCAATCCGTTGAGTCAATCGGAAAAATTCGATCGTGACGGCCTGTTTATCAAACGCTGGTTACCTGAGCTGAACGATCTCGATAAGCAACAGGTCCATAACCCATTGGGCGGGTTATTCGATAGGCCGGACTACCCGGCTCCGATCGTCAATCTCAGCCAATCCCGGGAACGTGCGTTGGAGGCTTTCAGGAATTTGCCGACGCGGCAACATGCCATGACTGGAAAAACGGGCGATCAACGAACGTGAAATTATCGACATCCAGAGTGCGGGCCAGCCAGGCGATATATAGTCAAGCTACCCCAAGACTCGTCATGGGTGTCCCTTACCCGAAGCGGCGGGCCGCCCCGATCAAGAGGAGTATGGAATGGGTCAGAGACCACCGCGACGATATTGGCTGACGGGTGCCGGCAACGGAGTCGGCGCTTCGTTGGCCCAGGCAATTCTTGAGACCGGGGCGAACCTGGCGATCAGCTCACGCTCGGCTCAATCCTGCGAAGCCCTTTCGGCACACTATCCAGGTCAGATACTGACGATGCCTGGCGACTTGACCGACAGCCAGACGGTACGCGACATCACCGATCAGATCGCTCAGCAGTGGGATGCCCTGGACACGCTGATCCTGAACGCCGGCACCACCGAGTACGTCGACAGTCAGTTTACCGACGCTTCTCTCATCGAACACATCGTGCGCAGCAACCTGTTGGTCGCAAGCCTTTGCATCGAAACAGCCTCGCCATTGCTGCGTGCCGGCACCGCACCCCTGCTGGTGGGAGTCATCAGCCCGGCAACTTACCTGCCACCGTCCCACACCGAGGGCAGCAACGGAGCAATGCGTTATCTGTTCGAATCGGTCCGTGCCTGCGAAAACATCGACGTAACGCTCGTTCGCCCGGACTTCGACTGCGCCCTTGGGAGCCTGGCGGAGTTTCCGGCCACACCAGGGTCGACAGACGAAATGGCTGCCTACATCCTGAGCCAGTTGGTCGAACGTCCCCATGAAGTGCTTCTCCCTGTCACGGCCGTGGCCGCGCTGTGGCCGTTACCGCCTTCGGGCCAGATCACACAAGCGGACATCGATCCCTGCCAGGCAAGCGTCTGGTCACCGATCAAGGGTCGACCCTGAGCGACCCGCATGCCTTACACTGCGCGCCATGGAAATCATCCCTCTCGCTGACCTCACTGCATCGACCGTTACGTGCTCAACGTGCGCGGCGTGCTGCTGCCAACTGGAAGTGCTGTTGATCACTGACACCGGTGTCCCGCAACGCTTCATCGCCACGGACGATTGGGGCGGGGAAGTGATGCTGCGTCTCGATGACGGCTGGTGCGCGGCGCTGGATCGCGACAGCATGAAGTGCACCATCTACGAAAAACGCCCGCTGATCTGCCGGGAGTTCGAAATGGGAGCATTGGAATGCATTGAAGAACGCCGCGGGATTACCACGGCGTATCGGTAGAACATCACCGCCGCTATCGCGAGCAGGCTCGCTCACAGGATCAGCGGGGGATATCAGACTCGCGGCTACCCGCGAAACAGTATGGGAGCGAGTCTGCTCGCGATAGCGGTAGCACAGTCGACCTCAAAGCCAACTGCACCAGCCACGTTACAAGCAACTGCTCCCCACAGGGTCAGGTATTACAGCGGCATCGTGTAATGCAGGGCGTAGCTTTCCACGCCATCGTTATCCGACTTGATACCCGCATTGGAATAATGAGTAGCGCGAATGCCCACTTCATGCCCACCGTTGAAGCGCAAGCCGAAGCCGATGCGGTCTTCGAACTGGAACGAGCTACCGAGCTTGTTATCTTCCAGCTCGGTCTTGTCGAACAGCGCAACACCCACGCCCGCCTCGATATAAGGCTTCACGTTCTCACCGGAAAATTCATACACGAAGACTGGCGAGAACGACAGGCTGTGGTTACTGGACGTCTTATCCCCTTCCCAGTAAGTGTAGGCACCGCTCCAGTAGCCAGTCAGGCGGCCAACGTCGCTTTGCCACCAACTCTTGTCCCAGTCGAATTGCATCCCCAGGCGATAGGTCATGGTCGAGTCGCCGGTCTGGCCGACCGCGAACTCAACACCCGCTGCCTGTGCGGTGTAAGTGTGCCCCAGCAATGCAGCCGCAAATGCGGCAAAGCAGAGTAAGCGCTTCATTAGAAACATCCTTTTCCGAACGTACATCGTTAGTTATTTGTTACAAACAGACGAAGGTATAGAAATCCGCGCTGGAACAGAAGTTCAGCAGCATTTACGGAATTTTCACATTTTGCTTACAGATTGAAGCCTTGCACAAGGCCAGACGAATGCCACAGCATCGGTAGGATATTTCTTAAATGTGTCGGATCAGCGCTGCTCCAGAACTGCGTTTCGCTGGCCGGTCCCTCGGCCAACAATCCACGCTCAGCCAACAGGCGCTGGAGTTGTCGGGCCACGGCTGCGCCGGTGTCGATCAGCCTGATGTGATCCGGGATCATCTGCTTGAGCATTGGCCTGAGGAAGGGGTAGTGCGTGCAGCCCAGGATCAGCGTATCGCAGCCGGCGGCGAGTAACGGGTCAACGTAATGCTGCAGCAACTGATGCAAGGCCGGACTGTGCAAGTCACCCGTCTCGATCAGCTCCACCAGGCCCGGGCACGGCTGGGTGATAACTCGCACATCGGTGGCGAAACGGTCGAGCAAGGCGGCGAACTTGGCGCTCTGCAAGGTGCCGGTGGTGGCCAGCACGCCGACAATGCCGCTGCGGGTAGCAGCGGCGGCCGGCTTGACCGCCGGCTCCATGCCGACGATAGGCCAGTGGGGGAAATCGCGACGCAAATCAGCCGCCGCAGCGACCGTCGCGGTATTGCAAGCCACCACCAGCGCCTTGGCACCCTGGCTGAGGAGAAAATCGGCAATGATCGCGCAGCGCTGTCGGATGTATTCCGGCGTTTTCTCGCCGTAGGGAATGTGCCCGCAGTCAGCCACGTACAACAGCGACTCGTTGGGCAGCAGCCGATGGATTTCGCCCAGCACCGACAGCCCGCCGACACCCGAGTCGAGCACACCGACCGGCGCTTCACGCATGGGGGTCACCACAGACGCTGCAAGCCGGGTCACGCTTGACCCGCAATTCGCGGAACCGCGTACCCAAGGCATCGATCAATAGCAGGCGTCCCACCAAGGGCTCACCAAAGCCGGCCAGCAATTTCAAGGCCTCAAGGGCTTGCAGACTGCCCACCAAGCCTACCAACGGCCCAAGCACCCCCGCTTCGCTGCAGGTCAACTCGGACTCGCTGCCATGCCCGTAGAGGCAGTGATAGCAAGGGCTTTCGGGACGGCGTGGGTCGAACACCGAAAGCTGGCCCTCCAGACGGATCGCCGCCCCGCTGACCAGCGGCTTGGCAGCCGCGACACATGCCGCATTGACCGCCGTGCGTGTCGAGAAATTATCGGAACAGTCCAGCACCAGATCCACTGCCGCGACAGCCACGGCCAGGCTGTCCTCGTCCATGGCCATTGGATGCGGCACCAGTCGAACCTCGGGATTGATCGCCGCGAGACGACGCAAGGCCGAATCGACCTTGCTCAGGCCGACGCTGTCGGTGTCATGGATGATCTGGCGTTGCAGGTTGGTCAGGTCGACCGTATCGAAGTCCGCCAGGTGCAGTTCGCCGACGCCGGCGGCGGCCAGGTACAGCGCCACCGGCGCACCGAGGCCACCAAGGCCGACGATCAATGCACGACTCTGCTTGAGGCGCAGTTGGCCGTCGATGTCCACATGCTGCAGCAGGATCTGCCGGCTGTAGCGCAACAACTCCTGATCGTTCAGCACGGCAGGCACCCCAGGCTTATGCGTTCATGGCCGCCGAGGTCCTTGCGACTATGGACCTCGGAGAAACCCTGGTTCTGCAATAGATCCCGCACCGCCCCGGCCTGATCGTAACCATGCTCGAGCGCCAACCAGCCGCCCGGTGCGAGGTGAGCCGGTGCCTGGGCAATAATCTCGCGCAGGTCATCGAGCCCATCCTGGCCCGCGACCAATGCACTGGCAGGTTCGAAACGCACGTCACCTTCGGCCAGGTGCGGATCGGTGGCGGCAATATAAGGCGGGTTGCTGATGATCAACTCGAAACACTCGCCTTCCAAGGCACTGAACCAGTGACTGCTCAACACCGTGACATTGCCCAGCTCCAGGCGCTGGCGATTGCGTTCGGCCAGGGCCACGGCCTCCAGCACCCGGTCGACCGCCGTGACCGTCCAGGCCCGACGCTCGCTGGCCAGCGCCAGGGCAATCGCGCCGCTGCCGGTGCCCAGGTCCAACACCCTGGCCGCTGTGGCCGGCAACAAGGCCAGCGCGGTTTCCACCAGCAACTCGGTATCAGGACGCGGGATCAGGGTATGGGGCGCGACTTCCAGGTCGAGTTTCCAGAAGCCCTGCTGCCCCAGGATGTAGGCCACCGGCTCGCCGGAACGACGCCGACGCAGGTACTCGGAAAACAGCAGCGCGGCCTCGCTTGGCACGATTCGCTCGGGCCAGGTGTGCAGGAAGCTGCGGGACTTGCCCAGCGCAGCCGCCAGCAGCAACTCGGTATCCAGTTTTGGTGTGGGTGAATCCGGCAATTCGGCGGCACGTAGCAGACTGGCGATGATGGTCATGTGTTTACCTTTTATTCGCCAATCGCGGCCAACTGGTCGGCCTGGTATTCGGCCAGCAGCGGTTCGATCACCGCCTCGACACCGCCGGCCAGGATTTCATCCAGGGAATACAAGGTCAGGTTGACCCGATGATCGGTGACCCGGCCCTGGGCAAAGTTGTAGGTTCGGATGCGCTCGGAGCGATCCCCCGACCCCACCAGCAACTTGCGCTCGCTGGCGATGGCGCTGGCGGCGGCACTGGTCTGCTGGTCGTTGAGCTTGGCCGACAGCCAGGCCATGGCCCGAGCCCGGTTCTTGTGCTGGGAACGCTCTTCCTGGCATTCGACCACGATGCCCGAAGGCAAGTGGGTGATGCGGATCGCCGAATCGGTCTTGTTGACGTGCTGACCGCCCGCGCCGGAAGAGCGGTAGGTGTCGATCCGCAGGTCCGCCGGGTTGATTTCGATGGCTTCCTGTTCGTCCGGCTCGGGCAATACTGCCACCGTGCAAGCCGAAGTGTGAATGCGCCCCTGAGACTCGGTGGCCGGCACACGCTGTACGCGGTGGGCACCGGACTCGAACTTCAACTTGCCGTAGACGTTGTCGCCCTCGACCCGGGCGATGACTTCCTTATACCCACCATGCTCGCCTTCGTTCTCCGAGAGGATCTCCACCCGCCAACCGCGACGCTCGGCATAACGCGAATACATGCGAAACAGGTCGCCGGAAAAGATCGCTGCCTCATCGCCACCGGTACCGGCACGGATCTCCAGGAACACGTTGCGTCCGTCGTTCGGATCCCTGGGCAGCAGCATGCGCTGCAGATTGCTCTCCAGTTCGATCAACTGTTCCTTGGCCTCGCGGACTTCCTCCACCGCCATTTCACGCAGGTCGGGGTCACTGTCCTTGAGCAGCGCCTGGGCACCGGCGAGATCGTCCTGCACTTTGAGCAACTGTTTATAGGTGGCGACAACCGGCTCGACTTCCGCGTATTCCTTGGAATAGGTGCGAAATTTGTTCTGGTCGGAAATGACTTCGCCATCGCCCAGCAAGGCGGTCAGTTCTTCGAAACGGTCCTGGAGGGTGTCCAGTTTATTGAGCAGTGACGCTTTCATTGCGATTTCTTATCCGAAAAGCTATCCGGTGAACCCTCACCGAGGGCAAAGAGTTCCTGGGCCATGGCCAGTGCATCGAGGCGGCCCTCGGCGGTCAGTTTCTTCAGCTGGACACTGGGGGCGTGGAGCAATTTATTGGTCAGGCCACGGGCCAACTGCACCAGGACCTCTTCGGCGCTGCCGCCGTTGGCCAGCAGGCGCTGGGCTTTGTGCAGCTCTTCGTCGCGCAGGCGTTCGCTCTGCTGACGGTAGGCCTTGAGCACATCCACTGCGGCCAGCTCGCGCAGGCGCACCATGAAGTCCTCGGCGCCGACGGTGATCATCTCTTCAGCCGCCTGGGCCGCGCCCTGCCGGCTTTTGAGGTTTTCGGCGACCACTTCGTGCAAGTCGTCGACGCTATAAAGGTACACGTCGTCCAGTTCGCCGACTTCCGGCTCGATGTCCCGGGGTACGGCAATGTCCACCATGAAGATCGGCTTGTGCTTGCGCAGCTTCAGGGCGCTTTCCACCGCGCCCTTGCCGAGGATCGGCAGCTGGCTGGCGGTGGAACTGATGACGATGTCGCTGTGCACCAGCTCGGCCGGGATATCCGACAGCAGCACCGCGTGGGCGCCGAACTGTTCGGCCAGGGTACTGGCCCGCTCCAGGGTCCGGTTGGCGACGACGATGCGCTTGACCCCCAGGTCGTGCAGATGGCGGGCGACCAGGGTGATGGTTTCGCCGGCGCCGATCAGCAGCGCCTGGCTGCGTTGCAGATCGCTGAAAATCTGTTTTGCCAGGCTGACGGCGGCAAACGCCACGGACACCGGGTTCTCGCCAATGGCCGTGTCGGTGCGCACCTGCTTGGCGGCGTTGAACGTGGCCTGGAACAACCGCCCCAGCAGCGGGCCAACCGTACCGGCCTCGCGGGCCACGGCATAGGCCGACTTCATCTGGCCGAGGATCTGCGGCTCGCCCAGCACCAGCGAATCGAGCCCGGAGGCGACGCGCATCATGTGACGAACGGCCGCATCGTCTTCATGCACATAGGCACTGGCACGCAGTTCTTCAAGGCTCAAATCGTGGTATTCGGCCAGCCAGCGCAGCACGGCATCGACCGAAACATGATCCTGTTCTATATAAAGCTCACTGCGATTGCAGGTGGAGAGGATCGCAGCCTCGCGGCTCTCGGTGAGCCGGCAGAGCTGCTGCAGGGCCTCCACCAGCTGCTCAGGCGTAAAGGCCACGCGCTCGCGGACGTCTACTGAAGCAGTCTTGTGGTTGATACCAAGTGCAAGGAAGGCCATTCAAGGTCGCTGATGGTGACGTGAAGCCGGCAATTGTCCTACTTCGCCAGATCCAGAACAACCACTGCATCTCTATCGCCCTCGCTGACTCCGTAAATCGACGGGGCGGTTATGTTTGACCGAAGGCTTGTGTCATGATGATCCGACCGCAGGTTAGTCGTCCTCTTCCTATATGAATAGATCTTCCGCGTTGCTCCTCGCTCTTGCCTTGCTCAGCGGCTGCCAGTCCATGGCCCCCGTTTCGACGGACGGTACGCCGCCGGTCGAAGACAGCACGCAGGCACCTGAAAAACCCAAGGTCTACGGCTCGTTCAGCGAAGAAACCATCTTCAGCCTGTTGAGCGCCGAACTGGCGGGCCAGCGCAATCGCTTCGACATTGCGCTGGATAACTACGTGACCCAGGCCATCAATACCCAGGACCCGGGCATCTCCGAGCGGGCGTTCCGCATCGCCGAGTACCTGGGGGCCGACCAGGCGGCGCTGGATACCGCGATGATCTGGGCCCGCAATGCCCCGGACGACCTCGAAGCGCAACGCGGCGCCGCCGTGCAACTGGCACGCGCCGGGCGCTACGATGATTCCATGGCCTATATGGAAAAAGTCCTCCAGGGCAAAGGGGATACCCACTTCGATTTCCTCGCGCTGTCGGCTGCCGATACCGATCAGGAAACCCGCAGCGGCCTGATGAAAAGCTTCGATCGCCTGTTGGAACGCCATCCGAACAATGGTCAGTTGATTTTCGGCAAGGCCTTGCTGCTGCAACAGGATGGCGACGCCCAGGGCGCCCTCACCCTGCTGGAAGACACCCCCCCGGAAGCCGGCGAAGTGGCGCCGATCCTGCTGCGTGCTCGCCTGTTGCAAGGCTTGAACCGTGGAGACGAAGCCCTGCCGCTGCTGGAAAAAAGCATCAAGAAGTATCCGGACGACAAGCGCCTGCGCCTCACCTACGCCCGCATGCTGGTGGAAAACAACCGCATGGACGATGCCAAGGTGGAGTTCTCCAGCCTGGTCCAGCAGTACCCCGAGGACGACGAGCTGCGCTACTCCCTGGCACTGGTCTGCCTGGAAGCCAAGGCCTGGGATGAGGCCAAGGGTTATCTGGAAGACCTGATCGCCCGGGAAAGCCACGTCGACTCGGCCCACCTGAACCTGGGCCGCATTGCCGAAGAACGCAACGACCCGCAAAGCGCACTGATCGAGTACGCCCAGGTCGGTCCGGGCAACGACTACCTGCCAGCACAATTGCGCCAGGCCGATATCCTGATCGGCAACGGCAAGACGGCCGAGGCCCAGAGTCGCCTGGCCGTACAGCGCGACGCCCAGCCGGACTACGGCATCCAGCTCTACCTGATCGAAGCCGAGACGCTGTCGGCCAACAATCAGGGCGACAAATCCTGGAACGTGCTTCAGCAGGCCTTGAAGCAATACCCGGATGATCTGAACCTGCTGTACACCCGCGCCATGCTGGCGGAAAAACGCAATGACCTGGGGCAGATGGAAAAAGACCTGCGCCTGATCATCCAGCGCGATCCCGACAACGCCATGGCCCTGAACGCCCTCGGCTACACCCTGTCGGACCGCACAACTCGCTATGCCGAAGCCAAGGTATTGATCGAGCAGGCCCACCAGCTCAACCCGGAAGACCCGGCGGTACTCGACAGCCTCGGCTGGGTGAATTTCCGCCTGGGCAACCTCGACGAAGCCGAACGCCTGCTGCGCCAGGCCCTGGAGCGCTTTCCCGACCAGGAAGTCGCCGCTCACCTGGGCGAGGTCCTGTGGGCCGCCGGCAAACAACGCGAGGCCCGGCAGATCTGGAGCAAGTTCCTCAAGGAACAGCCCGACAGCCCCATCCTGCGCGGTACCATCAAACGCCTGACCGGATCAGAGACCCTTTAAAATCATGTTTTTGCGCCACTTCATCGTTTTCAGCTTCATCGCCCTGCTCGCCGGCTGTACGGGCTTCGGCACCCGCGAATCCGTCCAGGGCCACGGCAACCCGGCCCAGTGGCGTGAACACAAGGCACAACTGAGCGGCCTCGACGGCTGGCAGATCGACGGCAAGATCGGCATCCGCGCGCCGAAGGATTCGGGCAGCGGCACGCTGTTCTGGCTGCAACGCCAGGACTACTACGACATCCGCTTGTCCGGCCCACTGGGACGCGGCGCGGCGCGCCTGACCGGCCGGCCAGGGCAGGTGTCGCTGGAAGTCGCCAATCAGGGTCGCTACGAAGCCCCCACGCCTGAAGCCTTGCTGGAAGAGCAACTGGGCTGGAAATTGCCGGTCTCCCACCTGACCTGGTGGGTGCGCGGGCTGCCGGCACCGGAAAGCAAGAGTCGCCTGACCCTGGATGCCGACAGCCGCCTGTCCAACCTGGAACAGGACGACTGGCAGATCGAATACCTCAGCTATGCCCAGCAGAACGGCTACTGGTTGCCCGAGCGGATCAAGCTGCACGGCAGCGATCTGGATGTCACGCTGGTGATCAAGCAATGGCAACCGCGCAAGCTGGGGCAATGACATGACCGCTGCACGCCTGACCCTGCCCTCCCCGGCCAAGCTCAACCTGATGCTGCACATCCTGGGTCGTCGTCCGGACGGCTACCACGAGCTGCAGACGATTTTCCAGTTCCTGGACTACGGCGATGAAATCACCTTCGCAGTACGCGAGGACGGTGCCATTCGCCTGCACACCGAGTTCGAAGGCGTTCCCCACGACAGCAACCTGATCGTCAAGGCCGCAAAAAAACTCCAGGAACAATCCGGCTGTTCGCTGGGCATCGACATCTGGATCGAAAAAATCCTGCCCATGGGCGGCGGTATCGGTGGCGGCAGCTCGAATGCGGCGACGACTTTGCTCGGGCTCAACCACCTCTGGCAACTGGACTGGGACGCGGATCGGCTGGCAGCGCTTGGCCTGGAACTGGGGGCAGATGTCCCGGTTTTCGTGCGTGGGCACGCCGCTTTTGCCGAAGGTGTCGGGGAAAAACTCACGCTGGTAGAGCCCGAAGAACCCTGGTACCTGGTACTGGTGCCGCAAGTCTCTGTAAGTACAGCAGAAATTTTTTCAGATCCACTGTTGACACGTAACTCTGCGCCCATTAAAGTGCGCCCCGTTCCCAAGGGAAACAGTCGAAATGACTGCTTACCGGTGGTAGCAAGGCGTTATCCAGATGTTCGTAACGCATTGAATTTGTTAGGTAAATTTACCGAAGCAAAACTCACCGGAACTGGAAGTTGTGTGTTTGGGGGCTTCCCAAGCAAAGCTGAAGCTGATAAAGTCTCGGCCCTTCTGACAGAGACCCTTACAGGGTTTGTAGCGAAAGGAAGCAACGTTTCGATGTTGCATCGCAAGCTGCAAAGTCTGCTCTAAAAGGAATCGAGTGCTGGGCACTCGCAGCAACAGATACAGGGGCGTCGCCAAGCGGTAAGGCAGCAGGTTTTGATCCTGCCATGCGTTGGTTCGAATCCAGCCGCCCCTGCCATTTTCCTATACTCATCCAGGTATACCCTCAGCCTTCAGGTACTGCGCGTGTCCAAGATGATGGTCTTTACGGGGAACGCTAACCCCGATCTGGCTCGGCGTGTCGTACGTCAGCTGCATATCCCTCTCGGTGACATTTCTGTCGGTAAGTTCTCCGACGGTGAAATCACTGCCGAGATCAATGAAAACGTTCGCGGTAAAGACGTCTTCATTATTCAGCCGACTTGCGCTCCGACCAACGATAACCTGATGGAACTCGTCGTGATGGCTGATGCCTTCCGTCGCTCCTCGGCTACTCGTATCACTGCTGTTATTCCCTATTTTGGTTATGCCCGCCAGGATCGCCGTCCGCGTTCCGCGCGTGTAGCAATCAGCGCGAAAGTCGTGGCTGACATGCTCACCGTCGTCGGCATCGATCGTGTACTCACGGTTGACCTGCATGCTGACCAGATCCAGGGCTTCTTCGATATTCCCGTGGATAACATCTACGGCTCCCCAGTTCTGGTGGATGACATCGAAGATCAGCGCTTCGAGAACCTGATGATCGTGTCCCCGGACATTGGTGGCGTCGTGCGTGCACGGGCAGTGGCCAAATCCCTGGGCGTGGATCTGGGGATCATCGACAAACGCCGTGAGAAAGCCAATCACTCCGAAGTGATGCATATCATCGGTGACGTCGAAGGGCGTACCTGTATCCTGGTCGACGACATGGTCGATACCGCCGGCACCCTGTGCCACGCGGCCAAGGCCCTGAAAGAGCATGGCGCTGCCAAGGTCTTTGCCTACTGCACACACCCTGTGCTGTCGGGTCGGGCAATCGAGAACATTGAAAATTCCGTGCTGGACGAGCTGGTGGTGACCAACACCATCCCGCTGTCCGCCGCCGCACAAGCCTGTGTACGTATCCGTCAACTGGATATCGCACCGGTGGTTGCCGAAGCGGTTCGCCGCATCAGCAATGAAGAATCGATCAGCGCGATGTTCCGCTAAGGGCCCTGCCCTTACATGACATCCCGTTGACGAAAAGCGCCCCGCCCCAACACTCATGTTGGGGCGGGGCTTTTTTGCCCATCCGCTTTGACGTCGGTCGCAGACGTCATCCGGAATGGCTATTTTGGAGATACAAAATGACTGATTTCATCCTGAACGCCCAAGCGCGTACCGACCTGGGGAAAGGTGCGAGCCGCCGCCTGCGTCGTCTCGCCAACCAGGTTCCTGCCGTTGTATACGGTGGTGACAAGGCCCCTGAGTCCATCACCATGCTGGCCAAGGAAGTGGCCAAGCTGTTCGAAGACGAGGCTGCTTTCAGCCACGTGATCGAGCTGAACGTCGATGGCAAGAAGCAGAACGTCATCGTTAAAGCGATGCAGCGTCACCCGGCCAAGCAGTTCATCATGCACGCAGACTTCATTCGCGTCGTGGCTGGCCAGAAACTGACCGCTACCGTTCCAGTGCACTTCATCAACGAAGCTGCCCCGGTCAAGAAAGGCGGCGAAATCTCGCACGTGACTTCCGAGCTGGAAGTATCCTGCCTGCCGAAAGACCTGCCTGAATTCATCGAAGTCGACCTGGCTGACGCCGAAATCGGCACGATCATTCACCTGTCTGACCTCAAGGCCCCTAAAGGCGTTGAGTTCGTTGCCCTGGCACACGGTGATGACAAGGCTGTTGCCAACGTCCACGCTCCACGTGTTGCTCCAGAAGCTACCGAAGAAGGCGCTGCAGAGTAATTTCACTCTGTTGCCGGAGTGACCGGAAAACATCGCGGACTGGAACGTAGCGAGACAGCGGGCGGGAACGCGAAGTTTACTTAACGGTAGATCCGCATTGTTCGTCCACTGTCGCTACGTCTGATCGCGACGTTATCCACACTCCAGGAAGGGCCCCTATCGTGACTGCCATCAAACTGATCGTTGGCCTGGGAAATCCAGGCACCGAATACGAACAGACCCGGCATAACGCAGGGGCCCTTTTTGTTGAGCGCATCGCGCACGCGCAAGGCGTCAGCCTGGCGGCCGATCGCAAATATTTCGGCCTGACCGGACGCTTCTCGCATCAAGGTCAGGATGTTCGCCTGTTGATCCCCACCACCTACATGAACCGCAGCGGCCAGGCCGTGGCGGCATTGGCCGGTTTCTTCCGCATCAAGCCTGAAGAAATCCTGGTGGCCCACGACGAACTCGACCTGCCTCCGGGCGTTGCCAAGCTCAAGCAGGGCGGCGGCCATGGCGGTCACAACGGGCTGCGCGACATCATCGCGCAGTTGGGTAATCAGAATACCTTTCACCGCCTGCGGCTTGGCATCGGCCACCCGGGCGTAGCCAGCATGGTTTCAAATTTTGTCCTGGGTCGCGCGCCTCGCGCCGAACAGGAAAAACTCGATGCCAGCATCGACTTTGCCCTCGGCGTGCTGCCGGATATCCTCGCCGGTGAATGGAACCGCGCGATGAAAAACCTGCACAGCCAGAAGGCCTGACTCTTACCGAGGGGAAACACCATGGGATTCAATTGCGGCATCGTCGGCCTGCCTAACGTCGGCAAGTCCACCCTGTTCAACGCCCTGACCAAATCCGGTATCGCGGCCGAGAACTTCCCCTTCTGCACCATCGAGCCGAACAGCGGTATCGTACCGATGCCGGATTCGCGCCTGGACGCACTGGCGGCCATCGTCAACCCCAAGCGCATCCTGCCGACCACCATGGAGTTCGTCGACATCGCAGGCCTCGTTGCCGGCGCCTCGAAAGGCGAAGGCCTGGGCAACAAGTTCCTGGCCAACATCCGTGAAACCGACGCCATCGCCCACGTGGTGCGCTGCTTTGAAGACGAGAACGTGATTCACGTCTCCAACAGCGTCGACCCGAAGCGTGACATCGAGATCATCGACCTGGAACTGATCTTCGCCGACCTCGACAGCTGCGAAAAGCAACTGCAGAAAGTCACCCGCAACGCCAAGGGTGGCGACAAGGACGCAGTGGTCCAGAAAGGCCTGCTGGAGCAATTGATCGCCCACCTCACCGAAGGCAAGCCCGCGCGCAGCCTGATGAAGAACATGAGCACCGAAGAGAAACTGGTGATCAAGGGCTTCCACCTGCTGACCACCAAGCCGGTCATGTATATCGCCAACGTCGCTGAAGACGGTTTCGAAAACAACCCGCATCTGGACGTGGTCAAGGCCATCGCCGAAGAAGAAGGCGCCATGGTCGTTCCGGTCTGCAACAAGATCGAAGCGGAAATCGCCGAGCTGGACGACGGTGAAGAGAAAGACATGTTCCTCGAGGCCCTGGGCCTGGAAGAGCCTGGCCTGAACCGCGTGATCCGCGCCGGCTATGAAATGCTGCACCTGCAGACCTACTTCACCGCCGGTGTCGAGGAAGTCCGCGCCTGGACCGTGCGCGTCGGCGCCACCGCCCCGCAAGCCGCCGGCGTGATCCACACCGACTTCGAAAAAGGCTTCATTCGTGCCGAGGTGATCGCCTACAACGACTTCATCCAGTACAAGGGTGAAGCCGGTGCCAAGGAAGCCGGTAAATGGCGTCTGGAAGGCAAGGAATACGTCGTCAAGGACGGCGACGTGATGCACTTCCGCTTTAACGTCTGACGGTTTGTCGCGTGGCAGCTCACCACTGCCACGCATCCTCCCCCACGGACATCGTCAAGGTTTTCCAGCCAGTCTCGCCAAGTCCAATCTGCATCAATGCTGCCTGACTCACCGCAATCGCGAGCAGGCTCGCTCCCACAGGTTCTTCATAACTGGCTAAAACAGATAGCCAATATAGACCGCCGCCCCACCACCGGCCTGCACGCCAGCGTTCATGCCCGCCATGACCAGGGCTCCCTTCGCCGACTGCACCAATTGCCGGTTGACGATGCTGGCAGCCATCATGGTCGCAGGGCTGGCGCTCAGCGCCACCGACAACGCCAGCAATTTGGGATCAAGCCCGAACAGCAACGCCGTGGCCGAACCGCCAACCACCAGGCCCGCCCCCACTTCCGTATACATGCACGGTCCAGTGATGTCGTCGCTGGTCAGGTCACGCTCGACCAGAGCATCGCTGACAAAGACCTTGCCGGTACTCGGGAACGCCTCCGCCGCCGCGGCCCCGCCCACGCTCTTGCCTTTGATCTGGATATTGACCTTGCCGAAACGCGGCAGCCGCGCGCCAAATCCGGCCCCCACCCCGACGCCGCCGTAACGGTAGCTGACGTCCTCGCCCTGGGGCGAACGCAGGATGATCGAACCGCCACTGCCCGCTACCATCACCACGGTCAGGCCGCCGCCACTGGCGGTCTGGTACTGCCAGCGACTTTCGTTGACCGGGATCGGGATGTTGTAACTCATGATCAGAATCCTTTATGTGAATGAGCCGCACCGCGACCACGCTGACGGATGATTCCCAGCAAACCGACAATGGCGAACACCAGGCCGATGCAACCCAATACACCCGGGGTGCCCCACAGTGCGGCCGGGTCATCGACGATGGCGCTGCCAGCCGGCTTTTCGGGCAGGTAATGCACCCGCACCGACTGATCCTGTCGATAGCCGAAGATAAAACCGCCCTGGGGGTAGGAAATCTTTTCACCACTGCCGGTGGTAAAGGCAATCTCGGGATGCGAGCCACCGGCATTCAAGCGGCTGACGACGCCATCGGCGGTCTGTGCATGAGCGAGGAATTCGCGTCGATCAAGTGTGAGATGAACGGCAATGCTCAACAGGCCGATACCGATCAGGGCAAACAGCAGCCCCCGCAATATCTTCCCGATGGATGACGAAGTGTCGTTAGCCATGAAGGGTCTCAGTATTCGTCCATGAAAGAGGGAGGTCAGGATAGCAAGAAGCTTTCTCCGAGTCCGCTCATTTGCTGGCGGAGGCCATCAGTACACCAAAACAGAAAAAAGTGATACCCGACAACCTGCCGACGATCCCTGCCCCCCTGTTCGTGGAGAGCCAGCCTCTTGCACGGTTGGCCATGAATGCATACCCGGTATGAACCAGTACGACAAGCAAGCTGTAGGAAGACACCAGCAGGAAAAACTGACTGTAGTAGTTATCTCCCGGCTTGATGAACTGCGGGAATACCGCGAGAAAGAAGAAGCCCGCCTTGGGATTCAGGAGTTGGATCGACAGGGCTTCGACGAATCGGTGCCACGGATGCAGCGACGTGATGTCGAGTTCTGGAATGAAACGCCTCGTACGCCACATCTTGATCCCAAGGTATAGCAAGTACAGCGCGCCGACATATTTGAGAACGATGAACGCAGTGGCTGACGCGGCGAGGATCAGCCCGACACTGGTAGCGGAAATACCCGCCACGACAAACGCCCCCAACGCGATACCGAAGATGCCGGGAAACGAACCGGTCCAGCCATGGCGCAAGGCATTGGAAATCGTCAGCACCACCCCGGGGCCAGGGCTGAGCACGGTCAGGGTAGCCAACATCAGAAACAATCCATAATTAACCATGAAATCACTCCAGAGCATGTGGTGCCCAGAGTGGTATGAAGGGGCATCGCTGACAAACGCTTTAATTACACCCCTGATGTGCCTAAATTAGACACATGATTGCCAACCTCCCGCCCTTGAACGCCGTGCGTGCCTTCGCCGCTGCCGCTCGCCACCAGAGTTTCAGCCGTGCGGCCGAAGAACTGCATGTCAGCCACAGCGCTGTCAGCCGTCATATCAAGCTGCTCGAAGAACATCTGGGGGTGCTGCTTTTCGAACGTCGTACCCGTCAATCCGTGCTCACACCGGCCGGCCAGACGTTTTACGAGCAGGTCAGCATGGCCCTTGCACAGATTGCCAACGCCGCGACCGCACTGACCCGCAGCGCTTCGCGGCGCAAAGTGACGATCAATGTGCGCCCATCCTTCGCAGTACGCTGGCTGATCCCGCGATTACCGGACTTCATGGCGCAGTACCCGGATATCCACCCTGAAGTGGTCACCAGCACCCGGCCACCGGATCTGTCGCGCGAAGCATTCGACGTCGTGATTCGCCGCGGACAGTCCGGATGGTCAGCCAACGTTCACCCCCACGCGTTGCTGGAAGATCACCTGATACTGGTCACCGCCCCGCGCCTGTTGCAAAGCCAGCCGCTGGACAGTCCCAACGATCTGCTCCAGCACACGCTGCTGACCGCAAGGACTCGCAGCAGTGATTGGCCGGACTGGGCCAGACAGACGGGCCTCGCGCAGTTGCGAACTCGACCGACCCTGCCATTCGACCACATGCACTTGGTGTTGCAGGCCGCCGTCGATGGCCTGGGTGTGGCGCTGTGTCCGGTTTCATTGCTAGGCAGGGACTTATCCACAGGGCGGCTGACCAGCCCGTTCCCCTCCTTGCAGCTGCCGCTGATCCGTTATTACTACGGCGTCTCCCCGGACGCAGCGGCTGAAACCCAGGTGTTTATCGACTGGACGCGGTCTCATATCCGTCAGGACGCAACAACACCCTCGTCACCCGACGCTCCTGGACCTCTACAACCCGCAGGCTCCACGCCTGCCAATGAAGCTCATCGCCAATGACCGGCAAGCGATCCAGCAAGCTCATGACCAAACCCGCGAGTGTCTGGTAGTCATCGGTGGCCTGCGCCTGGAAGCCCGTCTGCTCGCGGATCTGACTGAGGTTCAGTGCACCACTGATGAGAAAGCCGCCCTCCTGGGCCAGGATATTCGGGCCTTCGATTTCACTGGCATCGGGCAACTCACCGGCGATGGATTCGAGGATGTCGGTCATGGTGAGCAGCCCCACGAAATCACCGAACTCGTTCACCACAAAAGCGATGTGCGTCGACTCCTTACGCATTTGTTCCAGCGCGTTGAGAATCGTGAAACTGTCCAGCAAATTGACTGCCTTGCGGGCCATGGCTCCCAGATCTGGCTCGTGCCCCGCCAACAGTTCCTTGAGCAGTTCCTTCTTGTGGACGAAACCCAACGGCTCATCGACCTGACCATCACGAATCAACGGCAACCTGGAGTAAGACGAGTGCATCAGCTTCGTGCGGATCACGTCTGGGGTGTCGGCCAGGTCGAGGTGATCGATTTCCGCGCGGGGAGTCATGACCCCGCGTATCGGACGTTCCGCCAACTGAAGCACACCGCTGATCATGACCCGTTCGCGGCGGTCGAACGCCGGTTCGACCTCATCGCTTGCGAGCATGTCGGCGATCTCTTCACCGACCTCGTCGGCGTCCAACGAATGGCCACCCAACAAACGCATCACTGCATGGGCGGTACGTTGGCGCATGGGGCGGCGGCCCTGCAGGCTCTTCTTGCGGCGTGAACGAGCCAGCTGGTTGAACAGTTCGATCAGGATCGAGAAGCCTATCGCGGCGTAGAGGTAACCTTTCGGAATGTGGAAACCCAGGCCCTCCGCGGTAAGGCTGAAACCGATCATCATCAGGAAGCCCAGGCAGAGCATGATGACAGT
The DNA here is from genome assembly GCF_007828255.1 of Pseudomonas sp. SJZ078. Taxonomy (NCBI): domain Bacteria; kingdom Pseudomonadati; phylum Pseudomonadota; class Gammaproteobacteria; order Pseudomonadales; family Pseudomonadaceae; genus Pseudomonas; species Pseudomonas sp. SJZ078. Next base: position 26,307 of record NZ_VIUG01000010.1, on the reverse strand, counting down.
GGGGTGCCCGTTGACGAATCTGGTCAGCGGCTTGCTCGCGATGATCATCAGGCCGATGGAGAAAATCACCGCAATCATCATGACCGACAAGTGTTCCACCATACCCACGGCGGTGATCACGGCATCCAGCGAAAACACCGCGTCCAGCACCACGATCTGCGCAACGATTGGCCAGAACATCGCGTAGGCCGCGCGCCCCGTGCGCTGGGCCACATGCCCTTCGAGTCGCTCATGCAGCTCCATGGTTGCCTTGAACAACAGAAACACGCCCCCGAACAACATGATCAAGTCTCGCCCCGAGAACATCTTGTCGAAGACCTCGAACAACGGCTCGGTCAGGGTCACCATCCAGGAAATGCTCGCCAGCAAACCAAGACGCATCAGCAGCGCCAGGGACAGCCCGATGATGCGGGCACGGTCCCGCTGCTCTGGAGGAAGCTTGTCGGCCAGGATGGCGATGAAGACAAGGTTGTCGATGCCGAGCACCAGCTCCAGCACGATCAGCGTCAGGAGGCCAAGCCAGGCCGTGGGGTCAACGATCCATTCCATGGTGTTATTCACCCCCTCGGAAAGAGATCGTCAGATGGATGCAACGAATGGGAGGAGAAAAGCGACTGGGGGGCTCCATGGGGGTGTTCATATCGACCTGAAAGTAATTTGGGATAAAAATCCTACAGAGTTTCAGGACGCTTCATGCAAGACGAATCATTACAGGATCTGACAAGCGCCCTGCATCCATCACCGATGCAGGGCTTCTTGTGCTGATTTGACATGCTTGGCTGTACCCACGGGAACGGATACTAGCCCCCTTTGACCTTAAAGCGACTCAACACCCGTTGCATCAGCGACGCTCGCTCCGACAGGTCCCTGGCCGCTACCGCGCATTCTTGTGAGCTCGATTGGTTTTTCTGCGTCACCTCGTCGATCTGTTCCAACCCGACACTTGCCTGTTGCAAGCCTGAAGCCTGCTCGCTGGAAGCCTGGTAGATCAGCGAAACCAGGCTGGACACCGCACTGGTACCGCTGACAATATTTTTGAGGGACTCGGCGGTACGGCCCGCGATGACCATGCCGCGTTGGGTCTTGCTCGAAGAGTCGGCGATCAGCGCAGCCGTCTGCTGCGCGGCCTCGGCGCTGCGGGCTGCCAGGGTGCGCACCTCATCCGCGACCACGGCAAAGCCGCGCCCGAGCTCACCGGCCCGGGCGGCCTCGATGGCCGCGTTCAACGCCAGAAGATTGGTTTGTGCGGCAATGTTGTCGATGGTGGTGATGATCGCGGTGATGTCCTTGCCCGAGCTATCGATTTCGGCCATTGCGGCAATCAGTTCGCTCATCAACTTGTCGCTCTCGCCTGCATCGGCCCGCGACGCCTGGGATTGCTCATCGGCCTTCTTGGCATTGGCGGCATTGTCCCGGGTCTGGGCAGCCATCTGGGTCATCACCGCACTGATCTCGGTAATGGACGAAGCAGAGTTGGCCGCCCCTTCGGACAAGGACTGACTCAGATCGGTGACCTGCGCCGAACTGCCGCTGATTCGAGTGGCACTCACCTGCACTTCGCAAATCAACTGGTTCAGGTTGGTGACCATCTTCTCCAGCGACTTGCCCAAGGTATCGTGAGGTGAAGACAGACGGACCTCCAGGTCCAGATCGCCTTCGGAGATGCGCTCAGCCACCCGGACCTGTCGTTGCAGGCTCTCGGACATGTCGTTGAGCGCGATGGACAACTGCCCGACTTCGTCCTCGGATTTCTGCACCAGACGACGAGAGAAATCCCCCAGGCTGATTTGGGCCGCCAGGGCAGCCGCCTCGCGAATCGGTCCGACGATTTTTGCCGCAGCCAGCCAAAGGCCAGCGAGGGCCAACAATGAAATACCCAGCCCTACGGACACTTGCCAGACGCTGTTGCTGATACTGCGCGATTGCAGCTCCTGTTCCAGGGCAATCGCCTGGCTCATGACCACCGCCTTGGGCAAGCGAATGAGCACTGCCCACGGCTTCCCCGTGCGCCCCAGTTCAATGGGCATCAACACTTCAATGTTCTGCGTTTGCGGATTGAGCAGGCCATCGCCACGACCACGCTGGATATCGCTCAGCACCTTTTCCCAGGAATCGGGCAACAACGCCTTGATGGGTTGCCCGATCAGATCCATACGCCTGCTGTCCGCGACCACCAGTCCCTGGTTGCTCATGATCGAGACTGAACCCTTGCCATCGTAAAGATCGGCGGACATCTGCTCGCTGAGCTTCTGGATGAAAGCGATATCGAAGTCAGCCCCGACCACCCCGTAGAACTTGCCACCGGACACAATCGGCACCGATAGGATGGTCAGCCAGACATTCTTGCCCTGGACCACATAGGGAATGGGGTCCAGCACACTTTCCTTCAGGGTGTCGCGCGGGCCGCTGTACCAGCCACCCTTGGGTACACCGTTGGGATGAAGGTCCGGGGAGTCATACTCCACCAGCGGTTGCACCGCGACATGGCCATCCGCGCTGCGTGTCCAATAGGGCGTAAAACGTCCTGTCAGCGGGTTATTGCCATCCTGGGCATTTCGGAAAGCGTGATCCTGTCCATCCAATGCATCCGGCTCCCAGCAGGAATATGTGCCGTTGAAGTCAGGGTTATCCTTGAGGACATTGAGCAATACGCTGTTGACCTGATCGCGGCCCAATGCCAGGGGACTTTGCGCGGCTTTGCCGGCGGCAAAGGTATTGGCCATGGTGCGGGCTGCATCCAGGGCGGTTTGCAGCCTGGCCTGAATGGCGTTGGCGCGGGACTCGGCCAGGTTTTGAATTTCCCGGATCGTCGATTTTTCAATCAGTGCAGTCACTTCCGTCGAAACATAATGCTCATTGGAGCGAGCGGTGAAGAGCCCGTAGACAACCAGGCTGACCGATGAAACAAACAGGCATACGCCCGCCGTGACACAAATACGTGCCTGCAACGACTTGAACTTCATATCGACCCCTGCCTGATTCTATTTATTGCTACCGTCAACAACGACGGCGGCATTTCAACGTGTGCACGACGTGGCGAATAACAATCGATCACCGCTGCTTACGCCGCCTCGGACGAATGCCTTCAAGGACACGGCGATACAGCTGTTACCAGCATTGAAACGTGGCAAGTGGGGGACAAGCATTCATCGCTCTATCCACTCAGTAGCGAAAGAGATGTTCGAATCAGAAACCGGAGGCTTGTTTCCAGGGAGGCAAGGGCGATAGGCGGAAAGAATGTAAAGCCTGCTTCTGCTGTAACCCAGGATCACCCTTGAATAAAGCCGCAGAATCCATTCAAACCAACAACCACAGCAGCAAATTAACACGGGCAATATTTCTACAACATCAACTTAGGACTTATACAAATCAGTACTTTAGTCGTAACGAGAGCACACTGGGCGACCGACGTTCGTATCGTTTCAACTCAGCGAACGGGAGCGCACAAGGACAGGTCTCGCGATGTGCCATTTTAGTGCAGCATGTTTTTCGTTAGCAGGCTATGGACCTAAAAAAATCCCCGCTCACAGGGTGATAGCGCAACGCCATGGTCTGAATCTTGCCTTATTTATCGTTATAACGCGGCCCCTTACAAAGGGGACCGAGAGTGGGAAGTTTCGCTACAGAACCCGCGTACAGAGCGACCAGAGCGACTTTTCGAGGCCTTTTAAAAGGACACCTGTTCCAGCATTTGTGTAGAAACGCACAAAAACAGTGCAAGGGTGTTCAGGGGAGTATGGGCATGCAGGCTTTTCTATTACCGGGCATCAGATTATTGGGACGTTTCGGCTTCGCCGGTAAATTCCAATTGTTGTTCCTGCTCTTCATCCTGCCACTCACGGGCAGCCTGTGGATCATCGGCCAGGACTATCGCGATCAGCTCAGCCTGATTTCCGGGGAACGTGCCGGGGTCCGCCAGTTGTTGGCCCTGGATAACCTGGACAACCTGCTCACCGCCCAGCGCAACCGCGCCGCCCGTTGGCGCGCCACGGAAACCAATCGACAACCCACGCCTGCCACCCTTGCCGCGATGGCGGCGTTCGATGCCGTGCAACCGGCCCTCAACCAGGCCGCCGATGAGCTGAGCGCCGCCTTGCAGGCCGATGGCGCCGAAACCGACATCCTGGCCCGCTTTCAGGTCTTGCAGACCAGCCTCAAGGGCCTGGACTCGAAAAGCCTGGGCGCCGTGGGTTGGTGGCCGGACGGCTATGACCGCTTCACTGCCGCCCTGAGTGCGCTGCAAGCCCTGCGTGAGCAGATCGTGATGGACAATCGCCTGACCCTCGCCTCCTGGCTCGAAACCTATCTGCTGACCCAGATCTCGACCCAGCAGACTCCGGAACTGATCGAACGGGTCGGACGTCTGGCCAGCGTCGGACAGGCTTCGGTGGTGTCGGGCCAATTCACCCTGCAGAGCCGCCTGCAACTGCGGGACCTGCGCAGCCGCATCGGCGACGCCCGGGATCAATTGCTCAAGACCGGTGGGCTCCTGGAAGCACGCCTGCCTGGCGATCTGCAAACCTGGGCCGGTCAATACCAAGGGAGCCTCAAACATCTGGACGCCGAACTGAAAGTGCTGGATGACGGCGTGTTCGGCGGCTCCATCAGCCTCAAGCCGGAAGACTTCGAGAAGCACCTGGACGCCCTGCTGTCCGATCTGGCCGCCCTGCGCCAGCAATCCCTGGTGGCCCTGGATACACGACTGAACCATTATCACGGCACGGCGATCCGCCAGTTCACACTGGTGGCGACGGTGCTGGGTTGCCTGCTGTTGGCGGCGCTCTATCTTTTTGTCTGCCTGCAAGCGTCCATCCGTCGCAGCGCCAGCGGCATCACCTTGCTGGCCGAAGCGTTGCGTGATGGCAACCTCAGCCTGCAAGTGCCAGTAGAAGGACGCGATGAATTGGCGGCGATCAGCACCGCCCTGAACGTCGCCGTGGTGCAATTGCGCACCAGCCTGCTGGGAGTCGACCACGAGACGTCGCAAGTCAGCAATGCCGTGCGCACCCTCAATACCCACTCCAGCGGTGCCCTGGGAGAAGTCGAAGCCCAACAGCTGCAGATCAGCCAGATCGCCGCCGCGGCAACGCAACTGGCCGCGACCTCTCAAGGCGTGGCAAAAAGTTGTGAGCAAGCGTCCGACAGCGCCCAGCAGACCCGGCGCATCGCCACCGACAGCAGCCGCGACAGCCAACGCACCACCGCGAGCATCCAGCAGCTCAACCAGCGCCTCAACGACACCGCCGCCGCACTGGGCCGGGTGAGCGAACAGGGACAACAGATCCAGTTGGTAGTCGACACCATCCGCGGCGTGGCCGAGCAGACCAACCTGCTGGCCCTCAACGCCGCCATCGAAGCAGCCCGCGCCGGGGAACAGGGCCGCGGTTTCGCCGTGGTGGCCGATGAGGTCCGTAGCCTGTCGCAACGTACCCAATCCTCGACCCAACAGATTGCAGGCACGGTCGACAGCCTGCGCGCTACGGTCAATGAAGCGGTCAGCCTGATGGAGGCCGCCTGCGAGCAGGCACAGACAGACGCCCAGGCCGTTACCAGCCTGGGCGAGCGCCTGGGAGAAATCGCCAGCGCCGTGCAAAGCGTGACCGATACCCTGGCGCAGATCGCCACCGCAGTGGACGAACAGGCCAGCACGGCCGACGAGGTCAGCGGCAATATCCAACAGGTCGATCAAGCCGCCATGCGCTTGCTGGACGGCGCACGGGCGGTGAACCTGGCGGCGGATACCTTGAGCCAGGGAAGCCAGGCACTGAGTGCGAATACCGGGAGATTTCAACTCGGTTGAAGGGCATTTGTGGCGAGGTTGGATAAGCGGTTGAAAGCGCAGAGAAATATTTCAGATTTACGCTTGACACATCCTCGCTACCGGCGAATAATGCGCGCCACTTGGCTACATAGCTCAGTTGGTTAGAGCATAGCATTCATAATGCTGGGGTCCGGGGTTCAAGTCCCTGTGTAGCCACCAAGTACTGAAAAACGGCTTATCGAAAGATAAGCCGTTTTTTTATGCCTCGAGAAAATTAGCTGATCCCACAGGATCTGTTTACGGCTCGCCATAGCGAATCGTTCAACTGATATAGCTCTGCCCCGGTACCCGGCGCCTGCAAATACAACGTGCCGTCCTCAAACCTGAGGATATCGCTTGAACCATTCGGTCTCTTCCAACCGTGCCGCATGAGCATGCAACACGGGGAAATCATCTGACCTGACGATATCGGCGATCATCATTTGGATGAAGGACCAGGCGACTGCACTGGTGATGGCGGCCTGATCCGGCCTGCCCTCAACAGTCGGCGGCACACACGCCAGCCGGGCTTCCCATTCGCGACAGGCCGCCAGCAACTGCCCGACCACCCGGTCCAGCCAAGGCTGATGACGTTTTTCCTCAGGGCGTAACTGGCGTTCATAGACAATCTGCACGGCCTTTTCGCAAGCCGCCAGCGCCAATCCCAGCATCTGCAGCGAAGCGACCAAAAGCACTGCCTGTTGTGGCATCAACTTCTTGTCGGTGGGGCTCTGCGCCTCGAAGTAGTCGAGGATCAGCGTCGAGTCCATCAACACGCTACCGTCATCCAGTACCAGACTGGGGGCCTTTACCACCGGGTTGATCGAGCGGAATGCCTCGAACGAACCAAATACCGACAGTGCGACATGCTCGAACGAGACGCCCATCAGATCAAGCGAGATGGCCACGCGGCGAACATAGGGAGAATCCAGCATGCCAATCAGTTTCATCAGGTCATTCCTCCGTGATGCGGATCAATCCTGTTTATGGCGGTACTGCTGAGAAGCGGTCCCGTCGGTTTGCGCCCTGCGTCTCGCATCGCTACAGTCCGACTCTATATTCCATGCCACGGATGGAGCAACACGTGTTTACAGACCTCAAGCCGAACCTTCATCGCCTGTCAGCCGTTTCGTTGCTGGCTATAGCCCTCACCCTCGTAGCCTGTAAGGCTCCATCCTCCTCCACACCCACATTACCCAGCGCACCGGAAATCACCTCCGGTTACCGCGCCGATCTGCAAGTCCGCCACGCCGACAGGCACATGGCCGCCGCCGCCAACCCTTTGGCGGCTGAAGCCGGGCGAGAGATGTTGCGGCGTGGGGGCTCGGCCATCGACGCGGCGATTGCGATGCAAGCGGTGTTGACCTTGGTGGAACCACAGTCTTCCGGCATCGGCGGCGGAGCATTCATCGTGCTCTGGGACGGCAAGGCCGTGCGTACTTACGATGGCCGCGAAACGGCACCGGCCGGTGCTACCGAACGACTTTTCCTGCAGGCCGATGGGAAACCCATGCCGTTTACCGCCGCACAGATCGGCGGCCGTTCGGTCGGCACACCGGGTGTGTTACGCGCGCTGGAACTGGCTCACCAAAAATACGGGCGCTTGAAATGGGCAACGCTGTTCGAACCGGCCATCAAGCTGGCGGAACAAGGCTTTCCGATCTCGCCTCGGTTGCACTCGATCATCGCCGGCGACCCGTCTCTGCCAGGCTCGCCGGACATGGCCGCTTACTTCCTGAATACCGATGGCAGCCCGAAAGCCGTCGGCACGCGGCTGAAGAATCCCGCATTAGCCGGTGTGCTCAAACGCATCGCCAATGAAGGTCCCGATGCGTTGTACGAAGGACCGGTGGCCCGGGAAATCGTCGCCAAGGTGCAAGGCCACGCCAACCCCGGCAGCCTTTCGCTGAACGACCTGAAAGGCTACGCCGCCCGGGAGCGTGCGCCGCTGTGTACCGACTACAAGCGCTGGCAGGTCTGCGGCATGGCCCCGCCCTCTTCCGGCGGGATCGCCCTAGCGCAGATTCTCGGGACCTTGCAGGCTTTGGAACGGCGCGACAGCCACACCGCCCTCGCCCCCATTAAACCCATCAAGAGCGACAAACCCGCCGGCTTCGAGCCTGCGCCCGAAGCCGTGCATTTGATCGCCGAAGCCGAACGCCTGGCCTACGCCGACCGTGCCCAGTATGTCGCCGATTCGGACTTCGTGCCTGTACCGGTCAAGGGCCTGGTCGACGCCGGGTACCTGGCCAGCCGCGCCAACCTGATCGGCCCGCGCAGCATGGGCGTCGCCAAGCCCGGTACGCCACCGGGCATCCAGGTGGCCTACGCCCCGGACCGTTCGCCACTGCGTATCTCCACCTCGCAAGTGGTGGCGGTGGACGACCAGGGCGGCGCCGTGTCCATGACCACCACAGTGGAATCGGCATTCGGCTCACATCTGATGGTCCAGGGTTTCATGCTCAACAACCAGATGACCGACTTCTCGTTCATCCCGGAAGAGAATGGACAAAAAGTCGCCAACCGTGTCGAACCCGGCAAGCGTCCACGCTCATCCATGGCACCAACGCTGATTTTCGACCGTCAGAACGGTGAACTGCTGGCCGCTGTCGGCTCGCCGGGAGGGTCGCAGATCATCGAATACGTAGCCAAATCGGTCATAGGCCTGTTGGACTGGAACCTGGACCCACAAACCGCCATCAACCTGCCCAACTTCGGCAGTCGCAATGGCCCCACTGAGCTGGAACAGGGGCAATTCAGCCCTGCGTTGATCCAGGCGCTGAAAGATAAAGGCCATACGGTGAGCGAAATCGACATGACCAGCGGCACCCAGGCCATCGTCCGGGTGCGCGATACGCAAGGAAAGACATCACTCGCCGGGGGGGCGGACCCTCGACGTGAAGGTGAAGCGCTGGGAGATTGAGCGGATACCTGATTCGCTCATGACTGTTCGTTCTCAGGTTGATAAACCAGCAGATCGGCGGGCTGACATTGCAGGTAACTGCAGATGGCCTCGAGCGTCGCCAGGCGTATGCCCTTGACCTTTCCCTGCTTCAACAGGGAGAGGTTGGCCTCCGTGATGCCTATGGCGGCGGCCAAATCTTTGGATTTGACCTTGCGCGTCGCCAGCATCACATCCAGTTGAATAACGATAGGCATAGGGTTCTCAAACGAAAGTTCTGTTTTCTGAGTCGACTTCACTGGCCTGGGACAATATCCGGGCAATGATTGCGATACAGGCGGCCAGGAACAAGGCGACGAAGGACGGGGCGGTGATGCTGATGGTCAGCAATCGCTCGCCGACCGGCGCGTTGATCGTGACCAGCAGGCTGAGAAACGGTTCGCACAGGAAATCCAGCAGCACCCACAGCGCTACTGCGCGCCCCGCATTTCCCAAGTAAACCGCTGCTTCACTGGAAAAATACTGCCCCTGGGCATAGCGCCTGAAAAGCTGCCGCAGGTTGACCAGCCCGGCCGCCAGCGCCAGCAGAGGCACGCTGGACAAAAGGATCCCGCCAAGACGTTGCCAGCCCGTCAGCGCCGTCGCCCCACCGGGCAGACTGGACAGTTGCCGCTCGGTCAGGGAAAAGCCCAGGCCGTATTTTGATGCGATATCAGGAAACAGCCAGGCAGCCGCATTGACGGCCATCATCGCGACAATGAAAACAAGCGTGACGGCAGCCATGCGCTGGCTGTACAGGGCGAGACGATTCGAACACATGTCAGGGCTCCAATAGAGTACGAGAGCGCCAAACATAGCCACGAAATTATCGCAGAACAATAATTAATATGTAAAAAACAATAACCCCGGCATCAAGTCGATAACTGATTGGCGAACTGGCTCACGGCGTCGACCACTTTCTTCGCCCCATCCTGAATCTCGACGATCACCGTCCCCGCCTCGGCAGCCAGGGCAAGGCCTTGTTCGGCCTGGTGTTGACCATCCGTCATCAACGACACGGCATTGCGTGCCATGTCCTGGTTCTGGCGGACCACGCCGACGATTTCATCGGTGGCCTGGCTGGTACGCGACGCCAGTTGCCGCACTTCATCGGCCACTACCGCAAAGCCTCGACCCTGTTCGCCGGCACGAGCGGCTTCGATGGCCGCGTTGAGCGCCAGCAGGTTGGTCTGTTCGGCGATGCCGCTGATGGTCTTGACGATGGTGCCGATCACCAGGGATTGCTCGTTCAACGCTTCGATGCCCTCGCCTGCGGTCTGCATGTGCCGGGCCAGGTCACGCATCACGTCTACGGCCTGGGTCACTACAGTGGTACCGCGCTGAGCGCTGTCGTCGGTTTGCAACGAAGTGCTGTAGGCGATGCTGGCGGCCTCGGCGACGGCCTTTTCCTGGTTGACCTGGTCGGTGATGTTCGTGGCGAACTTGACCACTTTGTACAGTCTATTGTTGGCGTCGAGCACCGGGTTGTAGGAAGCCTCCAGCCACACTTCACGACCATTGCTGTCGAGGCGCTTGAAGCGGCCGGCAACGAACTCACCACTGTTCAGGCGCTTCCAGAACTGCTGGTAGGCAGGGCTGTTGTATTCCTCCGGCTCGCAAAAGGTGCGGTGGTGCTTGCCCTTGACCTGCGCCAGGCTGTAGCCCATGGCATTGAGAAAGCGATCATTGGCTGTCAGTACGTGACCGTCCAGGTCAAATTCGATCACGGCCGTTGAGCGTACCAACGCACCAATGAGGTTTTCATGCTCGCGAGAACCTTCGATGGTGCGGGTCAGGTCATTGGAGTACATCGAGAAATAACGGACTCGCCCATCTGCGCCCTTTACAGGCTGAAGAATCGAACGCAACCAGGCTTCCTTGCCGTTGCCCCGCAGCAGGCGCACGGCGCCAGAAAAATGCTCGCCACGGGTCAATGCCGACTTGAAGCGAATCTGGAATTCATTGGACTTCAAGTAGGCCGGCACCAGATCTTCTACAGCCCGACCAAGGAGGTCCTGGCTCTTGTAGTGCATTTCATCGAGAAATTTCTGATTGACCGTCTGCACCCGCCCCTCGGCATCAAGGGTAAGTGCCAGCATTTCGCGGTCCAGGCTTTCCTTTACTTGCATGAGGCTGGAGAGTTCTTGGCGAAGAGCCGTCAGCTCCTGCTTCAAGCGTTGATTGAACATAGGCATGCTCCGGGTGGCAGGAGAATTGACAAGCTGTTCTCATGCCATCGGCCCGGCGACTTTTTTCTAAAGAGTGTCGTTGGTCGGCCTGGGGTTTTGCAGATCGCTCGCGAACCCTGGCCCATCTTTCACGGTCAGTGAGTTGTTCTACCGTTGTCGGGGCCGCGCCGCTCCAGATGCCCGCATCCATAAAATCAACCATAAGAATCGAGGTAATCGCCGTGACCACCGACATCCAAGACAGCCGCTCCGCCCGCTTCGCCTTGCGCTGTTCCAGTTTTGCCGAACGCTGGTTTCCCGACTCCTGGGTCTTTGCCGCGCTGGCAGTGCTGGTGGTCGCGCTGGCGACGCAGTTTATCGGCGCCACGCCCACGGCCGCCGCCATGGCGTTCGGCGACGGCTTCTGGAGCCTGATCCCGTTCACCATGCAAATGGCCTTCGTCGTGATCGGTGGCTACGTGGTGGCCAGCTCGCCACCCGCCGTCAGGCTGATCGACCGCCTGGCACGGATACCGAAGAACGGGCGCTCCGCAGTGGCCTGGGTAGCGCTGATCTCCATGGTTGCCTCATTGCTGAACTGGGGCCTGTCGCTGGTCTTCGGCGGTCTGCTGGTGCGCGCCCTCGCCCGCCGCACCGATCTGAAAATGGACTATCGCGCCGCCGGCGCCGCCGCTTACCTGGGCCTCGGCGCGGTGTGGGCCCTGGGGTTATCGTCGTCGGCCGCGCAATTGCAGGCCAACCCGGCCAGCCTGCCGCCGTCGATCCTGTCGATCACCGGCGTCATTCCCTTCACCCAGACCATTTTCCTCTGGCAGTCCGGCGTGATGTTGCTGGCGCTGATTGTCATTTCGCTGCTGGTGGCCTATGCGACCGCCCCAGGCCCGAACAGCGCCCGGGACGCCGCCGCGTGCGGCGTCGATCCCAGCTTCAGCATGCCGGCCCTGCAGCCGCGCACCCGGCCCGGGGAATGGCTGGAACACAGTCCGCTGCTGACCATCGCGCTGGTGCTGCTGTCGGCCGGCTGGCTGTTCCACGAGTTTTCGACCAAGCCGGCGATCAGTGCGATCTCGGGACTCAACACCTACAACTTTCTGTTCCTGATGCTCGGCGCCTTGCTGCACTGGCGCCCGCGCAGCTTTCTCGACGCCGTGGCCCGCGCGGTACCGACCACCACCGGCGTACTGATCCAGTTCCCGCTGTACGGCTCGATCGCCGCGCTGCTGACCACCGTCAAGGGCAGCGATGCCCAGACACTCGCCCACCATATCTCGACTTTTTTTGTGCAGATCGCTTCCCACGACACCTACGCCCTGTTGATGGGGGTCTACTCGGCGGTCCTGGGGTTCTTCATTCCTTCCGGCGGAGGCAAGTGGATCATCGAGGCCCCCTATGTGATGCAGGTGGCCAATGACCTGGAGTACCACCTGGGTTGGGCCGTACAGATCTACAACGCCGCCGAAGCGTTGCCGAACCTCATCAACCCCTTCTACATGCTGCCGTTGCTGGGTGTGTTAGGACTGAAGGCCAGGGACTTGATCGGCTTTTCCTTCGTGCAACTGCTGGTGCATACCCCATTGGTGCTGGTGCTGTTATGGGCACTGGGGACGACATTGGCTTATTTTCCGCCGGTGATGCCATAAAGCCATAAAAAAGGGCCGATATTTCCATCGGCCCACTTTTTCTTCGGCTCGGTCTGTTTCAGTATGGGGGCGCCCTGTTCGAAGGGCCCAAACGCTGAAAAGGATCTGAGCATGTCTAAACTCGCAGTATTTCCCCTTGCCGCCCTGGCCTTGAGTGCCACCGTCCACGCCACCGACATCGATGTACAACTTGGCAGTACCGAACGCGTCACCCGCCTCTTCGCTTACCCCAACAACTGCAATGTCATCTGCTTCCGCAACTGGACGCTGGAACAGACCGTCGAACATTACCTCACCCAAAGCGTTCAACGTGATGGCTACGGCAACGCCAAGGTCAGCGTCAAACGCGACAACGGCAAAATCTACGCCCATATCAGCGGCGTGCCGAAAGCCTACGGCCAACCACTGAGCAAGCTGCTCGATGCCGGTGACCTGGCGTACAAGGGCGCCACGAAGCTCAACGACGACAAGAAATGGGCTTACAACTGGTATCTGTTCCTGCCATTGGGCATGGCCCTGGAAAACCGCAAGAGTGTCGAACTGCTGCACTTCCCGCCGGATTACTCCCTGACCCAGGCCCAGGACTACCTGGAGTCCGCCACCACTGATCGCTGGGCCACCCTGCTGACGGCCAACGGCATTGCCGCCGACCAGACGCCGGCCTACCAGACCATCATCGACATCGCCCCCATCGCCGCGCCGTCCACTGCCGGCGCGACGCTGGAGGGTGTCTACGATTACTTCAACGACTACCAGACCACCATGGTCAAGCAAGTCAGCCAGAGTGCTGGCGGAACCGCGCTGCCGATGGTGGCCTTTGGCGCCCCCGTGCGGAACTGGATCAAGAGCCAATATGGCCAGACCGTGGCGGTGCTCGGCCTGGCGACCATTTCTCCCGCTACCGGCGTCAAGGTCCCGGTCCTGGGTTCCAACCACCCAAGCTACATCTGGTACGCCGCCGATCCGGAAAGCTACGGCGGCGACGAAGCCAAGGCGGACGCGGCAGGCCTGAAAGTCATGGGCCAGGACCTGAGCGCAGCCTGCTGGCAAGCCGGTATGGGCAGCAAGCCGAGCAGCGATCCAACCACTCAATTGAACCAGTGCACGCAGACCTGGCAGGTCACGCAAAAGGAGAAAACCTGCGAGTTGTTCTACACCTCGATTCGCAAGCTGTCGCCGGAAGATGCGGCGAAAAAATGCGATACGCCTGCAATCAAGTCGCAACTCCCGCAACTGAAGGTGCCAATGCCGTTGCCATCCGAGCCGGTATGACCCAGAGGCCTTGTGGCGAGGGGACGGACTCCTCGCCATAAGGCCCCGCTCCCGTGTAAGCCCTCGCTCACACGGGAAAGCGCTTTTGGCGCCTGTCAGAGTTGACAGTAGATGCCGCGCCGGACTTGGAGGAAGCTATCCGGGTCACCCACGACCGTTGGCAGGACGCCAACGGCAGCAAGTCGGCCTGTACCGACAAGGACTGTCATGACCATCTTCGTTGCAGATAAAGCCTTTTCGCAGGACCGGGACTGCATATACCCGGAAAAAGCACTCAGCCTCCGCCTGGGTTATCCGTCTGCCCGTGACTTCGAAGTGTTACGCGCTCCCAATGGGCGCGGCAACGCCGTTATCGCCCGGAAAAGGTTCGCCCCCATGGAGCGGATGTGCAGGGTATCGGGGTTGCTGGTGGGCCGGCGACGCCTGCACACCGTACAGATCCTGCCGGATATACACATGTATGACCCGTATTTCGCCGGACTGCTGTTGCATTCCTGCAACCCGAATGTCTTTCTCGACATGAGCGAACTGTGGCTGTGGGCCCTGACGCCCATCCACGCTGGCGACTGCCTGACGATGGATCACGCCAGTACCGAACGGAAACTCTACCGGCAGTTTGCCTGTCGGTGCGGTTCGTCCAATTGTCATGGCTGGATCACCGGCTACGACGAACCGCCCAACGAACAGGGCATGAAGTTCCTGAAGCACTGGCGCCGCCGCTGTCACCGCGACTGACGCCAGTCAGATCAGGGAGCACCCACCGGACGCAAGCGATACTGCGGCGGCAATTGCTCGAAACCGCTGATTGTGGTGTCCAGGCTTTTCCAACGCCCGTCCTTGATGCCATAGATGCAACCGTGGATCGACAACTTCTGTCCGCGATGCCAGGCGTTCTGCACGATGCTGGTATGGCCGACGTTGGCCACCTGCTGGATCACGTTGAGTTCGCACAGGCGGTCCACGCGTTCTTCTTCGGTCGGCAGTTGGGCCAACGCTTCGCGATGCTCGTAATACAGGTCGCGAATGGAACGCAGCCAGCCATCGATCAGGCCCAGCTGGCGATCCTGCATCGAGGCCCGCACGCCGCCACAACCGTAATGGCCGGTAACCAGGATGTGTTTCACCTTGAGCACGTCTACCGCGTACTGGATCACCGACAGGCAGTTGAGGTCGGTGTGCAGCACCACGTTGGCCACGTTGCGGTGCACGAACAGATCGCCCGGCAGCATGCCGACGATTTCGTTGGCCGGCACCCGCGCATCGGAGCAGCCGATCCACAGGTATTCAGGGGTTTGCTGACGAGCCAGCTTGGCGAAGAAGTCAGGATCCTCCTGCTTGATCGCATCGGCCCAGCGCGCGTTGTTATCAATCAGATCTTGTAGTTCGTTCATGCTGTCTTGCCCTCGAGAACAGTGCGCAACTTTGACATCGGCGCGGCTGTCGAGGTCACTTCGATAATGCCGTTGGAATTCTCGACACGGCTACCGGTCCATCCAGTAAGGCCCAAACCAGGAGAATTGCCATGAATGATTCACGACGTCCTTTCGATGCGGCGCAACCGGAGCCCATCGATGACAACGAAGACCGCATGGGTTCGATGCATGAACTGGAATTCGATGAAGATGAGCCCAGCGCGAAAATCGGTGACGAGCTGCCGGAGGACGAACGCGAACACTTGATGCCCCGTGAACGCGTCCGCGAAGCCGGCATGACCGGCGCCTCGACGGATGATCATCAACCGACCGACGATGACATGAGCCCCGAGACACTGATCCGTGAAGACGGCGCCCGGGATGCCCACGAGGCCGGCGACGACGAGCAGGCCGACTGGGACCTGAGCGTGGTGGATGAAAATGACATTGGCGGTGGCGATGGACTGGACGAGGCCGAGATGGCGGATATTGACCCGCTGGATGGCAAACGGTAAACATCCTTCGTGGGAGCGGGCTTGCTCGCGAAAGCGGTATGTCAGTCGGAAGATTTGTTAACTGACACACCGCTTTCGCGAGCAAGCCCGCTCCCACAGAGGGATGCGTCATGCCCGTTGGAACATCAATCCACCAGCGTACAAGCCATGACCACCGCATCTTCACGCCCACCCATCGCCGGATAGTAATCCCGACGCCGGCCGATCTCGTTGAAGCCATAGCGCTCGTACAACCGGAACGCCGTGCGGTTACTGTCGCGCACCTCCAGGAAGCACTCCCGTGCCTCAGCCTTGTACGCAATCGACATGAGATGCTCCAGCAGGCGCAAGCCCAGCCCCCGCCCCTGGTTTTCCGGCTTGACGGTAATGTTGAGCAGGTGTGCCTCGTCAAGAATGATCTGCACTACACCGTGCCCGACTTGCTGTTGGCCTTCGAACATCAGCCAGATCTGGTACTTGCCCAACCCATCGAGAAATATCCCCCGGGTCCAGGGGTGGCTGTAGGCCGCGTATTCGATCTTCAGCACGGCATCGAGGTCCGCCTCGGTCATCGGGCGAAACGAAACAGCATCACTCATTCGATTCTTTCCAGCGCGCCATCAGCCGGCGCATGGCTTGCCAGACTTCAGCCTTGTGCTGTGGCGTTTCCATTAACAGTTCCAGGCCCGGTATTGCCCAGGCCGCTCCCAGCCCTTCGATCTGCAATTCGCGATTGAACGCTTGCGCGTCCGCCTCGCCGGCAAATTTCACCGCAGGCAGGCCGATCAGCCACAGACACGCACAGGGCGCCTCTTCGAGCCGCGCCGCGACAAAGCCCTGGACGAAATCCCGCGCCGCTTCAGGCCCCTGGTCCATCGTTCCACGGGACAACAGCGGCCAGCGCACCGGTTCGCCAACTATTTGCGGACTGTCCGGCAGACCGGCGGCGCGCAACATGTCCTTGAGCAGCAGGTACGCGGGATCGCGGCTCTGGAACGGCTCGCCCGTGGGCAGTTCCACCAGCAACAGGCAGCGTCCGGCCCGTAGCAATTGCAGGGCGAAACGCGGTGGCGGGACCGGGGCTACCCTGGCCGGAGCCGGCGCCTCTTGCGCGTCCTCCACAGGTTTGACAGCCGTGCGGGGCGAGGACGGGCTCGGCCGTGGAACCTCGATTTTCGGCCGTTCGGCCACAGGTGCCGCCGGCTCGGCCACGGTCCGGGCCGCAGGCGCCGCCGCAACCGGCGCGAGCTCTGCCGGCTCGGGCATTTCCAGCAGTTCGGGCCGCGAAGGAGCGGCGAACGGCAATTCGGTGCGCGGCAGCCAATTGACCACCTGCATGGCAGTCAGATAGGCGCGGCGACGGGACTCGATAAGCAAGGGTCGGCCACTTGTGGGTAACTGAAAGTGGGAGGGATTCTACCGCCCTTCGCCGCGGATCGCTTCCCTGTTGAGTCATTAGTTAGGCAATACAGACGACAGTCCGTCTCGGGGGTGAATCGCAACGGGCCCGATGCAGTACAATCGCCCCTTTTAATTGCCAACCCGACGGCCATTGCGATGATCGAACCCAAGCGCGTCTTGCGCGCCCTCGCTGAACACTGGGCATTGCTGGAACCTTTGTGCGAGCACTTCGACCAGGGCACCCTGAGCCTCAACGAATTGCGTTCACAACTGGCCGCCCAACAGCTGGACAGCACGCCCCAGGACATCACCAACCTGCTGGACGTGTGGATCCGCCTGGACATCCTCGTGCCGGTGGCGAAAAGCCCGAACCGTTTCGAGCTGAACGCCCAGATCCATGACTTCCTCGCCTACCTGCGTCGCGAACACCGCCTGGGCCTGTGCCTGGAAATCGAAGCCTACCTGCGCCACCTCGAACGCTTGGCCGGTTATATACAGGACGCCTTCGACATTCGCGACGGCAACGACCTGGCCCGCCAGTTGCGCCTGCTGGACATGCGCGTGCGCGACGTCCTCAAGAAACTCGCCAACGACGAGCAGGCCCTGGTGGCCGTGGCCGAACGGGCCAAGACCAGCGACCGGCAGATCCCACTACGCCAGCGTTACGCTGAAGTGTTGGCGACCTGGGACGAGTACGTCGAACCGATGATCCAGTTGGTGAACGCCGACGGTGCGTTCGAGCAAGGTGTGCGCAAGGTCGAGAATGTGCTGTTGCGCATGCTCACCGAACAGCAACGACTCGGTCACCTGGTGGACGATGACATGCTGCTGCGCACCCACGCACGCATTCTCGAGATGCAGACCAGCGCCCAGTTGACCTTGCGCCATGCCCGCGAGCTGCTGCTGCCATTGCGCGAAGAAGCCCGCCGCCACAACGCCGTGACCCGTGGCGCCGCACTGGCCCTGGCCGCCATCCGCCGCAAAGGCATCGACGCCGTGCCGCAAGCCGCCATGCCGCTGTTCACCCGGCCGCAGAGCACTTTCCTTGGCAGTGCCAGCCAGGTCGAAGCCTATGTCTATGCCCTGGCCCGCTTCGAGCCGAAACCGGCGCGGTTCCCCAAATCCCACAAGACCCACAAGGGTGGCGATGCCCCACGGGCACCACGTACCGTGCGCGAGATGGTCGAGCGTTGCGAAGACGCCCTGCCGATGCCTGACCTGATGACCTGGCTGCTGGAACAGGAGCCGGACGGCGCCACCGACGAATTGCTGTACTGGTTCTCGCGCCTGTCGCGGGAAAAACGCTTCAAGCGCGAGCGCCTGGAGCGCCGCGACTACCACACTCACGAGCATCAGGTCAGCCTGCGCTCCTTCGCCCTGCTCTCGGCCCACGACGCTGCCGAGGATTCTGCGAGCATCCCCCATGCATCTTGATCTATCCGAACTGTCCCAGCTGGCGCCGATCTTCCGCGAGCTGTTCAAGGGTTACCACGTCAGCCGCCGCGACCCGGAGTTGTACGCGCAACTGTCGAATTTCCAGGACCAATACCGCACGCTGTTCAAGGCCCTGGGCTTCGAACTGGTGTGCGATACCCGTGGTTTCTACTACTTCGTGCCGGACCTGGCTGCCGCCGCGGTGAACAAGACCGCCCAGCGCCTGGCGCTGTTCACCTTCATCCTCGTCGAGCACCTGGCCGACCAGGGCCGCGACCCGATTGCCGTGCTCGACGGTGGCAGCCTGGGCCGCGATGAACTGCCTTCGCTGTTGGAAAAGTACCGCGACCTGTTCATCCAGGCCGAAGTGCAGACCCAGGAAGAGCTGGAAGAAAAAATCATGCGCCGCATGACCCAACTGGGCTTCGCCAGCGAAGACAACGGCGTGTACCGCTTCCTGCCGCCTATGCACCGTTTCCTCGACGTTTGCCTGTCGGTCCAGCAGGACCGCGACCTGGCGGCCAGCGTGCACAGCGTGTTGCCGTTGCCGGCACCGGTACTGATCGACGAAGACAGCGACGAGAAGCTGCTGCAAACCGACGATCCGCTCGACCTGGCGCCGTTTGAAGACGAAAGCGAAGAAGACGCACTGGCCCGCGCCATTGCCGAAGAACAGGAGACCGACGCATGAGCCAGGAACGCTACGGCATCCGCCGCTTTGCCCTTTTGAACACCGCCGGCTACAGCCTGGGCCTGTTCCCGCTGGAGGAGCCGCTGTCGGTATATGGCGCGAACAACCTCGGTAAATCCGCCTCGATCAATGCCTTGCAGTTCCCGATCCTGGCGCGCATGTCCGACATGAGCTTCGGCAAGTACAGCCTGGAACAATCCCGGCGTTTCTACTTCGCGTCGGACACCAGCTACATCCTGGTGGAAGTCGCCCTGCCCCACGGTCCTCATGTGATCGGCGTGGTCGGTCGCGGCCCCGGCGGCGGTTTCGGCCACCAGTTCTTTGCCTACGCCGGCAAACTGGACCTGGCCCACTACCAGAAAAACGACACCTGCCTGCGTCAGAAAGAGCTGTTCACCAACCTGGAGCGAGAAGGCCTCAAGGCTTACGAACTCAAGCCCGATGAACTGCGGCGTCTACTGGTAGGTGGTCATACCTCGATTCCCCTGGACCTGACGCTGATCCCGCTGCGCTCCACCAGCGAGCAAAGCCTCAAGACGTTCCGAGCGCTGTTCATCAATCTGCTGCACATGCGCGAAATCACCGCGGCCAAGCTCAAGCAGCTGTTCCTCGATGCCTTCGAGCACAGCCTGCGTTCCGGCAGCGTGGACTACATCGCCGCGTGCGAAGAAGCCTTCCGCGACGTACGACGTATGGAGCAGGACTACAACTCCCTGGTGGCCGCAGGTCCGTTGGTGGAAGCTCTGGCCAACGGCGTGAAGCAGCGCGATGTCCTGCGCGGCAAACTGCATCGTCTGTCGCCGTTGCTTGACTCATTGCTGGGCACCTGGTCGGACTACGCCGGTGCACGCAAGGAAGAACTGACCATCCAGGCCGAGCACTACCGCAACGAGCAAGACTCATTGCAGAACGACCAGCGCGGCAGCACCCAGGAACTGATGCGCCTGGAGCGGGAAATCACCGGCATCCAGCGCTGGCTCGGCGAACTGTCGGTGCTCAAGCATCGCTTCGCCCTGGTGGATGACGTCAAGGTCCTGGAGCAGCAACTGCTCGCTGCCAAGGACGCCCACGACGAACTGGCCGGCGCCCTGGCCCAGTCCCGGCAGTTCAGCGCCGAAGACCTGGAAGAGCGTCTGCGGGATCTGGAAAAACGCCTGAAATCGGTCAAGCAGCAACTCGATCACGCCGACAACAACAGCTACGCCCGCCTGCGGGAAGAATTTTCCCAGCAGGACGTCGAGCGCCTGATGCGCCTGTTCAACAGCGCCCTGTTCAGCCTGCCACTGGGCGAGCATGGCATCGCGCTGGACGAGAACGGCGACTGGGTCAAATCCGTGGAGCTGATCCTCGACGGCTTCAAGGGCGAGCGCTTCGAAGTGCCAGGTCTGTCCATCGACCTGTCCCACATCGAGCCCCCTGCCCTGCAAGCCCTGGCCGACCGCGCCGCGTTGCGGGACCAGAAAGAGCGCCTGGAAAAAGAACTCAAGCAGCTCAAGACCCAACAGGCCGTGGCGGCCGACCGTGCGGCGAGCAAAACCCAGACCGAAGCGCTGTACCAGCAGGTGCTGGACGCGCAAAAGGCCCTGGAAGACTTCCGTCGCAGCCAGACCCTGAGCGCCGAGGAAGGCGAAAAACTCGAGCAACTGGCACAGATGGAAGCCGCCCAGGACGAACTCAAGCGCTCCAGCGATGCCTTCACCGAGCGCGTCCAGCAACTCTCCGCCAAGTTGCAACTGGTGGGCCGGCAGATCGCCGATATGGAAGCCAAGCAGCGCACTCTCGACGACGCCTTGCGCCGCCGTCAACTGCTGCCGACGGACCTGCCGTTCGGCACGCCGTTCATGGACCCGGTCGATGACTCCATGGACAACCTGTTGCCGCTGCTCAATGACTATCAGGACAGCTGGCAAGGCCTGTTGCGCATCGACGGCCAGATCGAAGCGCTGTACGCCCAGGTGCGCCTCAAGGGCGTGGCCAAGTTCGACAGCGAAGACGACATGGAGCGCCGCCTGCAACTGCTGATCAACGCCTATGCCCACCGTACCGACGAAGCCCTGACGTTGGGCAAGGCTCGCCGTGCGGCGGTGACTGACATCGCCCGGACCCTGCGCAACATTCGCAGCGACTACGACAGCCTCGAGCACCAATTGGCGTTGTTCAACCGCGAGATCAACAAGCGCCAGGTGTCCAACCTGCAGAGCTTCCGCATCGTCCTGGCGCCGAACAAGGAAGCGCTCAAGCACATCGACCAGATCATCCACAGCGCCGGTCAATACGAGGAAGGCGAAACCCTCTCGGTGTTCGACCTCAGCCAGAGCGCCGAGCAGGACAACAAGAACGAAGAAGCCAAGGAATATCTGGCGCGCCTGGTGGCGGCGAACCACAACCAGCTCGGCCTCAAGGACCTGTTCGAACTGGCCTTCGAGATCACCAAGGTCAACGGTCAGCCGGTGATCCATACCGACATCGATGGCGCGGCGTCCAACGGCACCACCATGACCATCAAGGCGCTGACCAACATGTATTTGTTGCTGCACTTAATGGACCGCGAGCAGGCCGGTCGCGTGCGCCTGCCGTACTACCTGGATGAAGCGGCGGACATCGATGAAAAGAACCAGGCGGCGCTGCTGGAAACCAGCCTGCAACTGGGCTTCGTGCCGATCCTGGCGAGTGTGAAGCCGCAGGTCTGTGCCAGTGTCGCTATCGACCTGGAAGGCGGCAGCGGCCCGAGCGGCATCTACATCGACGAAGCGGACTGGAAGTACATCCGCCGCCATGATGCGGTGAAGGCCACGCAGAATGTAGAGGCCGATGAGCCGGAGCTGGACCCGGTGTGAGGTAGGTCCCGGGAAATGAAAAAGGCCGCGATCCATTGGATCGCGGCCTTTTTCATTGGAATGTCTGAAGCACTTGTATCGACTGTCCCGCAGCCATCGCGAGCAGGCACCGCCTGATCCGTTATTTACCCAGCTTGATCTTCGGCGCCCAGGTCAGCCATTCGTCCTCGAACTTTTCGAACAGCGGGAAGGTCTGCTCCGGCCGCGCCGGGCTGCCCATGTTCTCCCCATCCGGTGTCGCGAAAGCGACGCCCCCCTGGATCAACGTCTCCAGCGACTCGGTACGCACCGTCGCGCCCTTGAACAATCCGAAGTCCATATCGAAACCACTGGTGTTCCAGAACCGCGTACCACTGCGTACCAGCGGCGCGTACTTGGGTTCGATCAGGATATGGATCAACACCCGATCCGCCGTCTGACCCAGTTCATAACCGGTGACCTTGCCCACAGTGATCTCGCGGTAGGTCACCGGCACGCCCGTTTTCAACGAACCACGGCGGGCAGCACTGAGCACCAGGCTCAAACCGGCTTCGGGCACGGCGCTCTCCGGTGGGTTGGCAAGAGCCACGAAGCTCTTCTGTGGCCCGAGATTTTTCGTCGCGGGCAGCACTTCGAGGTACTGACCGGTCACCAGCGTTTCCAGGTTCGAGGTCTTGATCAGCCCCAGCTCGGGTTTGACGACCCAGAACTGGCTGCCGACCCGGGCGATGCGCTCCGGCACCTCGGTGATGCGAGCAGTGAGCAGCACCGACTGCAGGTCGGCACTGAGATCGACGTCCTCAATCTTGCCTACGTCCAACCCCTTGTAACGAATCGGCGTTCCGCTGCGCAAGCCGTCGGCACGATCGACCTTGATCGTCACCACGGTACCGTTCTGTTGCGCGGCTTCGCGGTTCTCGAACAGACGGAAGCGGGGTACACGCCGCTTCAACGGCACATTGGGCACCGGCGTTTCGAAGGCGATACCGCCAGCCATCAGACTTTGCAGCGACTCACTCTTGACCTGGATTCCCCCTGTCAGACCTCCTGTGAGGGTGATGCCACTGGCGTTCCAGAACCGCGTCGAGCCGTTGACCAGCCCTTCGTATTCCTTCTCGATGTGCACTCCGACGATCAACTGCTTTTTCTTGCGGGAAAACTGGTAGCTCTGTACCGAGCCGACCTTGACCTGCTTGTAGAGGATCGGGCTGCCGACCTCCAGCGATCCGAGGTTTTCAGTCAACAGGACCAGATGCAGGCCGGGCGAGCGCAAGTCCAGCGGCGGCGCCTTCGCCCTGGCTTCGAATTCACGCTGGGGGGCCGCGCCCTTGTCACCGGGTCGTACGGCAATGTAGTTACCCTTGACCAGCGCTTCCAGGCCGGTGATCCCCGCCAGGGAAATCGACGGCTTGACGACCCAGAATTGAGTACCGGTTACCAGGTAGTCTTCAGCCAGTGGGTCCATGGTCAATTCGGCCGTAGCGCTGGACAGGTCAGGGTCAATCTTGAGGTTCTTCAGGCTGCCGACCTGGATACCTTTGTACATCACTGGCGTACGGCCGGCCTGCAAACCTTCGAAGTCGCTGAGCTTGACCTTCACACGAATGCCGGCAGCAGCGGCGTCAAAGTCTTCGTATAGGCGAAACGGCAGACTGGGGTCCGTGGGCGGACTGTCCTTGCGGCTCTCCGGCGTGGCGAACGCAATACCACCGGCAACGATACTTGCCAGGGATTCGCTGCGGACTTTGACGCCTGAGAGATTGGCATCGATGCTAATCCCGCTGGCATTCCAGAAGCGCGTATGTTTACGCACCAGGCTGGCATAGGTCGGTTCGATGAAGACCTTGATCTCCACCGTGTTCTGATCTTCGGATAGCTGGTAGCTTTTCACCTGCCCGACTTGAAGCTGCTTGTAGAACACCGGGCTGCCCCGATCCAGCGAACCCAACCGGTCAGCCTTGATGGTCAGGTGCAAGCCAGGCTTGGCGTCCGACAGCGGTGGCTCCTGGGCGAGAGCCTTGAACTTGCGGGTGGATTCGCCCTCACCCGGGCTGATCGCTACGTAATTACCCGATACCAGGGTTTCCAGACCGGTGATCCCGGCCAGGCTCACGCTCGGCTTGACCAGCCAGAAACGCGTTCCAGTCTTGAGGTACTGTTCTACGTCCTTGTTCATCTCGACGGTCGCGATCACTCCTTTCGAGCTGCCTTCGTCGTCCAGGGTGAGGGCCTTCACCTTGCCGACCGGCATGCCCTTGTAGACCACCTCGGTCTTGTTGACCTGAATACCTTCGCCGCTCTCGAAGCGCACGCTGATCTCGATCCCGGTCTCGTTATAAGCCCGCCAGCCGAGCCAGCCCCCGATGATCAAGGCAATCAGCGGCAAGACCCAGATGGCCGACCAGTTCGAGGCCGGTCGGGTTTTAGCGGTAGGCAAATCAGTCATGGTCGTTATCCGACTCCGTGTTATCCCAAATCAGTCGGGGATCGAAGGTTACTGCGGCAATCATTGTCAAAATCACTACGCTGGCAAAGGCAATCGCGCCAAGACCGGCTTCGACACTGGCAAGCCGTCCGAAATTCACCACTGCCACCAGAATCGCGATCACGAAAATATCCAGCATCGACCAACGGCCGATGAACTCGATGAAACGGTACATAAGGATGCGTTGCCTCGCAGACATGGGCTGGTGCCGTTGTACGGAAAACAACAACAAGGCAATGCCCACCAGCTTGAAGGTAGGAACCAGGATACTGGCGATGAATACCACGGCGGCAATCGGGATCATGCCGTGCTGCACCAACTCGATGACACCGGCCATGATGGTACTGGGGGCACCGTGACCCAGCGAGTTGATCGTCATGATCGGTAGCATATTGGCCGGGATGTAGAGAATTGCCGCGGTGATCAGCAGCGCCCAGGTGCGCATCAGGCTGTTCGGGCGACGGGGATGAATCCGTGCCCCGCAGCGGGTACAAGCCTGTGCGTCGGCGTCGGCATCCAGCCGATTCAGTTCATGGCATTCGGTACAGATCAGAATGCCTGCATCAATCGCCCGCATGGGCATCCTCTCCTGATAACGCTTGCCAGATCTGATGCGGCGACATCACCACCTCCAACCAGACCTGGACCAGCAACAAACTGATGAAACATACCAACCCCAGGCCCACGCTGATGGCGGCCATGTCTGCCAACTTGACGATGGCCACCAACACGCCCATGAGATAGACCTCAAGCATTCCCCAATCCCGCAGGTGGTGATAAATGCGATACAGCAACAAGCCATAGCTGCGGCCGACGTTCCAGCGAATAGTCAACAATACAGCCAACTGACAAAGCAGCTTGAGCAGTGGTACCCCCATGCTGCAAAGGAAAACCACCACCGCGATGCCCTGCATGCCGCTATCGAACAGACCGAGTACGCCACTCCACACGGTATCCTGGGAGGATTGGCCGAGCAGGTTGAGTTGCATGATGGGTAGAAAGTTGGCGGGCACATACAACAACAGGGCAGCGATGACCAAGGCAAGACTGCGCTCGACAACATTGGGCCGGTGGGCGTAGAGCTCATATCCACAACGGGGGCATTCGGCTTTCTCGCCATGGGACAGTCGAGGCTTGCGCATCAACAGGTCGCACTCATGGCACGCTACCAGTTCGCCTAAAGGCAGTTCTGACAGCCGATGGGGGTCCAACGGGTCGGGCATAAACAACTCGGGCTCAACTGAGGTGGGGCTATTCTAGTGCTCCAGCTCAAAAATAACTGTGCAAATTTATTTCGAGCTTTCGCAGGCTTTTCCTGCGGGCAAAACAAAACCCCTACCTGCATCAGCAGATAGGGGTTTCGGAATTTAATCTTGACGATGACCTACTCTCACATGGGGAAACCCCACACTACCATCGGCGATGCATCGTTTCACTTCTGAGTTCGGGATGGGATCAGGTGGTTCCAACGCTCTATGGTCGTCAAGAAATTCGGTAGCCGGCGCGTGCCTTGCGGTCACGTTCCAGCGAATGGGTATGCGATAGTTTGTGTGTTGCGGATGAGCGCTTCGAACTTTCGGTTCGTTTCGTCTTCACACACCGCAATCTGGTGCCCTGACGCCTTTCGGCTTGGAGCCAGCAAATTGCTTGGGTGTTATATGGTCAAGCCTCACGGGCAATTAGTACAGGTTAGCTCAACGCCTCACAGCGCTTACACACCCTGCCTATCAAC
>NZ_VIUG01000009.1:0-189076 GCF_007828255.1 Pseudomonas sp. SJZ078 | reverse complement strand
GAATGGGCATAAAAAATCCGATACCAGAGGACTGGTATCGGATTTTCTAGAAAGCCCGGCTTGGACTCAAATGCTTAAGTGAACAGCATTACGGCATAAGCCGGGCTTTTCCCAAACTATGGGCTAATTACTTGCTCTTAGCTTCAGTTTGCGCTTCTACGCGACGGTTGATAGCACGACCGGCTTCAGTGGCGTTGTCGGCAACTGGGCGGGTTTCGCCGTAGCCAACAGACTGAATGCGGGACGCTTCAACACCGTACTGGTTGGTCAGAACCTGCTTAACGGCGTTTGCACGACGCTCGGACAGTTTCTGGTTGTAAGCGTCAGGACCGACGGAGTCAGTGTGACCTTCAACAGTGGTGGTGGTTTCTGGGTACTGCTTCATGAAGTCAGCCAGGTTCTTGATGTCGCCGTAGCTGTTTGGCTTGACGACCGACTTGTCGAAGTCGAATTTCACGTCCAGCTCAACACGTACGGTTTCAGCAGCAGCCGGGCAGCCATCAGCGTCAACGGTTACGTTGGCTGGGGTGTCAGGGCACTTGTCGACGTTGTCGCAGACGCCGTCGTTGTCGCTGTCGGAGCAGACTTCAGCCGGAGCTGGAACTGGAGCAGCAGCAGGCTTGGAGCCGCCACCGAAGTTCACACCGATACCGACGCTTGGAGCCCACTCGGTGTCGCCCTGGTCGATGTTGTACTGAGCTTCAACGCCAGCACGAGCGTAGAAGTTCTCGGTGAAGTACAGCTTGGCGCCGCCGCCAACGTTGGCGAAGGTCGAACGGTTACGACCGCTGGAGCCGTTCTGACCGATGCTCTGGTCGGAGAAACCGGCCGAGACGTACGGACGCAGCATGTCACCTGGGTTGTTGAAGTGGTACAGAGCGTCCAGCGCAGTGTTGGCGCCCTTGATGTTACGACCGTCGTCGGAACGAACGTTGTGCACTTCGTCGTAGCCCAGACGCAGTTCAACGTCGTCGGTCAGGAAGTAACCAACCGAACCGCCGAACAGGTTGCCGTTGTTCTTGAAGTTACGAGCGCTGTCGAATTGCTCTTTCTTGGCGAAGCCTTCGATTTCAACTGCGCCTTGGCCTTGTGCCAGCGCGCCGAACGAAGTAGCGGCAATAAGAGAACCAATGGCAAAGCCCAAGGTGTTTTTCAGTTTCATCCGTTAAATCCCCATCTGGTGATTGTGAAGCAGTCCCGCAAACCGGGGGACAACTCGGCGGCAAGTCTATCAGAACTTGCCTACACGTAAGAGATATTTGCGCCGAAGTTAAGTTTCGGCAGTACCTGCAAATTTCTCACGCAGCTTATCGAGAGCGCGCTTGTAACGCATTTTTGTCGCGCTCAAACCCATGTGCATTATGTCTGCGATCTCTTGGAATTCCAGTTCTGCGACAAATCGTAGCACCAGAATTTCACGGTCGATCGGGTTCACATAAACCAGCCAGCGATCGAGTCCACCCTTTTCCTCGGGCTTGGGCGCCTTTTCTTCGGACGCTTCCTCGAGAGGGTCAAGGCTCAAAGCGTCCATCAAGCGACGCTTTCGCCGTTCCTTGCGATACTGTGTGATGCATTCGTTGTACGTGATGCTATATAGCCATGTCTTGAACTTCGATTTCCCCTCGAAGTTCTTCAGGCCATACAGCACCTTCAACATCACCTCCTGACAGACATCGTCAGCGTCGCGATCGTTCCCCAGATAACGTGCACAGACGTTAAATAATGTACGTTGGTAACGGCGCATCAACTCTTCGTAAGCACGTGTTACGTGGAACAGCTCCGTATGCGCGCGCGCGACCAACTCCTCATCAGAGAGATCACGGGGGTCATAGCGCGTGGACAGCGATTGGGGTTTGTTCAAAACAAGTCGGGCCGACGGTCTAGGTCAATGTGCGCCACAGCCTGCGCTGGCAGGCATTTTGCGGCGGCATACATTAGCAGAGTTTGCCGGGTTAGCGGCTACTCACATGCTGCTCCAGCAGGATCCGATTGGAGAGCGACACCAATTCGCCCTCCTCGGTCAGCAATGTGGTCTTCACCGTGCCGATCTCCTCGATCTGGCCTTCGACCTCGCCAACCCGCACTTGTTGCCCGACTTCATACAGCTCACGCACATAGATTCCCGCGAGAATCTGGCCGGCGATTTCCCGGCTTCCCAACCCCATTGCCAGCGCGATCGCCAGACCAACGGTAATCAATACGATCACGATCACATGGTTGAGCAGGTCCGTCTTGACCTCCAACTGGCTGATCGCGACAGAAATACTGATGATGATCACCAGACCCTGGGCGATTCGCCCCAGGCCCGAGGCGTAATCCAGCCCTACACCTTCGGCTGCGCCGCGCACCAGCCCATTGGCCAGCTGGGCCAGCAGCACACCGACCAACAACACCAGAGCCGCCCCGAACACCTTGGGCAGGTACAACGCAAGCATGTCGAGGGTGGCCGAAACCCGCTGAAGCCCCAGGGATTCAGCCGCAGAGACGAGAAAGATAAGCAGCACGAACCAGTAGACAATCTTGCCCACCAGGGTCGAGATCGGTACCTGGATGCCGCCTCGGGACAGCAGCTTGGTCAGGCCCGTGCCGCCCATCAGGCGATCCAGCCCCAGTTTGGCGAGCAGCTTGGACAGCAGCGTGTCCAGCAACTTGGCCACGACGAACCCCAACAGCACCACCACCAGGGCACCGAACAGGTTCGGGATGAAGTTGGCCACCTTGGTCCACAACGCAGTCATGGCCGCGACGAGGCTCTGGGTCCAGAGATTCAATTCCATATTCAATCAGCCTTATCAGCGGTGCGGGTAACAGGTTTACGACGGGAAACCGGCGAGACATGGGCCGACCCGTTGTTCAAGGCGATCATCAGCGCGGGCAGCCAACGGCCCAGCAGGCTGAACAGATCGCCCGCGCCGACCTGTCGATTGGCGGTTTTCAGCACACGCCCCAGGCAGGCATCGTCGTCCCGGCTGGAGGGCGAGGCCTTGAGCATGTCGCGCAAAGACTGTTCAAACGGATCGTGCATACGCACCTCTCGTAATGTCTGTGAAAGACGCGATCAAATTTCGTCGGGTCACATGAAACCTGTTATACCCAGCGCAGACGGCGGAACAACCACCACTGCCCCAGCGCCACGCAGACCATCAGCAGACAGGCGACCAGGAAGCCATAAGGGCTTTGTGAGAGCGGAATACCACCGACATTGATGCCCAGCAGGCCCGTGAGAAAACTCATCGGCAGGAAGATCCCGGTGATGATGCCGAAGCGGTACATGGTACGGTTCATGCGCACCGACAGACGCCGGTCTTCGGCCTCCAGCACCAGCCCCACGCGCTCGCGGGTCAGTTCCAGCTCCTCGAGATAGCGGGTCAGGCTGTTGTTCAATTCGTTCCAGTAATCGCCGTCATCGTCAACGAACCACGCCAGCTTGAGCCGGCTCATCTGCCCGAAAATATCCCGCTGTGGAGCCAGGAATCGCTTCAGCCCGGCCGCCCTGCGACGGATATGCAAAATCGCATCGTGCTCGGGAGTATACCGCTCGTCGGTATCGAGTTTTTCTTCCTCGGTATCGACGATTTCCGACAGGCAGGTCACCAGGTCCTGCACCTTGTTGGTGAGGTACTGCGCCATATAAAGGATGAGTTCCGAGGCGGTCTTCGGTCCCTTGCCCTCGGTCAGTTGCACCAGCAGCTCATCGGTGGCGCGCAACGGCCGCAGGCGCAGGGAGATGATGCGCTGGGCAGACGCAAAGATGCGCACCGACACCATGTCTTCCGGTTCGGCACCTGGGTTGAGGTTGATTCCCCGCAGAAACAGCAGCAGCTCAGCATTAGGCAACGGCAACAGCCGCGGGCGGGTGTTCTCTTCGAGCAGCAGATCGCAGTTGAACTCGCTCAGTCCGCTGGATTTGCGTAGCCAGGTGTGGGTCTGCGGATGACTGCGATCCCAATGCAGCCACAGGCTTTCATGGGCCTGCAACTGCAGATCGTCGAGCTCGGTCCGGGCAATCGAACGTGCGCCGCCCTTTCCGTCCAGTACCAGAGCATGCACCAGCCCCCACTGCGCGTTTTCTTCCTCGAACATCCTCATCCCTTACGGCTTTGACGCTTTATTCAGGCATTTTCAGCGGGCTTGGCGAGACGATCACGCCGTTATTGTCCGCATAAACATATTCGCCCGGACGGAACGTCACCCCGGCAAACGTCACCGCTACATTGAGCTCGCCGACACCGCGCCGGTCGGTTTTCATCGGGTGACTGGCCAGGGCCTGGACGCCGAGGTCGGTCTGGGCGATGACGTCCACGTCGCGGATGCAGCCGTAGATCACCAGCCCTTCCCAGCCATTTTTCGCAGCTTTCTCGGCCAGCATGTCCCCTAGCAACGCCCGCCGCAGGGAGCCTCCACCGTCGACAACCAATACCTTGCCGTTGCCCTTGAGTTCGACCTGCTCCTTGACCCTGGAGTTGTCCTCGAAGCACTTGATGGTCACGATTTCACCGCCAAACGAATCGCGGCCGCCGAAATTGCTGAACATCGGTTCCAACACCTGTACCAGGTCCGGGTAGGCATCGCACAGGTCGGGCGTGAGGTAATGGTTCATCGAACTACTCCTGAAAGGCTGGAACGTCAGACTGGATGAGTAACTGTTTGTGACCGGAACCGTTTAACGCGTCATATCTTAGCCGCAAGCCGACCAGAGCGAAATGCCCTTGTCAGAGCCTTTGCCTCAGACTGCCTCGGCCAGACTGGGCAGCTCTGCTTGCAATAACGCAACCTGATCGTCCAGCCAACGCGCGACCAGCGGCCAGACTTCGGCCTGCGCAGCTTTGCTGACCAGCATCTCGACATGACCGAAATCGTCCTTGAAACCCTGTTCCCGACCCAGGCACACGAACTGCTTGTGCTCGGAGCCAATCTGCTCGAACAGCTTGCGGCAAGCCCAGGTCGGGTCCTGGTGATCGCCGGCGGCGCTCACGGCCAGCACCGGCACCTGCACCTCGGCCAGCCCCGCCCACCAGTCCTTTTCGGCATCGCCGAAACGTCCGAACAAGCCGTACCAACGCATGCTTTCCAGGGCCAGGCCGATGGGCTCGTCCTCGGGGCCGCGCTTGAGCCTCGAACCGGACAATTGAGCAAAGCGCTTGAGGATGAAGCGGCTGCTCCACTCCACCGGCGGAATCTTCAGCGGCCAGTAGGTACGGCTGACCTGGGTGCCGAAGAACGCCGCCGACGCCACGGCCGGCTCGCCCAGGTAGTGGCCGCCCA
Source organism: Pseudomonas sp. SJZ078 (assembly GCF_007828255.1). Taxonomy (NCBI): domain Bacteria; kingdom Pseudomonadati; phylum Pseudomonadota; class Gammaproteobacteria; order Pseudomonadales; family Pseudomonadaceae; genus Pseudomonas; species Pseudomonas sp. SJZ078. The sequence continues at coordinate 183,811 of NZ_VIUG01000009.1, read as the reverse complement.
AGGCTGCCGCCAGGGTGATGCCCCCCAGGGAATGGCCGATCCAGTGCGGCACCTGCCCGCTCTGTTCGCGCACAAAGGCGCCGATGGCCGGCAAGTCGTAGCGGGCGTAGTCGGCCACCCGATTGTTGCGATAGTCCTGGTTGCGCTGGGACAGCCCATGCCCGCGCATCTCGGGAATCCATACATCGAATCCCAACCGCGTCAGGTACGCCCCCAGGCCCAGCCCCTTGGGCGAGTACCAGAAGCGCCGGTTGGAGAAGCTGCCGTGCAACAGGATCACCGGGACGCCGCGGACCTGGCCGGCGTCGGCCATGCCCAGGCGGGTGACAGCCAGTTCGACACTAGGGTCCGGGCTGTTGCCGGGTTTCAGCCGGTAGACGTCTTCGCTCAGATCGCCACGCCGCTCGGCACTGATCAGGGCGACAGGAAACAGGTTGCTGCTGCTTTGCATAATACTCTTGCACAAAAAAGGGCGGCTTCCGTCAGGAGCCCGCCCTGTTTCAATCAAAAGGGACCTCTCAGCCAGTCAAGCCGCAGAACATGTGGGAGCGGGCTTGCTCGCGAAAGCGGTGTACCAGACAACATCAATGCTGACTGTTCCATCGCCTTCGCGAGCAAGCCCGCTCCCACAGGGTCCCTTCACTCAATCAGACCGCGCCTTGGCCCTCAGCCAGGAAGAACCAGGTTTCCAGCACCGAGTCCGGGTTCAGCGACACGCTTTCGATGCCCTGCTCCATCAGCCACTTGGCCAGGTCCGGGTGGTCCGAAGGGCCCTGGCCGCAGATGCCGATGTACTTGCCAGCCTTGTTGCAAGCAGCAATGGCGTTGGCCAGCAGCTTCTTGACCGCCGGGTTCCGCTCGTCGAACAGGTGCGCAATGATTCCGGAATCGCGGTCCAGACCTAGGGTCAACTGGGTCAGGTCGTTGGAGCCGATGGAGAAACCGTCGAAGAACTCGAGGAACTCTTCCGCCAGGATCGCGTTGGATGGCAGTTCGCACATCATGATCACGCGCAAGCCGTTCTCGCCACGGGCCAGACCGTTTTCCGCCAGCAGGTCGACCACCTGGCTCGCTTCGCCCAGGGTGCGCACGAACGGCACCATGATCTCGACGTTGGTCAGGCCCATGTCGTTGCGTACGCGCTTGAGGGCGCGGCATTCGAGCTCGAAGCAGTCACGGAACGTTTCGCTGATGTAGCGCGAAGCGCCGCGGAAACCCAGCATCGGGTTTTCTTCTTCCGGCTCGTAGAGTTTGCCGCCGATCAGGTTGGCGTATTCGTTGGACTTGAAGTCCGACAGGCGCACGATGACCTTTTTCGGATAGAACGCCGCGGCCAGGGTGCTGATACCTTCCACCAGTTTCTCGACATAGAAGCCGACCGGGTCGTCGTAGCCGGCAATGCGCTTGTCGACGCTGTCCTTGATCTCTGGCGGCAAGCCGCTGTAGTTCAGCAAAGCCTTGGGGTGCACGCCGATCATGCGGTTGATAATGAACTCCAGGCGGGCCAGGCCCACGCCGGCGTTCGGCAACTGCGCGAAATCGAAGGCACGGTCCGGGTTGCCGACGTTCATCATGATCTTGAACGGCAGCTCCGGCATGGCGTCCACGGAGTTCTTCTTGATGTCGAAGCCCAGCTCACCTTCGAAGATGTAGCCGGTATCGCCCTCGGCGCAGGAAACGGTTACGCCCTGGCCGTCCTTGAGCAGCTCGGTGGCGTTGCCGCAACCCACCACCGCCGGAATACCCAGTTCACGGGCGATGATCGCCGCGTGGCAGGTACGGCCGCCACGGTTGGTGACGATGGCGCTGGCGCGCTTCATCACCGGCTCCCAATCCGGGTCGGTCATGTCGGAAACCAGTACGTCACCGGCCTGGACCTTGTCCATCTCCGAGACGTCCTTGATGATCCGCACCTTGCCGGCGCCGATGCGCTGACCGATGGCACGACCTTCCACCAGCACGGTGCCGGTTTCCTTGAGCAGGTAGCGCTCCATGACGTTGGCCTGGGTGCGGCTCTTCACGGTTTCCGGGCGGGCCTGCACGATGTACAGCTTGCCGTCGTCACCGTCCTTGGCCCATTCGATGTCCATCGGGCACTTGTAGTGTTGCTCGATGATCATGGCTTGCTTGGCCAGCTCGCTGACTTCGGCGTCGGTCAGGCAGAAACGGGCGCGCTCGGCCTTGTCCACATCGACGGTTTTCACCGAACGACCGGCCTTGGCTTCGTCGCCGTAGATCATCTTGATGGCCTTGCTGCCCAGGTTACGGCGCAGGATGGCAGGGCGACCGGCTTGCAAGGTGCCTTTATGGACGTAGAACTCATCCGGGTTCACCGCGCCCTGGACGACGGTTTCACCCAGGCCGTAGGCGCCGGTGATGAACACCACGTCACGGAAGCCCGACTCGGTGTCGAGGGTGAACATCACGCCGGCGGTGCCGGTTTCGGAACGGACCATGCGCTGCACGCCTGCGGACAGGGCGACCAGCTTGTGGTCGAAGCCCTGGTGCACGCGGTAGGAAATGGCACGGTCATTGAAAAGGGAGGCGAAGACTTCCTTGGCGGCGCGGATGACGTTTTCCACGCCACGGATGTTCAGGAAGGTTTCCTGCTGGCCGGCGAAGGAGGCATCCGGCAAGTCTTCGGCGGTGGCCGAGGAACGCACGGCGACAGCAATGTCGGGGTTGCCTTCGGACAGCTTGGCGAAAGCGCTGCGGATTTCGCTGTTCAGTTGCTCCGGGAATTCGGCTTCCATGATCCATTGGCGGATCTGGGCACCGGTCTTGGCCAGGGCATTGACGTCATCGACGTCCAGGGCATCGAGCGCATCGTGGATCTGTTTGTTCAGGCCGCTCAGTTCCAGGAAATCACGATAAGCCTGAGCTGTCGTGGCAAAGCCACCCGGCACCGATACGCCGGCACCGGCGAGGTTACTGATCATCTCGCCCAGGGATGCGTTCTTGCCCCCCACATGCTCCACATCATGGACGCCGAGCTTATCGAGGGAAACTACGTACTCTACCAAGGTGATCTCTCCACTGACTGTGTTGGAAAAGCTCAAGGCACCGGCAACTCCTGGGGAGCGTTGGCCGGCGATATGGCCTGGACCTGGAAAATAAGTGAGAATGCTGGCCATTGGCGGCCGGCAAATCGCGCCTATCATATCCAAGAAACGCTATTAGCTTAAGGCCCAAGGTGCAAATGAAACGATCTGCTTTCTTTATCTCCGATGGTACCGGCATCACCGCCGAAACCCTGGGCCAAAGCCTGCTGGCGCAGTTCGAAAACATTACCTTCACCAAGCTGACACGTCCGTACATCGACAGCGTCGACAAGGCGCGGGCGATGGTACAGCAAATCAATAAAGCCGCCGAAACCGACGGTTTTCGCCCGATCATCTTCGATACCATCGTCAATCAGGACATCCGTGAGATTCTCGCAACGTCCAATGGTTTCATGATCGACATTTTTTCTACCTTCCTGGCGCCCCTGGAGCAGGAACTGAGCGAGCATTCGTCCTACTCGGTCGGCAAATCCCACTCCATCGGCCACAACTCCAATTACATGGAGCGGATCGAGGCGGTCAATTTCGCGCTGGACAACGATGACGGCGCCCGCACGCATTATTACGACAAGGCCGACCTGATCCTAGTGGGGGTGTCGCGTTGTGGTAAGACACCGACGTGTCTGTACATGGCGATGCAGTTCGGCATCCGTGCGGCCAACTATCCGCTGACAGAAGAAGACATGGAGCGCCTGCAACTGCCCAGCGCCCTGCGCGCCCACCAGCACAAGCTGTTCGGCCTGACCATTGACCCGGATCGCCTTACCGCGATCCGCAACGAGCGCAAGCCCAACAGCCGCTACTCAAGCTATGCCCAGTGTGAGTTCGAAGTGCGCGAGGTGGAAAACCTGTTCCGGCGGGAGAATATCCCCCACATCAACTCCACGCATTTTTCCGTGGAGGAGATTTCGGCGAAGATTCTGGTAGAGAAGGGCGTGGAGCGACGGTTCAAGTAGCCGCGGACACTTCACCTGTGGGGGCGGGCTTGCTCGCGAAAGCGGTGCACCAGACAACATCAATACTGACTGTGCCACCGCCTTCGCGAGCAAGCCCGCTCCCACAAGGGTTTTGTGGGTTTTTTGAATCAATCGCCCAGCGACTTGTGCATCGCAATGGCCGCAATACCGCCGATGGCACAGGCCTTGGCGCTTTGCTCAAACCCCAGGCGGCGATAGAACCCATGACTGGTACCCGTGCTGTTCAGGCGTACCTGGGCGAGCCCGCGGCCATGCAACCACGCCTCGATGTCCTGCACCAGCGCCCGCCCGGCCCCGCGCCGAAACCACTCCGGCTGCACATAGCAGAATGCGATCCGACCACTGACCGAAGCCATCGCAACGCCCACCGGCCGCCCATGCAGACGCGCCAGGGTCAGGCGCAACCGCGGGTCGAGCAACCAGAGACGGATACGCGCGGTGGCATTGGTACGGATCCAGGCGGCTACGACGCGCGGGTCGTTACGGTGCTCTGCGGCACAACCGACCCGGATGGAGCGCTCGGCGATCCGGCTGATGATGCCGGCATCGTCGGGCGCGGCCGTGCTGATTTCGATGAAGGTGTCCATTGTCGCTGTTTTCCTCAGTCCTTGAGTCGAGCTGAAAAAACATAGACCCGGATAAGCCGGGTGCGCCAATGGGAATGATTGCAGGAAGCTTCGAGCAGTCAGCTAGAGTGGTGGTTCAGAAATACCACACTAGCGAACCTGCGCCTGTACCGGCATCGTCAATTCCACCCGCAGCCCGTCCGGACGGCTGTCGAAATGCAGACTGCAACCGCATCGCTGGACAATGGCCTGGACGATCGCCAACCCCAGGCCGCAGCCGGTGCTCTGACCGTTGCGCCAGAAGCGCTGGGTCAGGTGCTGGATATCGTCGGCGGCAATGCCGGGGCCATGGTCGCGAACCTGGAAACGCACCCGCTGGCCAATCATCTCCAGGCTCAGTTCCACCACGGTATTCTCCGGAGTATGACGCAGCGCGTTATCCAGAAGGTTGCGCAACGCAGCAATGGAAAGCACCGCCGGCATCTGCACCGGCGCATCGCAAACCCCAGGAGAGACCTGCAGCCTGATTCGCCCGGGCTCGCCACTGGACGCATCCTGGATCGCCAGCCGTGCGACCTGCTCGGCATTGCACTGCACCCCATCGTCAAAAGACAGGCTACCCTCCACCCGGGCCAGCAGTAGCAACTGCTCGAGGGTGCGATGCAGCCGGTCGGCGCCCTCCTCGGCCCGAGCCAGGGACTGGTCGCGCGCGACGCCCTCGGTCATGCGCGCCACTTGCAGATGAGTCTTGATGGCCGTCAAGGGGCTGCGCAGTTCATGGGCCGCATCGCCGGTCAGCCTGCGCTCGCGCTCGATGGTCTTGCCGATACGCTGGAACAGCTGATTCTGGGTTTCCAGCAAAGGGCGCAGCTCACTGGGCAACGGATGGATCTGCAAGGGCTCCAGGGAGTCGGCATTGCGCCGCATCAGCGCATCGCGCATGCGATTGAGCGGCGCCAGGCCCTGGCCGATACCCAGCCACAGCAGGCACAGGCAGCCGAGCAACGCTACCCCCACCGGCACCGAGGCCGCCAGCAGAATCGACATATTGAGCGCTTCCCGCTCGATCTGGCGGTCGGCGGTGGTAATGCGCACATCGCCACGGGCCAGGGTGAAGCTACGCCAGGGCGCGCCGTCGATCATCTGATCGTGAAAACCCATCTTCTCGGCTTCCAGGACCTGTTCCGGGGTGCCGTGGCTACGGGCGAGGATTTCGCCCCGCAAGGAACTGACCTGGCAGGCCATGCCACCGGGAATGCTCAACTGCTCGGCGCTGAAATGCGTGCCCTCGCCCTTGCTGGGCAGCGCCGGCAACTGCTCCAGCAGGCCGGCGACCATCCGCGCCGACGCCACCAGGCGCTGGTCGAGGGAAAACATCATCTGGTTGCGCAGATCGCTGAGCATCCATGCCGCCGCCAGGGCCCAGATCAGGGTGAACGCCGCGCCAAGGGTCAGGCTCAGGCGCAATCGCAGGCTCATCACTTGGAAGGTTCTCCGCCATCGGCCGGCCCCAGGCGATAACCCAGCCCGCGCACCGTCTCGACAATCCCGTTGCCGAGCTTGCGCCGCAGGTGATGGATATGAACGTTCAGGGCGTTGCTTTCCAGTTCGTCATTGAAACCGTACACGCTGTCCTTGAGCTGCTCGGTGGACAGCACCCGGCCACGGCTGTGCAACAGTGCCTGCAACAGTGATTGCTCGCGCCGCGATAAATCCACTGGCTGGCCATCCAGGAGGGTTTCACGGCTGCTGGGGTCGTAAGTCAAGCGACCGTGCTCGATCAGATTGACGCTTCGACCGGCCACGCGTCGCAGCAGGGTGTGCAGGCGCGCCGCCAGTTCGCGCAGGTCGAAGGGCTTGAGCAGATAGTCATCGGCACCCGCTTGCAGACCGTCGACCCGATCGGTCACAGAATCCCGCGCGGTGAGGATCAGCACCGGAATCTCCAGCCCTTGCTGGCGCAATTGCTTGAGCAGTTTAAGGCCGTCCTCATCGGGCAACCCCAGGTCCAGCACCATGACATCGAACTCGGCCACGCCGATCATCGCACGCGCCGCCGAGGCCGACCCCACATGCTCGACAGTCAGGCCCTGGGCCGTAAGACCGGCGACGATCCCGCTGGCGATCAGTTCATCGTCTTCGCACACCAGTACGCGCATGGTAAGCCTCGTGGAAAAAGGTACATTAGGCCGCCGGCCGATTAAGCCGACATTATGCGACGAGTGCGGCAAACATGGGCGATCATTGCGCCATCGGCCCTCGCCGTTTAATCGACGGTTAATCGCCGGCCGCCATCGTGCTTTCCACTTGCTCCGTTCTAAGGCTTTATCCATGCGTCGATTGTTTTTGCTGTGGCTGCTGCTGATTTCGAGCCTGGCCCAGGCCGCCAATCCCTTCGAAACCAAACCCGATTTCCTGCCGGTGGAAAAGGCCTTCGTGTTTACTTCGGAACGCCTCGACTCCGGTGAGACCCAGCTCTTCTGGCAGATTGCCGATGGGTACTACCTGTATCAGCAGCGACTCAGATTCGACGGCCTGGCCGACGCGCAGAAACCGAAGCTCCCGGCGGGAGAAGCCCACAGCGATGAGTTTTTCGGCGACCAACAAGTCTATCGCCAGGCACTGGAGCTGAAGATTCCGGCAGGCGCCACCGGCAAGATCAAAGTGGGTTTCCAGGGCTGTGCCGATGCTGGGCTGTGCTATCCACCCCAGACCCAGGTGGTCGACCTGGGCGGCAGTAGCGCTGCGACGGCCAAGGGCGAAGCGCCGGACCAGGCCCTGGCCAGCGGTCTGCAGCGACGGGCCTTGGGTTGGAGCCTGCTGGTATTCTTCAGCCTGGGACTGTTGCTGGCGTTTACGCCGTGTTCCCTGCCGATGCTGCCGATCCTCGCCGGCCTGGTGGTGGGCAGCGGTGCCGGGCCTCGGCGCGGTCTGACTTTGGCGGGCAGCTATGTGATCAGCATGGCCCTGGTGTACGCCGCCATGGGTGTGCTTGCCGCGTTGTTGGGCGCCAACCTCCAGGCCTTGCTGCAACAGCCGTGGTTACTCGGTACCTTCGCCGCGGTGTTCGTGGTGTTGGCGCTGCCCATGTTCGGTTTCTTCGAACTGCAACTGCCGGCCGCCTTGCGCGACCGCCTGGAGAATGCCGGGCGTCAGCGCCGCGGCGGCAGCCTGGTGGGCGCCGGGATTCTCGGCGCATTGTCCGGCCTGCTGGTAGGCCCATGCATGACCGCTCCGCTGGCCGGCGCGCTACTGTACATCGCCCAGAGTGGTAACGCGCTGCACGGTGGCCTGATCCTGTTTGCCATGGGCGTCGGCATCGGCTTGCCGCTATTGCTGCTGGTGACCGTGGGCAACCGTTTCCTGCCCAAGCCCGGCGCCTGGATGGATTTGGTCAAGGGCGTGTTCGGCTTCCTGTTCCTGGGTACCGCGCTGCTGATGATCCGTCCGGTCATCGACGGCTCGCTGTGGATCGGACTGTGGGGCGTGCTGTTGTTGATCGCCGCCTACAGCGCCTGGCGCCAGACCGAAGGGTTCGGCCGCATGGCCTATGCCTGCGGCAGCGCGTCATTACTGTTTGGCCTATGGGGCAGTGCGCTGCTGGTGGGTGCTGCCGGTGGTAGCGATGATTTCTTCCAACCCCTGAAGGTCTACACCGGCACCCAGAGCGGCGCGACCGTCAGCGCCCACGACGCCTTCGTCACGATCCGCGAGCCTGCTGCTCTGCAACGGGAGCTGGACGCGGCCAAATCCCAGGGCCAGTGGGTGCTCGTGGATTATTACGCCGACTGGTGCGTCTCCTGCAAAATCATGGAGAAACAGGTGTTCGGCCGCGCCGAAGTGCTGAACGCCTTGAAGGACGTCCGCCTGCTGCGCCTCGACGTGACCGCTGACAATGCCGCCAGCCGCGAACTGCTGAACCGTTACCAGGTACCCGGGCCGCCGAGCCTGCTGTGGATCGGCGCCGACGGTGAAGAGCGCCGCAGCCGGCGCATCACCGGGGAGGTCGATGCCAAGGGCTTCCTGGAGCGCTGGAACAGTACCCGGGAAGCAAACTGATGCTGACATTCACCCTCGGTACCTTTGCTATCGCCCTTAACCACCTGCTGCTGATCAGTGCCCTGGCGCTGGCGACCTTCGTAGGCTGGCGGGTAGCCAAGCGCGGTGGCGAGAACCCCGAGTCGGTGCTGTTCGTACTCTTTCTGGTGGGACTCCTGGCCGCACGGATCAGCTTTGTCATCGCCTATTGGAGCCATTACCAGGACGACCCGTGGCAGATCGTCGACTTGCGCGACGGCGGCTTCCTGGCCTGGCCTGGCATCGTGGCGCTGGTCATCGGGACCTTGCTGTGGGCTCGACGTCGACCGGCCCTGCGCCGGCCACTGGGGTTCGGCGTCGGCAGCGGCCTGCTGTTCTGGCTGATCGCGACGATGGCGCTGACGATTTATGAACAGGGCACCCGGTTGCCGGACATCGACCTGCGCGACGCCAGCGGACAGACCGTGAAACTCACCGATTACCAGGGCGGCCCCCTGGTGATCAATCTCTGGGCCACCTGGTGCCCGCCCTGCCGGCGTGAAATGCCGGTACTGGAAGAAGCCCAGCAGCAGCGTCCGGATCTGACGTTCCTGTTCGTCAACCAGGCCGAAAGCATGCAGAGCGTCAGCACTTACCTCGCCACCCAGGGCCTTAGCCTGGACAATGTCTTGTTCGACGGCAGTGGTCGCCTTGGCCAGGCCGTAGGCTCCATGGCGCTGCCGACGACGCTGTTCTACAGCGCCGACGGCCGCCTGCTGGGCAGTCACCTGGGGGAACTGTCGGAAGCAAGCCTGGCCCGCGCCCTGGAAAATTTCGAAACGCCGGGTTCAACCACGGCGCCCCACCCCGTCACAAGGAAACCGCCATGCCCCGCCTCCGCCACATGCTGACGCTGGCCGTCGCCACGGCGCTGTTGCAAGCGCCGCTGCTACAGGCCGAAGAACTGCCGGCAGCCATCAAGAAAATCGAAGCCAAGGGCGCGAAGATCGTCGGTACTTTCGAGGCACCGGACGGGCTACGCGGTTACGCGGCGCAATACCAGAACCGCGGCATGGCGCTGTACCTGACCCCGGACGGCCAGCACGTCCTGCTCGGCAACCTGTACGACGCCGACGGCAAGGACTTGAGCGCCGAGCCGCTGCAGAAACTGGTCTACGCACCGATGGCGAAGGAAATATGGGCAAAAATGGAGGCGAGCAACTGGATCGCCGACGGCAGCAAGGATGCACCGCGTACCGTGTACCTGTTCAGCGACCCCAATTGCCCCTACTGCAACATGTTCTGGGAACAGGCGCGGCCATGGGTCAAGGCCGGCAAGGTGCAGTTGCGCCACATCATGGTGGGCATCATCCGCGAAGACAGCCCCGGGAAATCCGCCGCGTTGCTGGCGGCCAAGGACCCGCAAAAAGCCCTGGAGGACCATGAAAAATCCGGCAAGGGCAGCACGCTCAAGCCCCTCAAGGACATACCGCCCGCCATCCAGGCCAAGCTCGATGCCAACCAGCAGTTGATGGACGAACTGGAGCTGTCCGCCACCCCGGCGATTTTCTACCTGGATGACAAAGGCGAGCTGCAACAGCAACAAGGCGCCCCTTCGCCGGACAAACTGGTGAAGATCCTCGGGCCGAAATAACCGCTCCCTGGATATCGTTGTGGGAGCGGGCTCGCTCGCGAAAGCAATGGATCAGTCGACAAGGATGTTGACTGTACCGCCGTCTTCGCGAGCAAGCCCGCTCCCGCAATGGCCCGGTGTTGACAGGTCAATGCAGGAGCGGGCCTGCTCGCGATTGCAGTGGGTCAGCTACGCAAGAACTCAAGCAATGCTTCGGTAACGAACCCAGGATTCTCCAGGTTGGAAATGTGCCCTGCCTCCGGGATCAGCATATGGGGACAACCGATCAACCTGGCCATCTCCAGAGACTCGGAAGGTGGTCGTGGCTTGTCCTGGTCACCGCACATCACCCAGGTGCTGCCAGCATCCAGCTCACCCAGGCGCGGCAGGATATCGTCGCGGCCGAAAATGATTCGCCCCAACGGCACGATGCTGTCACGCAGGCGATCAGCCGGCAGCGCGGCCAGTGTTGCGCGGAACTGCCGGTACAGCGGCGATTGCGGATCGATGCCTGGCCGGAAGAAGATCGGCACGACAATGTCCAGCAACGGCTCGGGAATGCTGCCGCCGGCTTCGATCTTGTCGAACAGCGAGAAATAATACAGGCGCGTCGGCTCTGGCTCGACGCCCACATAGGTGTCCATCAACACCAGCGCCTGGAGCCGTTTCGGGGCCATCAACGCCAGCCGTGTCCCCCACATCCCGCCTACCGAAAGCCCCACCAGACTGAAGCGATCGATGTCCAGGTGATCCATCAACCCCAGGACCTGGCGGGCCAGGTCGTCCAGAGAGGACATGCCCTCGGGCAAACGCCCGGATTGACCGTGGCCCCACAGGTCCGGGGCAATCACCCGGTAATGGCGTGACAATGCCTCGATCTGCGGCGCCCACATGCCGTGGTCCCACAAATAGCTGCTGCCCAGCACCACCACCGGGCCATGGCCCTGGTCCAGGTAATGAAGCGGTTGTCCGTCAAGGGTTGCAAAGGGCATCGATGACCTCCTTGTTTGCGTATGAAAAAACCCGGCCAGACTGACGTGCCCTATGGCAAGCCGTCAATCGCCGGGGCCATCCATGTGGGACAGGTACCTGTCAGGTCTGACAGTAGACCGAGCCGCTTGCCGGCGATAGCGTGAGATTTCACAACAGTCGGTGGAGTAACAGCCATGACTCAAGTCGAGCTTGAAGCTTTCGCTCGAGAACAGATTGACCTCCTGAAGCCGAAAGCCATCAACACAGACCGGGCATCCGGGCAAAGGGCCAAAGCAAAACTGCTCTTTTTTGAAGCGCTGCTGGCCGCGTGCAGTCACACGCAGACCCAGGAACAGTTCGGCTTGATGGATGCGGTCAATGACACTTTCCAGAAAATCGGCGCGTTTGGACCCGGTGAAGTCTTCTTCAACCAGCCTGAAAAATGCTGCTCGGCTTATCGCTCCGATTCGCCGGCCTGATGGGCTGTGCGGGAAGTGGACAAGGAAACCCTGGGCCTGCGGTCAATGAGCGTGCGGCGGCACCAGTTCAATCTGGTAAGGTTTGAAAATCGCCAGCAGTTGGCCGTTATCCCGTAGTTTCTGCAGCAATTGTCCAAACGTTTCACTGGTAATCGGCGCCTGCGGCCGGATCAGGGCATAGTGGTGGTAAACCTGGTCGATACGTTCGGACACCAGCAGCTGCGGCCCTACCTCAGGGTTGCGCAGTATGTAGTCGTTCAGGTATGAACGGGTCACCAGGGCGATGTCCGCCCGCCCGCGCAAGACCATCAGCAGATTACTGTCGTGGGAGTACGTCAGCGTAGCGTTGTACTGGCCCATCAGGAACTTGGGGTCGGCGTTGAACTCGGCAAAGGCATAGTGATAGCCGCTGAACAACGCCACGCGCTTTCCCCTGAGGTCGCTGAAGTAACTCTGCTGGCGATCCGGCTGACGTTGGGTAACGAAAACTTCCGCATCTTCCAACCCCATGTCCACTGCGGTATGAGGCACATCTTTCCAGCCCCAGTCGGGGTTCTCGAAGATCGCCATATCGACCCGGCCTTGCTTGAAATCGTTGAAACGGCGTGGAATAGATGTCGGTACCAGCTCGAATTGATAGTCGGTCTGGGAGTGATTCAGGGCTTCGACCAACTGCGGCAACAGGCCGGTGTCGGCGCCGTTTTCAGGGCGCACGGTATAGGGAGGAAAATGCGCGGCCCCGATCCTGACCAGTTGCGCCGCCGAGGCTGGCACCACCAGGAAAACAGCCAGTGCAGCCAGCAAAGCACGCGGGATCATCCCCTTCGGCGAAAACGTCAAGGCACCACTCCCCAAAAGTCAATCCATATATTCAAGCTAGGCGGTTTCAGCCACTTAGCCAGCTCCGCGGCCACTTAACGGGCCGCTTCACTATTGTTTTTCTTCAAGCACCAGTATCAACGCTTGCTCGGCCAGTTGATCGAGGCTCAGGCAGCCTTCGGCGCGAAACCAGGTGGTGGTCCAGGACAACGCGCCCGTGAGAAAACGCCGGGTAATGAACACGTCCCCGCGAATATACCCGGCATCCTTGGCCTGACCCAATACCTCGAGCCACAAGTCTTCATAAATATCCCGCAAGGCCAGCACCTGCCGTTGCCCGTCCAGGGATAGCGAGCGCCACTCATAGACCAATACCGCCATCGCCTCGCCGGTGCCGCCCATGATCGACTGCAACTCGCAGCGGATCAGCGCGAGTACTCGCTCACGCACGCCGCGCGCCTCGGCCAGTGCCGCACGCATCAAGGCGGTGTTGTAGCGGATGGTTTCTTCCATCACTGCCCGCAGGATCTCGTCCTTGCTTTTGAAGTGGTGGAAAATACTGCCGGATTGAATGCCCACGGCGCTCGCCAGGTCGCGCACCGTAGTGCGTTCGAAGCCCTTGTTGCGAAACAGGTGGGCGGCGGTCTGGAGCAGTTTGCCGCGAGCACTGTCCGGGTCGGTCAATTGTCCTAGGCCAACCAGTTCATGCATCACCGCCAGGGCTTTTCGCTCGTCCACCCATTCTCTCCTGCAGTCGTCATTGGCGCCGGCAATTTAAGCTGGGCGGACCAGCCAGGCAAGCGCTCGGACAGAAGTTGAGTGCACGAATCAACCGTACAGGACACTAGTGTCCTGTATCACAAATACTGTTCTTTTTTGCGAAACAGGACACTAGGCGAATGTAGCGCATTTGACTACGCTCAAAACCATCTGCACGCCAATACCGGGAACCTCGTGATGCCTCAATGGCTGGTGATTGATCTGGAGGCCACCACCGATGAAGGTGGCTGGCCGGTAGCCGAAATGGAAATTATCGAGATTGGCGCCACGCTGGTGAACCGTGACGGGCGTGAGCTGGATCACTTCCAGCGTTTCGTGCGGCCCCTGCGACGACCGCTGCTCACGCCCTTCTGCCGCGAGCTGACGCACATTACCCAAGCCAATATCGACAGCGCAGCGACCATCTCCGAGGTCTGGCCAGCGTTCGAACGCTGGCTGGCGCCCTACCACGCGAACCTGGGAGGATGGGTCAGTTGGGGCGACTATGACCGCAAGCAGTTGCTCCAGGAATGGCATCAACATCAGTTAGACAGTGTTCTCGCCCGCGTGCCCCACATGAACCTCAAGCAACGCTTCGCCAAGACCCGTCGACTCGAACGGCCGCTGGGGCTTAACGGGGCGTTGCAACTGGCCGGCCTGCAATTTTCCGGTCAACAGCACCGCGCCCTGGAAGATGCGCGCAACACGGCAAGGTTATTGCCCCTGGTGCTGGCGGATTGAACTGCCCCCGCGCAGATGACGAGTGTTGAAGCCTTGTGCATACTGGCCGGCCTTTTTCAGCCCTTTTTTCGAGGAATCGCCCATGTTCAAAGTCAACGAGTACTTCGACGGCACCGTCAAGTCGATCGCTTTCGGTACGGCCGAAGGCCCTGCGACCATCGGCGTCATGGCTCCGGGTGAATACGAATTCGGCACGGCCCAGCGGGAAATCATGCACGTCGTATCCGGTGCCCTGACCGTGAAACTGCCCGGCAGCACCGAATGGGAAACCTTCGCGGCTGGCAGCCGCTTCAATGTACCTGCCGACAGCAAGTTCCAACTCAAGGTCGCGGTCGACACGGCCTACCTGTGTGAATACCGCAGCTGAGTCGCGAACAGCTGTGGCGAGGGGATTCATCTCTTCGCCACAGGCGCCGCGCAAGCTTTATTCGAGCACTTCAACCGGCATGCCGACTTCAAGCCGGCCATTACTGTCATTGACCAGATTCTGACCGAACATCGGGCCATCCGGTGTCGAACGATACTGCTGCAAGGTGGCGAAAGGCTCACGGCCCGGATCGCGTTCGCCGGTCTGTGGGTCTACCGTGGTCATGATGCAACGCGAGCAGGGTTTGACTATCCGCAATTCCACATCGCCGATGCGGATTCGCTTCCACCCATCCTCGGCAAACGCCTGGCTGCCTTCGATCACCAGGTTGGGTCGAAAACGCAACATCTCCAGCGGGCGACCGACCCGATTCGACAGATCCTGCAGCGAGGCCTGGCCGATCAGCAACAACGGGAATCCGTCAGCGAAGGCAACCTTGTCGTCATCCTTGCCATAACCAGCCGCCGTGGTGCGTGCCAACTCTACCGGCACATGCACCAGGCGGGTGGCGTTGCCGATGAATTCGCTGACCCAGGCCGCCGCCTCGTCACCGGCATCCGGAACACGCAGGGTATCGCGCCAAATGATCACCCCGCGGCGCTGTTCTTCCCGGGCCGATGGTAGCGGCACATCAATGCTGTCGTAGCCCGGCGCACTGAGGGTCAAGCCACCCGTTTCGTTCCACAATGCCGAGAGCTGGCTCATCTTCGCCACGGCCCGTTGAGTCAGGAATCGCCCGGTGCCCTCATCCACCAGCATCCAGCGCCGGTCACCGTCCAGGCCGAGCTTGTCCAGGCCAGTCCCTTGCAGAGACTGGCCCTTGCCGGATTTCAACGGATAACGATACAGCGCGCTCAGACGCAACATGGCCAGCTCCCGGTGCTGAAAAAACGCCACCATATACGAGCCGGCCATCGAAGCAAACCATGATCAGCTTCAGTCGAGCATCAGTCGCTGGCGCACCACATCGACCAGTTTGTCCGGCTGGAATTTGGAGAGGAAGTTGTCGCAGCCGACCTTCTTGACCATCGAGTCGTTGAAGCTGCCGGACAACGAGGTGTGCAGTACCACGTAGAGCCCACGCAACCGTGGGTCGTTGCGGATTTCAGTCGTGAGGCGGTAGCCGTCCATTTCCGGCATTTCCGCGTCAGTGAAGACCATCAACAATTTGTCGGTCATCACCTCGCCGCTATCGGCCCAGGCCTTGAGCATGTTCAGGGCCTTCAAGCCGTCGCCGGCAACGTGCATCTTTATGCCCAACTGCCCGAGGGTGTCGCGCAGTTGCGAGAGCGCGACTTTGGAGTCGTCCACCAACAGCACTTCGCGCCCACGGGCACGTTCCAGTACCGGGTCCTCGAGCTTGTCCCGGGAAACCTTGGCGTTGTAGGGCACGATTTCAGCCAGGACTTTTTCCACGTCGATGATTTCCACCAACTGATCGTCCACCTTGCTGATGGCGGTCAGGTAGTGCTCACGGCCGGCGCTGCCCGGTGGGGGCATGATCGCTTCCCAGTTCATGTTGACGATGCGGTCCACGCCTCCCACCAGGAACGCCTGAACCGAACGATTGTATTCGGTCACAATAATGGTGCTGTTGGCCCCCGGCACCAATGGACGCATGCCGATAGCCTGGGACAGGTCGATCACCGGCAACGTCTGGCCCCGCAGGTTGACCACGCCACAGACAAATGGATGGCGCTGCGGCATCAGGGTCAACTTGGGCAGTTGCAACACTTCCTGGACCTTAAACACGTTAATGGCGAACAATTGCCGGCCCGCCAGGCGAAACATGAGAATTTCCAGGCGATTCTCACCCACCAGCTGGGTTCGTTGATCTACTGTGTCGAGAATGCTGGCCATCGATGACTCCTGGGGATTATTCGGATGAATCCAATAGAACAGCTATCGGCCGCCCAACGCGGATCTTGACCCTGACCTGAAATAGCTGCGTAGAGGATTGATATCACCTTAACATCATGTTTTACTGCCCTCACCTTCTCATCCCGCTTTATTCACCCGCTGCGCGACTTCGTTTTGCGTAAAAGGTTCCCCTGCCTAAGGGATTCCCCTAGGCACAATCAGGTCTAACCTGATATTCCCGATATCCAATAGCCATTAATGTGACGCCATTCTCATTGCTGAACGGAGTCAGGCCTTTGTGCGCGACCGCAGGACCCCAGCCAAGGGTGCAACGACGCAAGTCCGCTCGTTGCCGACCGGTCCCGTCGCTCGCCACAAGCGGTTTCCTTTCGCCTGACATGATGTTGTGGAGATAAGCATGCCGAACGATCGTAAGAACTGGATCCAGCGCTTTCCAGAATTCCTGACCGAGGCCGAGACCCTTTTGGCCAAGTCGGAGGAATGCCTGAGCCACCTGCAATTGATCAGTAACGACAAGGATGCGATCGATTGCATGCTCAGCTCCCTGCTGAAATTGGCAAACAAGGCAAACGCCTTGGCACTGGAAGCCGTTTCGGAGTTTTCGCTGCATATCCATGGCTTGCTCAGCCACGCGCAAAACCACATGGAATTGCATGATCAGGCCCTGGAGGCGTTGAAGGACTGCTTCACGCTGATGGCATGGCAACTTGAACTCGTCGACCCCACTACCGGCCAGCTCAGCCTGGACAACAGCGAACAGGCCTCGTTGATCGAAGCCTTTGCGCTCCAGGTGGGCCAGCGCCCCTGCGAGGTATTGCCTGCGGCACGTCCCCTGAGCCTGCTTTCCTATTCCCAGAAACAAGCGTGATACCAATGATGCCGGCGCAGCTCGACGCGTCTGCTCCACGGCGCTTTCACACCGCCATGCCGAGCGCGACCAACCATGGATGAAGTGGTACTATGTCTCGCGTCGGGCGCTTCGAAACAGCAGCAGGAAATGCCATCAATCTGAAGCCAGCCTCGACCTGAACCATTTACCGACCCGGGCCGTCCCCTGTGCTGACCGGCTCGCCCGCAGCGAACATTCAGTGGCTCCATCCGTCATGCACGCCAGCCTCAATTCATTCATCACCTGGCCACCCTCCCAAGAAAACGCCCGCCGGTTCACACTATTTCTGTGCGTCTGCTCGACCCTTGGCTGCCTGCTGATCTATCTGTTTGCCCAGACATTGCCATTGGCCTTGCTGGTGTTGGATATCGCGGCCCTGGTCTGTGTCTTGATCCAGTACCAGTCGTCGCGAAAATCCATCAAGCTGCAACCTCAGGAGTTGGCCGAGCGGCTGCTCGAAGTCCAGGAAAACGAACGCCATCGGCTCAGTCGCGAATTGCATGACGACATCGGCCAGCTACTGACGGCAGCGAAACTGCAGAGCGAATGGCTCAAGCGCCGGCTGCCGGACGAATTGCAAGCGCAGTGCTCGATCCTCTGCGAAACCCTGGATGAGACCCTCGACAAAGTCCGCGACGTATCGGCCATTCTCAACCCCCGGCAGTTGACCAGCCTCGGACTTGAAGCCAGCCTGCGCGCGCACTTGCTCAAGACATTGGCCAACACCCCGGTTAAATGGAGCCTCGACTGCCAGCAGCGCATGACGGGTATCCCGGAGGAAATGACGGTCGCCGCCTTTCGAATCACCCAGGAAGCGGTCACCAACGTCCTGCGCCATGCTCAAGCGCACAATCTGCTGGTGCGCCTGCAACGCCTGCCCGAAGGCCTGTTGCTGCTGATCCACGATGACGGTCATGGGTTCGTCCCGGCGCCCCATCCCGCTCGCGAAGGTCAACGCGGCATGGCCGGCATGTCAGAGCGAGTCGAGCAGTTGGGCGGCACATTGAAAGTCATCAGTGAAGCTGGCAAGGGCACGCATATCGAAGCCCGTTTCCCCTGGGCTCCTCGCGCCCTGGCACGGGCCAACAAGAATAAGGTTCTCCATTGACTTGTAATTTGCTCCTGGTAGATGACCACTCACTGATCCGCGCCGGCGTGCGCGCACTGATAACGGATCTGCCCGGCTATGCCGTCATCGGTGAAGCCAGTGACGGTGCACAACTGCGGGCCTTGGTCGAACGACTGGACCCCGATATCGTGTTGCTGGACATCACCATGAAGAACACCAGCGGCCTGGACGCCCTGCGCGAACTCAAGCAGGTACGGCCACGCAGCAAGGTACTGATCCTGTCGATGCACACCGACCCGGCGCTGATCATGCAGGCGCTTGAATCCGGTGCCCATGGGTATCTGCTCAAGGACACGACGGCCACCGAGCTGGAGCACGCCCTGAACGCACTACGTAACGATGAACACTACCTGAGCCCAGCCATCGCTCATACAGTGATCAACCAGGCCTTGACCCGCACCCAGCAGAAACATCAACCCTCCCCTGTCCAGACCCACAATCTGACGGCACGCCAGCTGGAAATACTGCGACTGATCGTGCGGGGCAAATCCACTCGCGAAATTGCCAATGGCCTGAGCCTGAGCATCAAGACCGTAGAAACCCACCGGGCCCAGATCATGAAGCGCCTGCAGATCCATGACGTGGCCGGGCTGGTACTTTTCGCCGTGCGCGAGCAAATCATCAGCCTGGACGATTGAGCGCCGGAGAGGCAACCAGCAAGGGCGAATCAGGTGGCAGGTGTACTCGCAGCGCTTTCGGACGCACCGTGAACCGCAGGCTGTCGACCTGCAAGGGCTCGCCATCCAGATTGATATCCAGACCCTGGGCCACCTTGATCTCCACCCATGGCAAGCGTGCACGCACGAACATGTTGTCGATACCCAGGCCACCGGCCAGCAAGTCTTTCAGCGTGCCGACCACTTCCTGGGGCGCCGGCAGGATACTGATGTCCAGCAATCCGTCATCGACCAATGCCTGCGGACACAACTCATGGCCTCCTCCGGCCTGCCGACCATTACCGATGCCCAACGCCAGCAGATCGCCCTGCCAGCTGAATCCCGGCCCCTGCAATTCACCATAGGCCGCGCTCAATTCACTGAAGCGCGTGAGTCCGGTAAACAGGTAAGCAGCGCCTCCCAACACCTTTTTAAGGTCTTCGGAAGTATTCGCCGTCACCTGGCTGCCGAAACCGCCCGTGGCCATGTTGAGGAAAATCCGTCCACCGACCTCCCCCAGATCGATGGGTTGCGGTTCAAGGTCCAGCAGATCCAGGGCTCGATCCGGTTCCAGCGGGACCCCGACCGCCCTGGCAAAATCATTGGCAGTCCCCAGGGGCAGCAGCACCAGGCTGGCATCGCTGGCGCTGAGGGCCATCGCTTCGGCGATATCTCGCAAGGTTCCGTCACCGCCGCCGGCGATCAGCCGCGTATAACCGGCCTCCAGCGCCTCTTCGACGCACCGCCGGGCATCGCCCGCCTCCCAGGTCACCCGTACCGCCAGGTCCCAGCCCTGCTTGCGCCTGAGCATCACAGCGGCGCGAACCTCTTCGTTGAGCGCTTGCTTGCCATGCAAAATCAATAGCGCCTTGCCCTTGCTCATCCCTTATCTCCGTCATTGGAAGGTTCCAGGAATGGGACCGCGCATTCGGCTGAAAAAGCCCTCGCCGCGTCAATTTTAATTGAGAAAGCCCCCCGGATGGATGGCCAGTCGGCCCACTGGAACGATGCCT
Source organism: Pseudomonas sp. SJZ078 (assembly GCF_007828255.1). NCBI lineage: Bacteria > Pseudomonadati > Pseudomonadota > Gammaproteobacteria > Pseudomonadales > Pseudomonadaceae > Pseudomonas > Pseudomonas sp. SJZ078. The sequence continues at coordinate 163,851 of NZ_VIUG01000009.1, read as the reverse complement.
CTGCACTCAAAGAGTTTTCTTACAAGACTTGGCGAATCAGCTCAATTGACCCTCCAACCGTATTGAGACACCTTGGCATTCTGTTGTGCTGGACCGATAAAAACACTCATTACACAAGGATGTGCTAACCCATGGATGGATACGTCACGGCCCGCAAGGGACGGATCAGTGGTTCGAACAGTTGTGGCCAAAGGGATGAAGCGTCCCATGCATAGCCATGAATACAAACTGTCGCCTCGTCAATTCGCACCTATCGGGGGCGAGCGGACCGATGCTCAGAACGAATGCAAAAGTTGCAGTAATCCCGTTGGAGGAATTGATTTGGAACCGCGCGTCGTTGAACTGGAAACCCACCTTAAATACATCCGTCGAGACATGGATGAAATCCGTACCGATGTGAAGGTGATCCGTCACAGACTGGCCTATTCGGCCGGTGCGGCGGCGGTGATCGTCGGCCTCCTGGGCTGGGTCGCGAACAGCCGCTTCGATCAACTGGTGATGCTGCTGTCGCGATAAAAGCGATGGAGGCAACCATCGATTTGAACAGGGAGTGCACCGCCTGCAGAGGTGGTGTTCCGCCTCACAAATACCGTTTGTCTCTGATGACGTCGGTTACCACGAAGGCTGTCGTCAAAAAAAGGTATTTGCGAGACAGGCCACTAGTCCAGGAGCTCGCTCAAGGGGATGAAACTCACTTCGTCGCCCTCGACCAACGTCTGCCCCTCGAGCACTTCGACCAGACCTTCAGCCCAGGCCGCACTGCGCAGCACCCCAGAGCTCTGATTCCGGTAGATAATTGCCCGGCCGCTGTCCATGCGGCCTCGCAGATATTCTCGCCGACTGCCGGCTTTGGCCCAGACGAACCCAGCCGGCACCTTGAACCTGAGCGGCGCCACAGACTGAACGCCTTGGCGCCGCAGCAGGTAAGGCCTGGCCAGCAACGCAAACGTCACCAGTGTCGAGGCGGGGTTTCCAGGTAAGCCTATGACCGGCACGCCGCGCAAGTGCCCAACCGTTAGCGGCTTCCCGGGTTTGATGGCGAGCTTCCAGAGTGTCAGCTCACCTTCCTCGCGCAGCACGACGCCCAGGAAATCAGCCTCCCCGACCGATACACCACCAGTGGACAGGATCAGATCAACATCCGACAGCTGGCCCAAGCGGGTCCGGGTGGTGGGCAAGTCGTCCGGCAGGATACCTGCGTCGACCACTTCACAGCCCAGGCGCTGCAACCAGCCACAGAGCAGTACCCGGTTGCTGTTATAGATCTGGCCAGGGCCCAGTGGCTGGCCGGGCTCGACCAGTTCATCACCGGTGGACAGGACCGCAACCCGGACCTTGCGTATCACGTCCAGGGATGCACAACCCAGGGAAGCGGCCAGGCCCAGCTCGATCGGTCCCAAGCGAGTACCGGCAGCCAGCACCTGTTCGCCAGCAGTGGTTTCCTGCCCTTGAGGACGGATGTTCTGTCCACTGGCCAAGGGCTCGGTAAACCGTACTCGCTGGTCGCTTTCAACCAGGACGTTTTCCTGCATTTCCACGCAGTCGGCTCCAGCGGGAACAGGTGCCCCGGTAAAGATCCGCGCGCAGGTCCCAGCGGCCAGCGGTTGCGGAGCTTGCCCGGCGAAAATCCGCTGGCTGACCACCATCGGTTCACCTTTCCAGTCAGCCCGCCGCAGCGCATAACCGTCCATGGCGCTGTTGGGCCACGGCGGCAGATCCAGGGTCGACACCAGATCCTGCGCCAACACCCGCCCTTGCGCCTCGGCCAGCGGCAGCCGCTCACGCTGGGTCACCGGTGTGGTCGCCGCCATTGCCAGCAGGCGCTCCAATGCAACCTCGACAGCCATCAAGGCGCCGGTCTTGCCAGGTTTACCCACGGGATTCACAAGGAGCCGCCTGTTTCAGATGGGCCACGAAGTTACACGGGCGATGCCGCGCATCCAGCTGTTCCGCGAGAATCCCGTCCCAGCCGGTGCGCACGGCGTTGGTAGATCCCGGCAAACAGCACACCAGCGTGCCGTTGGCCAGCCCCGCCAGCGCTCGGGACTGAACGGTGGAGGTACCGATGTCGGCCACGGAAATCTGCCGGAACAACTCACCAAAACCGTCGACCTGCTTATCCAGCAGGCACGCGACCGCTTCTGGCGTGCTGTCACGGCCGGTAAAGCCGGTGCCACCGGTGATCAGTACCACCTGGACCACCTCATCGGCAATCCAGGTCGCCACCTGGGCCCGAATCTTGTACAGATCATCTTTGAGCAGCACCCGCGCCGCCAGGTTATGCCCGGCCGCGCCGAGTCGATCGACGAAGACCTGCCCGGACGTATCGGTTTCCAGGGTACGGGTATCACTGACTGTCAGCACCGCGATATTGAGCGGCACGAAAGGTACATCAGCCTTGGCTTTCATAGGCTCGTCCAGTTGTAGGGAGAACAGCCCGGTGTTATATCACAGCGCTTGATTTTTTCGCCTGTGCGGAGACACACCCATGACCTCGAACACTGCGCTACCACCTTGCTCCATCCTGCTGCTGGCCGGTGGCCGCGGACAACGCATGGGTGGGCAGGACAAGGGTCTGGTGGAATGGCAGGGCGAACCGTTGATCGCCCACCTTCATCGCAAGACCCGCGCATTGAGCGATGACCTGATCATCTCCTGCAACCGCAACCCTGACCGCTATGCGCTGTATGCCGATCGTTTGGTGCATGACGATGAAGGTGATTACCCCGGCCCCCTGGCAGGTATCCGGGCCGGCCTCAAGGCCGCAAGGCACCCGTATTTGCTGGTGCTGCCGTGCGATGTACCGCAGATCGATTCCAATCTTCTCGACAGCATGCGCGCAATGGCCAGCCAGCATCCCCATGTGCCGCTGATGGTACGCCACGGCGAACATTGGGAACCGCTGTTGTGCGTCATCCCACTGGCCCTGACAGCGGCGTTCGATAAGGCCTGGAGCGAAGGCGAACGCAGCCCCGGCCGCATCATGCGCACGCTGCACGCCGTTGCGCTGCAATGCCCGGCCGACGATCCCCGGCTGGCGAACCTGAATACACCGGAACTGCTGACGCGACATAAAGGCACTAGTGGCCTGTGTGGCTAATTCGTTTACTCGAATTAACCGTACAGGCCCCTAGCCAGGAACTTGCGTGCAATGTATACGTCTGAAGGTCAGTAACCTGAAGAATTCATTTCGGAGAAACACCATGACACAACGGACCCTCGCCACTTTCATGCTCGCACTGGGCCTCGCCACTCTTGCCGGGTGCGCATCGCCTACAGTGATTACCTTGAATGACGGTCGCGAAATCCAGGCCGTCGACACCCCCCAGTATGATGAAGACACCGGCTTCTACGAGTTCGAACAACTGGACGGCAAGCATACCCGCGTGAACAAGGATCAGGTTCGCACCGTTAAAGATCTGTAAGCTCTGACGTCGCAACCCGATATAAAAAAGCCCGCAATGCAACAACATTGCGGGCTTTTTGATGCCTGCTCGAAAGCCGTAGCTACCACTGGAGCGCAATACCACTTTCGAATACGCGCTCCTCGCCCGTGACCGGATCGCTGAAACGTAGTCCCTGGGCCAGCAGTTTAAGAGGGTTGGCGTAATCATCCTCCACATCCCTGAGCACGTCAGGGTAGAACGGGTCGTTGCAGATGGCCGCCCCCAGGGCATTCATATGGACCCGCAACTGATGCTTCTTCCCGGTCACCGGAGACAGGCCATAGCGCCATAACTCGCCGTTCTTTTCCAGCACCTCGATGGCCGTTTCGGTATTCGGTTCGCCCGGTCCTTCCTGCATCCGGAAAAACGGTTCGCCATCGATCATCCGGCTTCTATGCACCCGTGGAAAGGTCAGCTGGGGCAACGCACGGGCAATGGCCTGGTAGTGTTTCTCGATCTTTCGCGTCGGGAACAATGACTGGTAAGCCGATCGGCTGTGGGGATTGGCCGAAAACAGAACCAGCCCGGCCGTATGCCGGTCGATCCGGTGCAAGGGCACCAGGTGAGGATTGTCCAACCGTCGGATCAAGCGTCGCAGCAAGGTTTGCTCGACATATTCCCCCGCCGGGGTGACCGGCAGGAAATGCGGTTTGTCCGCCACCACCAGATGCTCGTCCGCGTACAGGATCGACTCCACGACCGGAATCGGCTTCTCGTCGGGCACTTCGCGAAAGTAATGAATGCGCAGGCCTTCACGGTAGGGCAAATCGACAGGGATCGCCTTGCCCTCTGCGTTCAGCACCCTCCCCCGGGCAATCCGGTCCAGCCACTGCTCGCGACTGATGGCGCTGAAATGCTCGCACAGGCAATCCAGCACGGTCTGCCAGGAACCGGGGGGCAGGTACAAAGTGCTGGCCTGATGGTGTGCAGCAGAAAACGATGAACCGGACATCGAACACTCTTGAACATTTTGCGGGGGAACATTATCCGACAGTCGCACAGGCCAGCCCAGCAATGATTACCTCACGCCGGAAGCGAGGCGGGACTGGCTGCGGCCTCGGTGAACTCCTTCAACCAGCGCAACACTTCTACCGCCTCCCAGCGACCCGGGTCGTACAACGCATACAACAGGCCCTGGTAACCCACCACATCCAGTTGCTTGTGATAGCCGGCACGCTGGAACAGCGCTTCGATCTCAGCGAAACAGGTGTTGAAATGCAGTTTGTTGAAGGGTGTCTTGCCTTCGGTCACCAGTCCGTCCAGGCGCAGCTCCATGACGGCCTCGCGAACAACGTCCACGGACATTCTGTTCACGCTGTTCTTCAATTGTTCGACATTGACCAAGGGGTGCACTCCAGATAGCTGTATAGGCATACAGTAACCGAAGAACAGCATTTTCGCCAATGGCGACGTAAGGACACGATGGACGGAACGGTGTCAGCTGAGAAAGGCGGCAATCCGATCGGAATCATTGAACGGCCAATCAAGTTCTTCACCGGTGTCGACCCTGCGCAGCACCGGGATACGCAGCCCATAGGTTTCGAACAACTTCTCGTTCTCTGCGATATCCACCAGTTCCACCAGCAAGCCGTGTTCGACGAAAGGCATCAGTACGTCTTCGGCGACTTCGCAAAGATGACAACCGAGGGTACCGAACAGTTGGCATTCAGGAGGCATGGCAGGTAGACCCACAAAAGATAGACGGTCATTCTAGGCGCGCCCTCGAAAACCGTCGAGCCGGGCGTCCCGCGTCTGCAAAATGCTGATGCAAATCACTGAACACAAATGCCTTTTCGACAACCCTGATCAGCTTTCCCCTTCTACGCTGTGTACCAGACCTTGAAACGGAGTGTCCCTTGTTTGCCAACCTGCTGATCATTCTCGCCTCGTCATTGGTGGTCATCGCACTGTTCCGACGACTGCGCCTGCCGCCGGTGCTGGGCTACCTGTGCGTCGGGTTGGCCATAGGCCCCACCGCCCTGGATTGGGTGAATGACAGCGATGAATTACCGGACCTGGCCGAGCTCGGTGTGGTGTTCCTGTTGTTTTCGTTGGGGCTGGAATTCTCCCTGTCCAGGATGCTCGAGCTGCGCCGTGTGGTGTTCGGCCTCGGCAGCCTCCAGGTGCTGTGTTCGGGAGCGCTTCTGGGTGTGTTGCTGACGCTCTGCGGCGCGCCGGTATTGGCCGCGTTGCTGCTCGGCGCCGGGCTGGCGTTGTCGTCGACGGCCATCGTCAGCAAGGAGTTGACCAGCCTTGGGGAAATCTTCAGCAGCCATGGCCAGAACGCCATCGGCGTGCTGCTGTTCCAGGATGTTGTCGCGGTGCTGTTGCTGACCCTGGTGCCGGTGTTCGCTGGCAGCAGTTCACAGGCGTGGTATTGGGCCTTGCCCCTGACGTTGGGCAAGACCCTGGTCCTGTTCGGCGGCTTGCTGCTGGCCAGCCGCCTGCTGCTGCCACGCCTGTTCCATGAAGTCGCCGCGTCCCGCTCCGCTGAGCTGTTCGTGCTGCTGGCCTTGGTGATTGTGTTGCTGACGGCATGGCTGACCCACCTGCTTGGTCTCTCGCCGGCCCTGGGGGCCTTTCTGGCGGGCATGCTGCTGGGGGAAAGTCATTACCGGCACCAGATCGAAGCCGATATCCGTCCGTTCCGCGACATTCTGCTGGGGTTGTTCTTCGTCAGCATCGGCATGCTGATCGATCTGCGGCTGTTCGTCGATGACGGCTTGTTGATACTTGGGCTGACCCTGGGATTGATGCTCATCAAGGGCAGCGTGGTTGTCGTCCTGGTGAAATGGCGCGGCAGCGACGTTGAGACCGCCTGGCGCAGCGGCCTGGCCCTGGCCCAGGGCGGCGAGTTCTGTTTCGCCCTGATGGCGCTGATGCAACAGAACCGCCTCATGCCCGCCGACATCGGTGGCCTGCTGCTGGCAGCGACGTTCTGTTCGATGCTGCTCACACCACTCTTGCTACGAGCCGCGCCGAACATCGCCGCCCGCCTGCACCGCAAGCCCAACGAAGAGGCGCAACTGGACCAGATCAACGCGCTGAACGCAGGCCTCTCGGATCACGTCGTCATTTGTGGGTACGGACGCGTCGGCCAGTCCATCGGACGATTTCTGCGCCGGGAAGGCCAGGCTTTCGTTGCCCTGGATGATGACCCGGTCATCATCCAGGAAGCCACCGTCGGGGAAAGCAGCGTGCATTACGGAGATTCGAGACGAGGAGACCTGCTGGCTGCCGTGGGGCTGAGCCGCGCCCGATTGCTGGTGATCGCGGTCGACAAGACGGACATCGCCCTGACCGTGCTCAGGGCAGCCCGGCGGGTCAACCCGCAGGTACCGATCCTGGTACGCACTCGCGACGACAGCCAACTGGCCGAATTGCAGGCCGCCGGGGCCGACGAAGTGGTCCCGGAATTGCTGGAGTCGAGCCTGATGCTGGCCTCCCACGCCCTGATCATGCTTGGGCTGCCGGAACAGCGGGTCCGACAGCATGTGGATCAGGTCCGTCACGATCGCTACCGACTGCTGCACGGTTTTTATCCCGGCAATCAGGACAAGGAAACATGACGACTCAGTCCTGGCTGACCGCACCGATCTTGTGAATCGACAAGTCAGCGCCGTAATACTCTTGCTCCTGGGTCAGGCGCAGCCCAAGCAGCGCCTTGATCACGCCGTAGACCGCGAACCCGCCGGCCAGTGCGATAACGACGCCCAGTGCAGTACCGAGCAGTTGGCTGACCAGGCTGACGCCACCCAGACCACCCAGGAAGTCCTGGCCAAAAATGCCACAGGCAATGCCACCCCAGACGCCGCACAACCCATGCAAAGGCCAGACACCGAGTACATCGTCGATCTTCCACTTGCCCTGGGCCGCGGTGAAGCACCAGACAAACAAGGCGCCCGCAATGGCCCCGGTCGCCAGCGCGCCTACCGGATGCATCAGATCGGAACCGGCACAGACCGCCACCAGCCCGGCCAGCGGACCGTTGTGCAGGAAGCCGGGGTCGTTGCGCCCAACGATCAATGCCGCCACGGTACCACCGACCATGGCCATCAACGAATTGACCGCCACCAATCCGCTCACCCCTGGCAGGGTCTGGGCGCTCATCACGTTGAAACCGAACCAGCCGACAATCAGGATCCACGAACCCAAGGCCAGGAATGGAATGCTCGACGGCGCGAACGCCACCAGGCGCCCCTCCCGGTAACGGCCGTTACGAGGACCGAGCAGCAGCACCGCCGCCAGCGCCAGCCAGCCGCCCATGGCATGCACCACCACGGAACCGGCAAAGTCATGGAAACCGGCACCGAAGCGGCCCTGCAACCAGGCTTGCAGGCCGAAATTGCCATTCCAGACCACACCTTCGAAGAAGGGATACACGAAGGCCACGATCAACACCGTGGCGCACAGCTGCGGTGCGAAGCGGGCACGTTCGGCGATACCGCCGGAGATGATTGCCGGAATGGCGGCGGCAAATGTCAGCAGGAAAAAGAACTTCACCAGGCTGTAGCCGTGATCGGTGCTCAACACGGCGGCCGGTTGCAGGAACGTCACGCCGTAGGAAATCCAGTAGCCTATGAAGAAATAGGCCAGGGTCGAGACGGCAAAATCGCTGAGGATTTTCGACAGTGCGTTGACCTGGTTTTTCAGCCGAACGGTTCCAACTTCCAGGAACGCAAAGCCGGCATGCATGGCCAGGACCATGACCGCACCTAGCAGGATGAACAGGGTGTTGGAGCTGTGGACCAGACTGTCCACGGCGCTTTGCATATTTTCCATGGTGTTGGCAGACCTGAAAAAAATTGAAAGAAGCACCAAAGCGGTTCGCTCGACTTGTCAGCGCACCAAGTTGAAACCGCTCGCCTGCCAGTCAGAGGCTGACGAACCGCTTTGGTGCGTTGAAAAATGGCGAGGCGATGTTCCGTTGCGAGGTGCTTCGCGGGTTTTGATTATTTGGGTTAAGGTTTTACGGGCTGCGCCCAGCTTCAGCGCAGCGGCGCGGGCAACGCACCAGTACATGGCAGAACCTTGGGCCAAAACCGAGCAAAAGTTGTACCAGGCACTTTCACTGAACCTTCCGACAAGGCTCATACTCGAACGCTTCAGACGTCATTTACGGAGATTCACCCATGGCCAGACCCCAGGCAAAGACTGCTCAAGAAATCCTGATGGAAGACTTTCAGACGCTGGTCAGCGACACCGAACGGCTGCTGGACCATACCGCGACGCTGGCGGGCGACCAGGCCGATGAGCTGCGCAGCCAGATCCACGAAACGCTGCTGCGCGCCCGCGACACCCTCAAACTGACCGAAGACTCCATGCGTGAACGTGGCCAGGCTGCGGTCATCGCCACCGAGCAATACGTACAAGCCAATCCCTGGCAGTCCGTTGGCATCGCTGCTGGCGTGGGCTTTCTGATCGGCCTGCTGGCGACACGGCGCTGATATGGATATCAACGACTCCGGCGCGTCCGAATCGGGCACAACTTCTTCAGCCCGCCGCCTGGGCGCGGCGTTTCTCGGGCTGTTGCACAGCCACGTCGAACTGTTCGGCATGGAACTGCAGGAGCAGAAAGCCCGGACTGTCAGCCTGCTGCTGTTCGCCGGCCTGGCCCTGGTCTTTGCCTTGCTGCTCCTGGTAGGCCTCTCGACCCTGGTGCTGATCCTGGTATGGGACACCTATCGACTCGCGGGCATCATCGGCCTGTGCCTGTTCTATCTGTTGGCGGCATTGTTCTGTGGCCTTCGACTCCGGGCCGCGATCTACGATGAATCGACCCCCTTCCATGCCACACTCGAAGAACTGACCAACGACCGGGAGCGTCTGTTGCCATGAGCCTGCCCGACATTCCTCAAGCCCGCACCCGGCAGGAAATGCGCAAAGCGCTGGTACGCCTGCGCATGGAAATGCATCGCCAGGAAATCCGCCAGGAAACGCGCCAGCTGCTGCACCCCCTGCAACGGGTGCGTGGCCTTGGGCAGAGCTGGCATGAAGGCTTCGGCATCAAGCATGCGCCACTCTGGGGCATGGCAGCCGTGTCCTTGCTCGGTTTCATCGGTGGCAAGCGGACCCGCAGCGGACGCAGCAGTGGCCTGGTTCGCCTGATCCGGCTGGCAACGACGCTGGTGCCGCTGATCAAACTTGCCCGCAACGTACGCAAACCCTGACGGGCTTGCGGGACGCTTCACGAACCGGGAAGCTAGTGTCCTGTTTCGCAAATACGTTCTTTTTTGACGAGTGGCTGTTGTCGTCAGGCAAGGCGCAGCGACGAGTCATAGCCCGCTATGGCGAGGAGCGGCAACGCAGCATGACGGCAACAGACACCGTCAAAAAACACAGTATTTGTGATACAGGACACTAGAGCACCTCTACCTCAACGGAGCAACCGGCCTTGGACTGGCATACCCTGCTGACTCGCGAACGCCTCGGAAAACCTGTGCACAGCCCGGAAGAGCTGGGCCGCAGCCCTTTTCACAAGGACCATGACCGCATTATCTTTTCCGGAGCCTTCCGCCGCCTCGGACGCAAGACGCAGGTACACCCGGTTTCCAGCAACGACCACATCCACACGCGCCTGACCCATTCGCTGGAAGTCAGTTGCGTCGGTCGCTCCCTGGGGATGCGCGTAGGGGAAACCATCCGCAGCGCCCTGCCCGACTGGTGTGAGCCGAGCGATCTGGGGATGGTGGTGCAATCGGCCTGCCTGGCCCATGATATCGGCAACCCCCCCTTCGGTCATTCCGGCGAAGACGCTATCCGCTATTGGTTCCAGCAGGCAGCAGGTCGCGGCTGGCTCGACGCCATGAGCGAGGCCGAGCGCAGCGACTTTCTCAATTTCGAAGGCAACGCCCAGGGGTTCCGGGTCCTCACCCAGCTTGAATACCATCAATTCGATGGAGGCACCCGACTGACCTACGCCACCCTTGGCACCTACCTGAAATATCCGTGGACCGCCCGCCATGCCGACTCCCTGGGCTACAAGAAGCACAAGTTCGGCTGCTACCAGAGCGAGTTGCCATTGCTGGAACAGATTGCCCACAAGCTCGGCCTGCCCCAACTTGAAGATCAGCGCTGGGCACGGCATCCACTGGTGTACCTGATGGAGGCTGCCGATGACATTTGCTACGCACTGATCGACCTGGAAGATGGCGTGGAAATGGAGCTACTGGACTACTCCCAGGTGGAGTCGCTGCTCCTGGACCTGGTGGGCGATGATATTCCGGACACCTACCGCCAGCTCGGACCGCTGGATTCCCGGCGACGCAAACTGGCGATCCTGCGGGGCAAGGCCATCGAACACCTGACCAACGCCGCCGCCCGGGCGTTCGTCGAGCAACAGGAAGCGTTACTGGCCGGCACGCTGGCAGGTGATCTGGTGGAGCATATGCATGGCCCGGCAAAGCGTTGCGTGTTGAATGCCAAGGACATGGCACGCAAGAAGATATTCCAGGACAAGCGCAAGACCCTGAATGAAATCGGTGCATACACCACACTCGAAATCCTGCTCAACGGCTTCTGCGGTGCAGCCCTGGAACAGCATGGGGGCCGCTCACCCTCGTTCAAGAATCGTCGCATTCTCGACCTGTTGGGGAACAATGCACCCGACCCCAATGGTCCTTTGCATGCTGCGTTCCTGCGGATGATCGATTTCATCGCCGGGATGACCGACAGCTACGCCAGCGAAATGGCACAGGAGATGACCGGTCGTACTCGCCAGTGACATTTCCCCGGTGGGGCGAGCCTGTTCTTGATGGCGTCCGATCCGTTTGCCCTCGTGGCGACGGACGCCTCGCTTCGGAAGCCGGCCCCCCCACAACGGATTTGCAACGTAAGTTGCACAGTATTGACAACATACTTTCAACCTACCCGTAAGAGCAGGCGCTCTAATACAACGTCCTAATGGGTGGTCCGCTCATAAAACGCGCCCGTCTCATGCCCATTACCTACTAAAAACCTAATTACCTCGTAGTACCCCACTTCTTTTTTTGTAGGAAACTTCTGAAATTGAATATGTACACCCGTCTCCTCGTACGACCACAGCTGTAACTGGGCTAAGGTGCGCGCTTTATTTAAGCTCGCAAGGGACTTTATTCATGAACTCCGTTTTCATTGTCGACGATCATCCGGTCATTCGCCTCGCCGTTCGCATGCTCCTGGAGCACGAAGGTTATAAAGTCGTAGGAGAAACCGACAATGGCGTCGACGCGATGCAAATGGTGCGCGAATGCATGCCGGATCTGGTTATCCTGGACATCAGCATTCCCAAGCTGGACGGGCTGGAAATCCTCTCGCGCTTCAATGCCATGACCACCCCGCTCAAAACGCTGGTGCTCACGGCACAGTCACCGACGCTGTTCGGCATCCGGTGCATGCAGTCCGGAGCCTCCGGTTACGTTTGTAAACAGGAAGACCTCAGCGAACTTGTCAGCGCAATCAAGGCCGTATTATCCGGCTACAACTATTTTCCCAGTCAGGCTCTCAATCCGATGCGCCCTGACGACCCGCGCAGTATAGAGTTGGATCTCTTCAAGAACGTCAATGATCGGGAATTGATGGTACTGCAACTTTTTGCCCAGGGTCGCACCAACAAGGAAATAGCCAAAGGTATGTTTCTAAGCAATAAGACTGTCAGCACCTATAAGAAGCGGTTGATGCAGAAACTCAAGGTCAAGTCTCTGGTAGAACTGATTGAAATGGCGAAACGAAACGCATTGGTGTGAGAATAAACAGGATGTTCAGATGCATGAAAGGATGCCTCCTGCTATTGATGGCAGGGTTATATGCAGGATTACTCGCTGCGGCGCCGGATGCGCCCGAGCACTACATGCTTCTGGGTCGCTCGACCACGGCTCATCCCGAGGTCAGCCTGGATGAGGCCCAGCGTGACTGGTTGCGTGGCCGCAAGGCGTTGGTCCTGGGAACTTCCGCACCGGATTACCCGCCTTTCGATCTCTCTACCAGCGGACGCGACTACGAAGGCATGACCGCCGATTACGCCGGGCTCATCGCCGCCGCAACCGGCCTGCCGATGAAAGTCCTGCGATTCGAGTCCCGTGAGGCAGCCGTTGCCGCGCTCAAGCATGGACAAATCGACCTGCTGGGTAGCGCGAACGGTTTCGAAGCCCGCGACCCCGAGCTTGTCCTGTCGGCTCCTTATGCCGTGGACCAGCCCGTTCTCGTCACCCGAACCAATGAAAACCGATCCCTGAACGAGGATCTCGAGGGATTGCGGCTGAGTATGGTCTATCACTACCTGCCATTGCAGGACATCGAAAAACTTTACCCGAAGGCGCGCATCACCACCTACCCGTCCTATCAGAACGCCATAAATGCCGTTGCCTTCGGCCAGGCCGATGTATTTCTCGGCGATACCATCTCCACTCATTACATGATCAGCAAGGGATACCTGAGCAACATTCGCATGGCCAGCTTCGGCAAACATGAATCCTACGGATTCGGTTTTGCGCTACGACGTCACGACACCCGACTGCTGGAGATCATCAACGCGACGCTCAACCAGATCCCGATCGCCGAGCAAGCCGCGATTTCCAAACGCTGGAGTGCAGGTGCCGACCTTTATCTCACAGAACACAGGATACAACTGACCGATCGGGAGCGACGCTGGCTGAGCGGGCATCCGGTGGTTCGGGTAGCCGTGAACGAAACGTTCGCCCCGTTCACTTTTTTTGATTCGGACGGCGATTTCCGCGGGATCAGCGCCGATCTGCTGGAACTGATCCGGCTGCGTACAGGCCTGCGCCTGGAAATTCAGCACAAGCGCAACGACAGCGACGCGATCAACGCGCTCCTGAACGGTCAAGCCGATCTGATTGCGGCACTCGTACCCAGCAGCGAACGGCAGCAACAAGTGAAATTCAGCCGCCCCTATCTCGACAGCTCATTAGTCCTGCTGACTCGAAAGCAGTCCGACACGCCCGCCACACTCGACCAGTTCGGGACCAGGACTCTGGCGATTACCAAGGGCAACCCGCTCATCGAGTGGTTGCACAAACAGTATCCAGACATCAGGATCATCGAAGCCAACGACCCTTCGCACGCCATTGAACTGCTCGCCCAAGGCCAAGCCGACGGCAGCGTGAATGCCCTGGTCATGGCCAATTATTTTCTCTCGTCGCACTCGTTCCGGGACACCCTGCAAATCAGCAGCACCGTCGGCACCCAGCAGGCCCTGTTTTCCCTGGCCACAGCCAGGGGCGCGCCCGAGTTGAACACCATTCTCGACAAAGCCCTGACCAGCATCGACCCCGAGGAACTGGGCGTGATCAACAACCGCTGGCGAGGCTATGTCTCGGCATCGGAACACACCTGGCGCACTTATAACCGCCTGTTCTTCCAGGTCGTTGCGGGCGTCGGCCTGCTATTGCTGATCTCATTGGCCTGGAACGCCTACATGCAGAGGCAGATCCGCCAACGGCAAAGGGCCGAACTGGCGTTGAACGACCAGCTCGAGTTCATGCGCTCGTTGGTCAACGGCACCCCTCACCCCATCTACGTAAGGGATCGCAACGGCGTTCTGCAAAGCTGCAACGACAGTTACCTGGAAGTGTTCGATGTAAAACGCGAAGACGTCATCGGCAAGGACGTGATGTCCGGACCGGTGAGCAATGCCTTCGAAGCACAGGAGTACCAGGCGGACTATCAGCGCGTCATGGCCGAAGGCACCGCGTTGATCGTGGACCGGCCGTTGCTCATCGGGGACAGGAAACTGACGATCTATCACTGGATCCTGCCTTACCGAAACTCCGCCGCGCAGGTACAGGGCATCATCGGTGGCTGGATCGACATCAGTGAACGACGCCAGCTCTTCGATGAGCTGCGCGCCGCCAAGGAGCGGGCCGATGACGCAAACCGGGCCAAGAGCACCTTCCTGGCAACCATGAGCCATGAAATCCGCACCCCCATGAACGCGGTGATCGGAATGCTTGAATTGGCGTTGATGCACGCCGACAAGGGCCACGTGGATCGCTCGACAATCGCAGTGGCCTACGAGTCGGCCTCCGGCATGCTGGAGTTGATAGGCGACATCCTGGACATCGCCCGCATCGAATCGGGCCACCTGAGCCTGGCACCCGAGCGGGTCAATCTCAGGGCGATGCTGCAATCGGTCATACGGGTATTCGAAGGCGTGGCGCGCCAGAAGAATCTCGCGTTGTCATTGCAGTTCGAACCATCTGACGACAATCCGGATGTGCTGGTCGACCCCCTGCGGTTCAAACAGGTGCTGTCGAACCTGATCAGCAATGCGCTCAAATTCACCGAACAGGGCTGGGTAAAGGTCGAGGTCAGGCTGACTCGATCCGCCCGGGACGATACCCTGCACATGCAACTGCTGGTCAGCGACAGCGGTATCGGTATCAGCCCCAGCGACCTGCAACGTCTGTTCGAACCCTTTGCCCAAGCCGACAATGCCGGCCGGATGGCTCGAAAGGGTGCCGGGCTGGGGTTGGTGATCAGTCGCAACCTGTGCCGGATGATGGGTGGCAGCCTGGATTTGCACAGCCAGCCGGGCACCGGCACCCAGGTCCGGGTCTGCCTGAAGCTGACCCTCCTGCCTCCGGTAACGGCTTCCACACCTCCTGAACCGGCGATAGAAACCGCCACGGCCGCCCTGAACGTTCTGGTGGTTGACGATCATTCGGCCAATCGCTTGCTGATGTCGCAACAACTGGAATATCTCGGCCATCGCTACCAAGTCGCCCACGAGGGTGCCGAAGGGCTCAAGACCTGGCTTGAAGGGGACTTCGATCTGGTCATTGCCGATTGCAACATGCCCGTCATGAGCGGTTACGAACTGGCCGGGGCGATTCGCAAGCACGAGTCCGAACACCGATTGACACCCTGCGCCATTCTTGGATTCACCGCCAATGCACAACCTGAGGAAAAACAGCGCTGCCAGGCAGCGGGCATGGACGACTGCCTGTTCAAACCGATCAGCCTGAGCGCCCTCAGCCAATGGATGAAGGCCATCAAGCCCATCAGTCGCTCCAATGTCTTCAATGTACAGAACCTGCACGCGCTGACCGGCGGCAATCCCCTGTACACCCAGCGCCTGTTGGAAGAATTGCTCAACAGCAACAGATCGGATCGCCAGGTACTGCTCGACATCGCCCGGAGCGGGAACCAGCAGGCACTTACCGAAGCAGCACACAAGATAAAAGGTGCCGCTCGAATCGTGCAGTCGCCCTTGTTGATCCAGCGATGCGAGGCGCTGGAGCAGGCCTGCCATAAGGCGCAGGCACGCGACCTGATTGACGAATGCACCAGTGCCCTCGAACACGCCATGACCGAGCTGGAGCGGGTCCTGGAAACAGAGATCGCCAAGGCAAAATAAGCTGGTGTTTACTATGCTGTTGGCTCAGCAGCGCGCACCAGGGGCGTTCTCAATGGTGTACCCCTCCGCGCCTTGCGGCCCGCTTCAATACACAACGCGGTGCAAAACCATTGAGAACGCCTGCCCCCTGGAGTGACTGCAATGCCCAGCGCGCCGCGCCCGGAACAACGCCGGTTTCCTCTGCACGTCCACATCAGCGTGATGTTTACACTGCTTTTGCTGCTGACCGGTGTGGTGCTGGGGGTCTTCAACTACCGGCAGACGACGCAGATCATCCTGTCCAGCAGTGAAAAGCTGTTCAACCGGATCGAACAGGACGTGCGCCTGGACTTGTACGGCACCTACGAACCGATCCGCCATGTGCTGAGCCTGCTGGCCGACTATCCGGCAACACAGGCATCCAATCCCGACCAGCGCCTGGCCCTGCTCGGGCCCTTCAGCCAGGCGCTGCGGGACAACCCGAACCTGGCATCGTTGTACCTGGGCGATAGCAAGGGCGACTTCCTGATGGTCCGGCCGCTGCGCACCGCCGCACTGAAGAGCGCCCTGAAAGCGCCCGCCAACGCGTTTTATCAGGTCTGGACCGTGGAACGCGCAAACCCTGTGGGCCCGATCCGCTCCCAGTCATTGTTCTACGACCAGGCACTGGTGCTCATCAGCCGCCAGGACAACCCCGACGACACCTTCGATCCGCGCCACCGAAGCTGGTTTCGCAGCGCATTGGAGACGGCTGGCCAGATCACCACCGAACCCTACGTGTTCTTCTCCACCCACGACATCGGCACCACCCTCGCCCGGCGCAGCGGCGATCAGGCGGTCATCGGTGCCGACCTGACCCTGGCGGCCCTTTCGCAGACCCTTGCCAAGCACAAGGTTACCCCCGGCACCGAAATCGTACTGCTCGACCCACTTGGCAACGCAGTGGGCTACCCCGATAGCAACCGATTGCTGACAGACACCCGCTCGGCACGCCTGATCAAGGCCCGCGACCTTAATCCGGCTATCGCCGCCGTGCTGGACGCAAGCGCTGGTGCCTCGCGCCTGGAGGCGGCTGGACGTCGGTGGATCGTTTCCCGCAGCCATATGCAGGAAGGCGGCCCCCTGGGCCTGGAACTGGCGTTGCTGGTTCCGGAAGATGAACTGCTGGCCGATGCCTATCGCATGCGCTGGCAAGGCGCGCTGATTACCCTTGCGACCCTGCTGCTGTGTCTGCCTCTGGGCTGGTTGACCTCCAGGATCCTGGTCAAGCCTTTGGACGCGCTGGTGCAAGAGGCCGACGCCATTCGCAGCTTCGACTTCAATTACCCGATGTCCCGTCGCTCCCTGGTGCTGGAGGTCGATCAGTTGAGCCTGTCGATGGCCCGAATGAAAGAGACCCTGGCGAGCTTCTTCGAAATCACCGCCAGCCTGCGCGCCGAGACCCGCTTCGCACCGCTGCTGGAGCGGGTACTGTTCGAGACCGCGAATATCGGCCAGGCCCAGGCCGGCCTGATCTACCTGCGCGAGAACGACAGCGACCGGGTAAACCCCTATGGACTGGTGATCGAGCAGACCCCGCAGGACCTGGCCGCCTTCGACTTGCAAGGTCACGCCCTGGCCGGCAACGACAGCCCTCCCTGGCTTAAGCAACTGGCGGCATCGGATAACCTTGTCACTGCCCTGGGTTTCGAGCAGGCGGCAGACCTGCAGGGCGTCCTGCGGGCGCTGGACTCTCCGCGGGTTCATCTGATCGGCATCCACCTGCGCAACCGTCACCAGGAAACCGTGGGGATCCTGGTACTGCTGATCACCGACAGCGGCACCGAAGCCGACCTGGAGAAATTGCAACCCGACCGCATCGCGTTCCTGCAGGCCGTGTCCGGTGCCGCCACCGTGAGCATCGAAAGCCAGCACCTGCAGGCCAGACAGAAACAATTGCTGGACGCCTTCATTCAACTGCTGGCCGGTGCAATCGATGCCAAGAGCCCCTACACCGGTGGCCATTGCCAACGAGTACCGGCCCTGACGCTGATGCTCGCCCAAGCTGCCGCCAACAGCCAGGCGCCAGCGTTCGCGGGCTACCAACCAACGGCAGATGAGTGGGAAGCCTTGCACATCGCCGCCTGGCTGCATGATTGCGGAAAAGTCACCACTCCCGAGTTCGTGGTGGACAAAGCCACCAAACTGGAAACCCTGAACGACCGCATCCACGAAATCCGTACCCGCTTCGAAGTGCTGAAACGCGACGCCTGGATCGATTACTGGCAGGCCATGGCGATGGGCGGCGAGCCGTCTTCACTGGCGCAGTCACGGGATGCGACACTCGCCGGCCTCGACGATGACTTCGCCTTCGTCGCCCGCTGCAACCTGGGCTCCGAAGCCATGGCCGATGCCGATCTGCAACGCTTGCAACGCATTGCCCAACGCCAGTGGACCCGGACCCTGGATGATCGACTGGGGGTTTCCTGGGAGGAAAACCAGCGCCAGGCGCGCACGCCCAAGCCAACGTTGCCGGTGACGGAACCGTTGCTGGCCGACAGGCCCGAGCATCTGTTCGAGCGCCACGAAGCCGAAGTGATTCCGACAGACAACCCGTGGGGCTTCCAGCTGGACGTCCCGCAATGGAAATACAACCGTGGCGAACTCTACAACCTCAGCGTCAGGCGGGGCACGCTGACCCGTGAAGAGCGTTACGTCATCAATCACCACATGGTGCAAACGATCATGATGCTCAGCCAGTTGCCCTTCCCCAGCCATTTGGACAACGTGGCGGAAATCGCCGGCGGTCATCACGAAAAAATGGATGGCACCGGCTATCCCAAGCGGCTCAAGCGCGAGCAGATGAGCCTGCCGGCGCGCATGATGGCAATTGCAGACATTTTCGAAGCACTGACAGCAGCCGACCGCCCGTACAAGAAAGCCAAGAAACTGAGCGAAGCCCTGGGCATCATGGCCACCATGTGCCGTGAGGCCCACATCGACCCCGAGCTGTTCGGGCTGTTCATCGATGAACAGATCTACCTGGGCTATGCCAACCAGTTCCTCGATCCGGACCAGATTGATGACGTCGACACAGACAGTCTGTTGGCCCAGGCGGGATTGCGGTCATGCTGATCGCGCCACAATTCCCTGTGGGGGCGAGCCTGCTCGCGAATCGGTGACTCAGTTGAAGGCAATGCCGACCCTACCGCCGTCATCGCGGGCAAGCCTTGCTCCCACGGTTCCTGCCCATTCAGCAATCGGTCAGACGCAGGAAAATCTCCGCCAATTGCTCGATGCCGGCCTGGTCATGTTCGCTGAAACGCGCCAGTTTCGGACTGTCCAGGTCGAGCACGCCGATCAGGCGCCCGTCCTTGAGCAGCGGAACCACCAATTCGCTGTTCGACGCGCTGTCGCAGGCAATGTGGCCGGGGAAGGCGTGGACATCCTCGACACGCTGGGTTTGGCCAGTCGCCGCCGCGGTGCCGCAGACACCTCGCCCGAAGGGAATTCGCACACAGGCGATCTGGCCCTGGAACGGCCCCAGCACCAGTTCTTCGTTGCGATTGAGGTAAAAACCGGCCCAGTTCAAGTCGTCCAGCTGGCTGAACAGGAAAGCCGAGAACTGCGCAGCGTTGGCGATGAAATCGCGCTCATCCGCCAACAGGGACTCCAGCTGTGCCGATAGCAAGCCGTAGCCGTCGAGGCCCATGCCTGTGCTCTTCAAATCGATCATGCCTTGTGCTCCAGGAGTTTCAGGCCTACCCAATAACGGGCAAACTGATAGGCGCAACGGCCGTTGCGGTTGCCGCGCCCGGTGGCCCAGCGTACCGCCAGCACGTCCAGCGCTTCGTCACGCTGCCAGGCCAGCCCGGCCTTCGCCGCCAGCTCGCCGATCCAGTGTTCCACCACGTCGAGGTAGTGCTCCTGGGTAAACGGATAGAACGACAGCCACAATCCGAAACGGTCGGACAACGCGATCTTGTCCTCCACGGCTTCGCTGGGGTGAAGCTCGCCATCGACCCGTTTCCAGTTCTCGTTGTCGCTTTCCTTCTCCGGCACCAGGTGACGACGGTTCGACGTGGCGTACAACAACACGTTGTCCGGCGCCTGTTCGAGAGAGCCGTCCAGCACACTTTTAAGCACGCGGTAATCGCCCTCGCCGGATTCGAACGACAGGTCATCGCAGAACAGCACGAAGCGCTGTGGCAGCCTGGCGATCTGCTCGACCACCCGCGGCAGGTCGGCCAGGTGATCGCGCTCGATCTCGATCAAGCGCAGGCCAGCGATCGCATGCTCGGCCAGCAAGGCACGCACCAGGGACGACTTGCCAGTCCCTCGCGACCCCCAGAGCAGCGCATGGTTGGCCGGCAGGCCGTCGATGAACTGCCGGGTGTTGCGACCCAATTGCTCGACCTGACGATCGACGCCGATCAGGTCCGACAGGCGCATGTCGAGGCTGACCTGCAGCGGCAGCAGATAGCCGCTGCGTCCGTCGCGTTGCCAGCGGGCGGCCAGGGTCACGGTCCAGTCGATGGCGGGACGGGGAGCGGGCAACAGGGGCTCGATGCGAGCCAGTACGGCATCGGCACGCTCAAGAAAAGCATTCAATCGGGCGTCCACGTCTTCTCCTCGGACAAATTCACAGTAATGATGGCGCTGCTGCGCCGAAACGCCGCTCTCAAGGATGGCGCCATCCCATCCAGCACACACCGGCCGCGCCGGTATCCGGAGATGATCAGCTATGCTTGACCGGCGAAGGGAAACGTAAGTGGTTCACCATTCCATGGACATCAGATTCACCCAACGGCTCTCTTACAAGCAGGCCCGACTGACCGTCCTGGTGGGCTTCGTGCTGGGCACCTTGCTCAGCCTGATGCAGATCGGCATCGATTATGCCAGCGAAGACGCGTCGATCAACCGCGAGATCCTGTCGTTGCTGGAAATCAGCCACAACCCGGCCTCGCGCATCGCCTACAACATCGATGCCGAACTGGCCCAGGAGTTGGCCCTGGGCCTGTTGCGCTCGCCCGCCATCATCGGCGCCGAGCTGGTCGACAACAACAATACCGTGCTGGCCAATGTCAAGCGACCCGAACTGCAGAACAGTTACCGTTTCATCAGCGATTTCCTGTTTGGCGCCCAGCGCCGCTTCGAAGACCGGCTCTACCTGGACCATCTGCCCAATGAATCTCTGGGCGTGCTGCGGCTGGACGTCGACACCTACGCTTTCGGCAGTCGCTTCCTGCGTCGGGCCGAGGTCACGTTGCTCAACGGCTTCGCTCGCAGCCTGATCCTGACCGGCCTGTTATTGGCCTTGTTCTACGTGATGCTGACCAAACCCCTGGTGCGGGTCATTCGCGAACTGAGCAGCCGCGACCCGGGCAGTAATGAGCAGAGCAGCCTGGAATGCCCCACCGGCCATCAATACGACGAAATCGGCGTACTGGTGTCGGTCGCCAACCAGCAGTTCGAAAATATCTCCACCGAAATCCAGCAGCGGCGCATGGCCGAAAATCGCCTGACCGAATACCTGGCGCAGCTGGAAAACATCGTCTCGGCTCGTACCGCCGAACTCAAGGCCATCAACGCCCGCCTCAGCCAGTCCAACGAAGAACTGGAAGTGGCCAGGCGTACTGCCCTGGACATGGCCGAAGCACGTTCCGCGTTCCTGGCCAGCATGAGCCATGAGATCCGCACACCGCTGAACGGCCTGCTGGGCATGATCGCCCTGTCCCTGGACGGCCCCCTGACCGCCGAACAACAGCAACAGCTATCGATAGCCCATGACTCTGGCAAGGTGTTGGTCGAGCTGCTCAACGACATCCTCGACCTGTCGAAATTCGATGCCGGCCAACTGGAACTCGAACGTATCCCGTTCGATCTCGGCTCCCTGATCGAAGACACGGCCAACCTGCTTTCGCAGAATGCCGCCCCCAGCGTCGAGCTGGCCTGCCTGATTGATCCGCAATTCCCGGCGCAAGTGCTCGGCGATCCAACCCGTGTGCGGCAGATCGTCAGCAACCTGTTGTCCAATGCCCTCAAATTCACCCGTTTCGGCCGGGTCGATGTGCGATTGAGCGCCTATGAAGGCGGGGTCCGGATTGAAGTCTGCGATACCGGCATAGGCATTCCCCAGGATGCTCAGGCAAGAATCTTCCAGCCCTTCACCCAGGCCGGCGCCGGCATCACCCGCCAGTTCGGTGGCACCGGGCTGGGCCTGGCGCTGACCAACAACCTCTGCGAAGCCATGCAGGGCCGCTTGACGATCAGCTCCGAAGCCGGTTTCGGCAGCCAGTTCTGCGCCGACCTGCCCCTGCCCTGTCATACACCGGCGGCGCCGGTCGACCCCTTGCGTGGCAATATCGTCGCGATTACCGCCAACAGCAGCGGCCTGGCCGAACTGCTGGACAGCCTGTTGCCGGGCTGGGGGGTGGACTATTTGAGACGCTCGGTGGATGACAACCTGCTGGGCCTCAAGCCTGATGTCCTGATTACCGACTGCCCTGAGTGCCTGTTCAACTTGCGGCCAACCTTCAACGCGCCGATCCTGCTCGTCACCGCCTACGGCAGCTTCATGCCCAGCGAACAGGCGGCCGCCCTGGCCCCGCTACTTCAACAGGCCCGACCACTGGCGCGCCACGCGCTGTATCAGATCCTGCGTCGGGCGCTGCAGAGCGAGACGACCACCATCACTGACACGCAGATCGAAGCTCTGCCACCGTCCAGGCGCGCAAGAGTGCTGCTGGTGGAGGACAATCCGGTCAACCAGTTGGTCGCCAAAGGCATGCTGGTCAAGCTCGGCTGCGAAGTCCTTGTCGCCGCCCATGGCGCAGAGGCCCTGGATCAACTCGAACGGAGCACTTTCGACCTGGTGCTGATGGACTGCAACATGCCGGTGATGGACGGCTACGAAGCCAGTCGGCAGATTCGTCGCAGCGGCCGCTGGCCGGACCTGCCGATTGTCGCGCTGACGGCCAACGCCATGCCAGAGGAGCGGGAACGCTGCCGGGGTGCCGGCATGACGGATTATCTGTCCAAGCCATTCCGACGCGAAGAACTGGCGGCGATACTGGATCAATGGGTGCCGACTACGTCAGCGCTTTGATCTGCCCAAGCAGATGATCGAGACCATTACGCAACGCCCCCAGGCGGTCGAGATCAATCCCGCTGTCGCACAGCAGACGAGCCTTGAGGGGCCCGACCTGTTCGCGCAACGCCAGACCCGCCGGCAACAGGCCCAGGTGTACCTCCCGCTCGTCCCGGGCCGAACGCCGGCGCTGGACCAGGCCCAGTTGCTCCAGGCGCTTGAGCAGCGGCGTCAATGTGCCGGAATCCAGCAGCAACCGTTCACCCAGGGCCTTGACCGTCGGTTGTTTCGGCGCGGTGTCCTGCCATTCCCACAACACCAGCATCACCAGGTATTGCGGATAAGTCAGGCCAAGCTGGTCGAGCATCGGCTTGTAACCACGGATCACCGCCCGCGAAGCGGCGTACAGCTTGAAACACAACTGGCTGTCGAGCTTCAGCGAATCGACGGGCAGCTCGTTCATTTGAGCAGGGCTTCGATCTCATGGGTCAGGTCCTGGGGTTTAGTGGTCGGGGCGAAACGCTTGACCACTTGACCGTCCTTGCCGACCAGGAACTTGGTGAAATTCCACTTGATGCCCTTGGACCCGAGCACACCGGGGGCACGCTGCTTGAGCTGGACAAACAGCGGATGGGCGTTGGCACCGTTGACCTCGATTTTCTTGAACAACGGAAAACTCACACCGAAGTTCAGCTCGCAGAACTCGGAAATCGCCCCTTCATTACCCGGCTCCTGCTTGCCGAATTGATTGCAGGGAAAGCCCAACACCACCAGGCCCCGATCCCTGTAGGTCTGCCACAACTGCTCAAGCCCCTTGTACTGCGGGGTGAAGCCGCACTGACTGGCGGTGTTGACCACCAGCACGGCCTTGCCAGCGAAATCGGCCAGGGTCTTTTGCTCACCCTTGATGGTGGTGCAGGGAATGCTCAGCAGGTTGTCGCTCATGGCAAGGCTCCAAAGGAATGGGACTGACGTGCAAGATAGCGAGCAATTCAATTGTATGCAATTTAATTATTCAGCCACCTCCGCGAATGATTTGATACAGATTTGTGGCGAGGGGACTTATCCCCGTTGGGTTGCGTAGCGACCCCAAAGGAGGGATACATCAGCCTCGCACTTCAAGGGGAGCCTAATGGGGCTGCCGTGCAACCCAGCGGGGATAAATCCCCTCGCCACAGATTTACGCGCGGGGAACGAGATCCAGGCACACCGAGTTGATGCAGTAACGCAAGCCCGTAGGCGGCGGGCCATCGGGAAATACATGACCCAGGTGGGCATCACATTTGGCGCAGACCACTTCGGTGCGGATCATGCCGTGGCTGACATCTCGCATCTCCATTACCGCGCTGTCCCCAATGGGCGCGTAAAAACTCGGCCAGCCGCAACCGGAATCGAATTTGGTCCGCGAATCGAACAGCGGCTCGTTGCAGCAGATGCAGTGATAGACACCGTCGGTCTTGGTGCCGTTGTATTTACCCGAAAACGGCCGTTCAGTGCCTTTCAACCGACAGACGTTGTACTGCTCCGGGTCGAGCATGGCGTGCCATTCCTCAAGGGTTTTCTTCAGCTTTTCCATCGTCCCACCTCGGCAATTGAAAAAGCCCGATCCGACGCTTTTCCGCGGGTCGGGCGGCACGTATGATTGCGCCTCGTCAGCGCCAGTCTGGCAGTCGCGTCATGGGTATTCAAACGGATTGTGACGCCATGCCGCGTCAGGCCCGCCACAGACGCAAGATCACCAGCACGGTCGTCCATACGCCGCCTGGATCGTTCATCTTCGGGAACACATCGCCATGCAGGTCAGCAAATCGAACAAGCTCGCCAACGTCTGCTACGACATTCGCGGCCCGGTGCTCAAGCACGCCAAACGCCTGGAAGAGGAAGGCCATCGCATCCTCAAGCTGAACATCGGCAACCCGGCGCCCTTTGGTTTCGAAGCGCCCGATGAAATCCTCCAGGACGTCATCCGCAACCTGCCGACCGCCCAAGGCTACAGCGACTCCAAGGGCCTGTTCAGCGCGCGCAAGGCCGTGATGCAGTACTACCAGCAGAAGCAGGTCGAAGGTGTCGGTATCGAAGACATCTACCTGGGCAACGGGGTGTCCGAGCTGATCGTGATGTCCATGCAGGCCCTGCTCAACAATGGCGACGAAGTACTGGTACCGGCGCCGGACTACCCGCTCTGGACCGCCGCCGTGAGCCTGTCCGGCGGTAACCCCGTGCATTACCTGTGCGACGAGCAGGCCAACTGGTTCCCGGACCTGGCGGATATCAAGGCCAAGATCACCCCGAACACCAAGGCGCTGGTCATCATCAATCCAAACAACCCGACCGGCGCGGTGTACTCCAGGGAAGTGCTGCTGGGCATGCTCGAACTGGCCCGTCAGCACAACCTCGTGGTGTTTTCCGACGAGATCTACGACAAGATCCTCTACGACGATGCCGTGCACATCTGCACCGCGTCCCTGGCGCCGGACCTGCTGTGCCTGACCTTCAACGGCTTGTCCAAATCCTACCGGGTGGCGGGTTTCCGCTCCGGCTGGATTGCCATCTCCGGTCCCAAGCATCATGCCCAGAGCTACATCGAAGGCATCGACATGCTGGCCAACATGCGCCTGTGCGCCAACGTACCGAGCCAGCACGCGATCCAGACGGCACTGGGGGGCTACCAGAGCATCAACGACCTGGTCCTGCCGCCTGGCCGGCTGCTGGAACAGCGCAATCGCACCTGGGAACTGCTCAACGACATTCCCGGCGTCAGCTGCGTCAAGCCGATGGGTGCGCTGTATGCCTTCCCGAGGATCGATCCGAAGGTCTGTCCGATCCACAACGATGAAAAGTTCGTGCTCGACCTGTTGTTGTCGGAAAAACTGCTGATCGTCCAGGGTACGGCGTTCAACTGGCCGTGGCCGGACCATTTCCGCGTCGTGACCCTGCCAAGGGTCGACGATCTGGAGCAGGCCATTGGCCGGATCGGCAACTTCCTCAAGTCCTACCGACAATAAGCCGTAGCGCGCGAGGCACCTCGCCTCGCGCGCTGTTTGATTCAGCAACATATCCGCCCTGCCAGCCTCGGCAGGCCCTCTACACTGAATTCTCAACAGCGGGCGGGCGATGCGGCCCAACGTTCACGGGACAAGAATGGCATCCGGCTTTTCCTCAGTGACTTTCAGAAAAGTCTTTCATTCATTTAGGACGCCTGTAGGACACAGTTTGAAATAGTCGCTGAGTTGAATAGCCTGCGGCAGCACCTTATATACCCCGCATAACGCTACATCTTTAGCATGAGGAGATTGCTACCACCATGATGCGCATCCTGCTGTTCTTGGCCACTAACCTGGCGGTCGTGCTGATTGCCAGCATCACCCTGAGCCTTTTCGGCTTCAACGGGTTCATGGCGGCCAACGGGGTTGATCTCAACCTCAATCAGCTGCTGATCTTCTGTGCGGTGTTCGGCTTCGCCGGTTCCCTGTTCTCGCTGTTCATCTCCAAGTGGATGGCGAAGATGAGTACCAGCACGCAGATCATCAGCCAGCCGCGCACTCGCCACGAGCAATGGCTGCTGCAAACCGTCGAGCAGCTGTCCCGTGAGGCTGGCATCAAGATGCCGGAAGTCGGGATTTTCCCGGCCTATGAGGCCAATGCCTTCGCCACGGGCTGGAACAAGAACGACGCACTGGTCGCCGTCAGCCAGGGCCTGCTCGAACGGTTCTCCCCGGATGAAGTCAAGGCCGTGCTGGCCCACGAGATCGGCCACGTCGCCAACGGCGACATGGTGACCCTGGCCTTGATCCAGGGCGTGGTGAACACCTTCGTGATGTTCTTTGCCCGCATCATCGGCAACTTCGTCGACAAGGTGATCTTCAAGAACGAAGAAGGCCAGGGCATCGCCTACTACGTGGCAACCATCTTCGCTGAACTGGTATTGGGCATCCTCGCCAGCGCCATCGTCATGTGGTTCTCGCGCAAGCGCGAATTCCGCGCCGACGACGCCGGCGCACGCCTGGCCGGCACCAGCGCCATGATCGGCGCCCTGCAACGTCTGCGTGCCGAGCAAGGTTTGCCGGTGCACATGCCCGACACCTTGAATGCCTTTGGGATCAACGGTGGTATCAAGCAGGGCCTGGCTCGTCTGTTCATGAGCCACCCACCGCTGGAAGAGCGTATCGACGCACTGCGTCGCCGCGGTTGATCGTCCGGAGCTGAAGAGAAGCCCGCAGCTATTCGATGATCGTTCCCACGCTCTGCGTGGGAACGCCTCAACGGACGCTCCGCGTTCGGCCTTTAGGGACGCAGAGCGTCCCAGGCTGCATTCCCACGCAGAGCATGGGAACGATCACCCGCTACTCAGCGATTGAAAATCCGATAAACCCGCTCGTCCAACCTGGTCACCCCAGCCTGCAGGAACTTCCAGCTTTCCCCCAGCACATCCTGCTCCTGCAAGACCTCCAGCTTCCAGTTGTACCCCAGCAACCGCTGCACTTCATCATCACTCACGGAAAATGGCGGACCGGGCATTTCAGCCTGGTTGTATTCAAGGGTGATCAGCAAACCGGCGCAGCTTGGCAGGATGCTTTGCAGGTGCGCCGTGTATTGCTCACGCATCTGCCCAGGCAAGGCAATCAACGCTGCCCGATCATAAAGCGCCACGCAATCGTCCAGATCATCCCGACCCAAGGCAAAGAAATCACCGCAACGGATTTCGATGTCCCCGGCACGAAACACCTTGAAAGCCCCCTCTTCACTCACGCTCGGCCTCAACTGATGTTCATCGAAAAAATCAGTGATGGCTTTTTCCGACAGCTCCACCCCCAATACCGAATGCCCCTGCTGGGCGAGCCACAGCAGATCCAGGGTTTTGCCGCACAATGGCACCAGTACCCGACTGCCCTGCGCCAAGCCCATTTGCGGCCAGAATCGCTGCAGGTACGGATTGACTTCCGATGAATGAAAACCGATCTGATTGGTTGACCAGCGCTTATGCCAGAACTCGGGCTCCATGATTCGCTCCAAAAATTCGATCAAAACAGGTTAAAACTTATATTAGATTTAGATCATTGACCTGACAGAAGATGACCACATCTTAACGCTCAGGAGCTCGTTCATGCTGCCCAGCCTGTTTATCTCCCACGGCTCACCGATGCTCGCCCTCGAGCCCGGCGACAGCGGCCCGGCGCTGGCTCGCCTGGCCGCGCAATTGCCCAGGCCTACGGCCATCCTCATTGTGTCCGCCCATTGGGAAAGCAGCGAGCTGTTGGTCAGCGCCAATCCGCAACCGCGTACCTGGCATGACTTCGGCGGCTTCCCGCCAGCCCTGTACCAAGTGCAGTATTCCGCACCGGGACAGCCGGAACTGGCCGCCCGGGTGGCCGAACTGCTCAACGCCGCGCACCTGCCGGCACGGCTCGACGTCCAGCGGCCATCCGACCACGGCGTCTGGGTACCATTGTCCTTGATGTATCCCCAGGCCGACATCCCGGTGGTTCAGCTCTCCCTGCCCAGCGACCAGGGGCCCGCTTTGCAGACACGGGTCGGCCAGGCGCTCGCAAGCCTGCGCCAGCAGGGCATCCTGTTGATTGGTTCCGGCAGCATCACCCATAACCTGCGCGACCTCGACTGGAACGCCGGCCCCGAGAGCGTCGAGCCTTGGGCGAAGGATTTTCGCGACTGGATCGTGGAAAAACTGGCGGCCGACGATGAGGGCGCGCTGCATGATTACCGTCGCCAGGCACCCAATGCCGTGCGCAGCCACCCCAGCGACGAGCACCTGCTGCCGCTGTATTTTGCCCGCGGTGCCGGCGCCAGGTTCAGCGTGGCCCATGAGGGGTTCACGATGGGAACGCTGGGGATGGACATCTACCAGTTCGATTGACCGAGTCGCGCCCTTCGAGAGCAGGCTCGCGAAAGGGGCAACACCATCAACCGACCGAACACCAAACGACAGGCATAAAAAATCCCCGAACCAGTCGGGGATTTTTCATGCTCGATCAATCAACCCAAGGGTTGATCAGTCTTCGCGATAACGACGCAGCTTGAGTTGCTTGCCGGCTACGCGAGTATCCTTGAGCTTGGTCAGCAATTTCTCCAGACCATCTTCCGGCAGCTCCACCAGGCTGAAGCTGTCACGCACCTGGATGCGACCGATGGCTTCACGGGCCAGGCCACCCTCATTGAGGATCGCGCCCAGCAGGTTCTTGGCGGCGATGCCGTCACGGGCGCCCAGCGCGGTGCGGCAACGGGCACGGCCTTCGGCCAGCGGGATCGGTGCACGACGCTCACGGTCGCCACGGTCCGGACGGTCACCGCTACGCTCGGGACGATCGCCACGTGGCGCGCTGTTCGGCACCAGGGGGCGTTCCTTCTCGATGGCAGCCAGGTTCAACGCCTGACCATTGGTGGCTTTGCGCAGCAGGGCGGCGGCCAGGGCACGTGGACTGCAACCGATGTCGGCAGTCAGGCGATCGAGCAGATCACCGTGGGTCGATTCGGCGTCAGCCACCAGCGGCGACAGGCTGTTGGTCAGCTTCTTGATGCGGGCATCGAGAACGGCCTGGGCGTCCGGCAGGCGAACCTCAGCCACCTTCTGCCCGGTAACACGCTCGATCACCTGCAGCATGCGGCGCTCGCGCGGAGTCACCAGCAACAGTGCGCGACCTTCGCGACCGGCACGACCGGTACGACCGATACGGTGAACGTAGGATTCAGGATCGTACGGCATGTCCACGTTGAACACGTGGGTGATGCGTGGAACGTCCAGGCCACGGGCAGCCACGTCGGTCGCCACAACGATGTCCAGGCGGCCATCCTTGAGGGAGTCGATCACGCGCTCGCGCTGGTTCTGGGCAATGTCACCGTTCAGCGCAGCGGCCTTGTAGCCTTTGGCTTCCAGGGCGCTGGCCAGGTCCAGGGTCGCTTGCTTGGTGCGCACGAACATGATCAGGGCATCGAAGTCTTCCACTTCCAGCAAGCTGAGGACAGCGGAGGTCTTCTGGTCGGCGTGAACCAACAGGTGGGCCTGTTCGATCGCGGTGACGGTCTGGGTCTTGCTCTGGATCTTGACGTGTTTCGGATCCTTCAGGTGACGCTCGGCGATCGCACGGATCGACTGCGGCAAGGTAGCCGAGAACAGTACGGTCTGACGGGTTTCCGGCATGGCCTTGAAGATCACTTCCAGGTCATCCATGAAGCCCAGCTTGAGCATTTCATCGGCTTCGTCGAGAACCAGGTGGTTCACGGTGGCCAGGACTTTCTCGTCGCGACGCAGGTGGTCGCACAGACGGCCAGGGGTGGCGACAACGATTTGTGCGCCATTACGGATGGCTTTCAATTGTGGGCCCATCGGCGCGCCACCGTAGACAGCCACAACCGTTACACCCGGCATTTGCTTGGCGTAGGTTTCGAAAGCAGTTGCAACTTGCAGCGCCAACTCACGGGTTGGGGCCAGGATCAGAGCTTGCGGCTCGCGCTTGGACGGATCAATGCGGTGCAGGATAGGCAAGGCGAACGCGGCGGTCTTACCCGTACCGGTTTGCGCCTGACCAATCATGTCGTGACCGGCGAGAATGATCGGGATCGACTGCTGCTGAATGGCCGAAGGCTCTTCATAGCCGGTAGCGACTACTGCAGCGACAATATTGGGATGAAGTTCAAGAGCGGCGAAGCCGCCGATTTCCTGGGTCATGGGTCTGCCTCTAAGTGCATCCGCAAAGACCCATGCTCCAAAGCTGCACATGCCGTGTTGAGACTCAAGAGTCGCCCTGGCAGCTTTGTCGGCGGGGATTTGCGAAAACGAATGAATGAAAAAGAACGTCGTGGGAGCATCCGTTGTGTGGACATGCAATCGAAGCTGACTTCGAAATTGCGCTACCTTGACGCGGCCCGGCTAAAGGCCGGCGCGCACTATACCGGAATTCGGCAAAAAAGGGAGCTTTTTTTACAGTGGCTAAACCGGTTCACCTTTGTGGCGAGGGGATTCTCGGCTGTATCAAGTCGCCGGCCGAATCGCCTTGATCAATGGCAGCAACGAATAGCCCAGCCGTGGCGCCAACGCTTCGGCACGGGCAATCAGTCCTTCCATGTCCATCGTCTGCTCCAGATCCGCCGGCACGATCAGGATCACGTTGCCCTCCTTCACCGGCAGCTCCCAGTAGTGCCGGTGGTACAAGCCACGCAACAGCGCAGCGCCCAGCGGCTTGCCGTCGTCGGTGGCCCACTGGTTGATCACCAGCCAGCCGCCGGGGTTCAGGCGCTTCTGGCAGTTTTCCAGGAAGCCCCAGGCCAGATGACCGACGCCGGGGCCGACATCGGTGTAGAGGTCGACGAAAATCAGGTCCGCGGGCTCTGCGGTTTCCAGTAACTCCAACGCATCGCCGACACGGATGTACAGCCGTGGATCGTCATCCAGGCCCAGGTATTCGATGGCCAGGCGCGGCACGTCGGGACGCAGTTCGATGGCCTCGACGTCTTCCAGCGGCAGAAACCGGAGGCAGGCCTGGGTCAACGTACCGGCACCCAAGCCCAGGAACAGCGCGCTTTCCGGTTGCTCGTGGCACAACGCACCGATCAGCATCGCGCGGGTGTAGTCATATTCGAGCCAGCTTGGATCGGCCGTGAACACGCAGCTCTGCTCGATGGCATCGCCGAATTCGAGAAACCGGTAATCGGCCACTTCGAAGACCCGGATCATGCCGAACTCGTCATGCACCTCGGCGAGCAGATGCTCGACGCGCTCCTCTGTCATTTCATCTCCTGATGCTTGCCGGGCGGGCTGCGGCAAAAGCGTAATTGTCGGCCAAGCGACGGGAGCAGGTCACGCACTAATTTGCTGATAACTTTGCTGATAACATGGCCGCCCGAGCGTCAACCACCTAGAGATCATGATGAGCCAACCCTGGAGCCCTGACAGCTGGCGCGCCCTGCCGATCCAGCAACAACCCCGCTACCCCGACGCGGCGCACCTGCTGCAAGTCGAGCAGACCCTCGCCAGCTATCCGCCGCTGGTGTTTGCCGGAGAAGCCCGGGAACTGCGTCGCCAGTTCGCCGAAGTCACCCAGGGCCGGGCTTTTTTGCTGCAAGGCGGCGATTGCGCCGAAAGCTTCGCGGAGTTCTCGGCGGCGAAGATCCGCGACACCTTCAAGGTCCTGCTGCAAATGGCGATCGTCATGACCTTTGCCGCCGGTTGCCCGGTGGTCAAGGTCGGGCGCATGGCCGGGCAGTTCGCCAAGCCACGTTCGGCCAACGATGAAACCATCGACGGCGTCACCCTGCCGGCCTACCGGGGCGACATCGTCAACGGCATCGGTTTCGACGAGCAGAGCCGCGTGCCGGATCCGGAACGCCTGCTGCAGTCCTACCACCAGTCCACCGCCACCTTGAACCTGCTGCGGGCGTTCGCCCAGGGCGGATTTGCAGACCTGCACCAGGTGCACAAGTGGAACCTGGATTTCATCGCCAACTCGGCCCTGGCGGAAAAATACAGCCACCTGGCCGACCGCATCGACGAAACCCTGGCATTCATGCGCGCCTGCGGCATGGACAGCTCGCCACAACTGCGTGAAACCAGCTTCTTCACCGCACACGAAGCGCTGCTGCTCAATTACGAAGAAGCCTTTGTGCGCCGGGACAGCCTGACCAACGATTATTACGACTGCTCGGCCCACATGCTGTGGATCGGCGACCGCACCCGTCAGTTGGACGGTGCCCATGTCGAATTCCTGCGCGGCGTGAACAACCCTATCGGGGTCAAGGTCGGCCCGAGCATGAACCCTGACGACCTGATCCGCCTGATCGACGTACTCAACCCGGACAACGATCCGGGTCGGCTGAACCTGATTGCGCGGATGGGCGCGAATAAGGTCGGCGATCATCTGCCGCAGCTATTGCGTGCCGTGCAACGCGAAGGCAAGCAGGTGCTGTGGAGCTCCGACCCCATGCACGGCAACACCATCAAGGCCAGCAGCGGCTACAAGACCCGGGACTTTGCGCAGATCCTCGGGGAAGTGAAGCAGTTCTTCCAGGTCCACGAAGCCGAAGGCACTTATGCCGGCGGTATTCACATCGAGATGACCGGGCAGAAGGTCACCGAATGCATCGGCGGCGCACGGCCGATTACCGAGGATGGACTATCGGATCGTTATCACACCCATTGCGATCCGCGGATGAATGCCGACCAGTCGCTGGAACTGGCGTTCTTGATTGCCGAGACGTTGAAGCAGGTTCGGCGGTGAGTCAGGTGATTATGCAGCGCCTGTGAATCCCTCATCGCGAGCAGGCTCGCTCCCACATCGACCGTGCCGTTCACAGATTATGTGTTCGCCAGCATTCCACTGTGGGAGCGAGCCTGCTCGCGATAGCGCCGGATCAGTCACCCGAGATCCCGGCCAACACCTCCGCCAACCGAACCCCACCCACCCGCTGGCAATTAAGCTGAACCCGCTCCAACCCCAACCAGTCGGCCATGCGCCGCAGGTTCACCGCCAGCGCGTGCGCCCCCTCCTCGTCCAACCCTGGCTGCTCCTCATGCACGGCGTGCACCGCCAACCGGCCATGGGCTCGCTCCGCCCGCAGGTCCACCCGAGCGGCAATGCGTTCGTTATGCAGGAACGGCAACACGTAATAGCCATACACCCGCTTGTGCGCCGGGGTGTAGATTTCCAGGCGATAACGGAAGTCGAACAGCCGTTCGGTACGATTGCGCTCCCAGACCAATGAATCGAACGGCGAGAGCAAGGCGCTGGTCGTCACGTTGCGGGGAATTTTCCCTTCCGGCAGACACCAGGCCGGCTGCCTCCAGCCTTGCACCTGGCAGCGCCACAGCTCACCGGCTTCCTCCAGCTCGGCCAGTCGCCCACGGCTATCGGCCGGATCGAGGCGGAAATAGTCGCGCAGGTCCTTTTCGGTGCCGACACCCAACGCCCCAGCGGCATGCAGCAGCAAGGCGCGCTGGGCCTGGGCCTCGTCCGGAACCGGTTGCTCCAGGATCGAAGCCGGAAACACCCGCTGCGGCAAGTCGTAGAGCCGCTCGAAGCCGCGTCGCCCGGCCACCGTGACTTCGCCCGCGGCGAACAGCCACTCCAGCGCATGCTTCTCGGCACTCCAGTCCCACCAGGGGCCGGCCTTTTCCGCCCGTGTGGACAGACTCCCGGCGCCCAGGGCGCCCTGCTCCCGGACCGCTGCCAGGACGCGATGAATGACATCCTGCCGCTCACGGCCGAACCGCGCCAATTGTTGATAGATGCCTTCGCCACGGGCCGCACGGGCCATGCGCCAGCGCATCAGCGGATACATCGACAGGGGCAACAACGACGATTCGTGCCCCCAGTATTCGAACAGCGTGCGCCGTCGCCCCCGGCTCCAGGCAGCTTGATCGAGCAGTTCGGGGTTGTAGTGACCGAGACGGGAAAACAGCGGGAGGTAATGCGAACGTACCAGGGCATTGACCGAATCGATCTGCAGCACGCCGAGGCGTTCGATCAGACGATTGAGGCGTGAGGGTTGCACCGAAGCCGGCGGCAGCCGCCCATTGAATCCCTGGGCGGCCAACGCCAGACGCCGGGCCTGTTTGAGGGTAAAGGATACAGTCGCGGGCATGGAGATCTCCTTCTCTGCTCGCAACCTACCTCACCAGTTATCGATTTGTGTAGGGAGGGAAGGCTCATTTGTGCAGTGGATCATCCCAGAATGGCCGAACCACTTCCTGTTCTACATCTGCACGGCTGACGCCGATATCCTTGAGCGCCTCGTCGCTCAGACCGGCGAGCAATTCGCGCTCGTGGTGCAATTCATACCAGCGGCTAAACTTGTGCAGCAGATCGCTGAGGGAAAAATGGAATGAATGCCTATCTATCGATACGTATCCTTTCTGACCTTTCATCGTGATGTCCTCCGTTGGGGGTGGTTCAAGTCTCGCCCCAAGGCTAAGATCAATCCAACGAATGTTTCTTATGCAATACATCTCGGAGATTGATCAATTGTCGAGTTACCCGAGCATCGATACGGAAGTGCTGCGGACCTTCGTCGCCATCGCCGACCAGGGCGGTTTTACCCGCGCCGGTGAATTGGTCAATCGCACCCAATCCGCCGTCAGCATGCAGATGAAGCGCCTCGAGGAAGATGTGCTGCAGCGACGATTGTTCGAGCGTGACGGGCGCCAGGTCAAACTCACCGCCGAAGGCCAGGTGCTGTTGGGCTATGCCCGACGCATCCTCAAGCTGCACAGCGAGGTGTTCAATACCCTGCGTGAACCGCACATGGTCGGCACCGTGCGCATCGGCACGCCGGATGACTACGTCATGCGCTTCCTGCCCGGCATCCTGCAGCGCTTCGCCCAGTTTTATCCGTTGATCGAGATTGAAGTGCACTGCGAATCGTCCAAGCAGTTGCTGCTGCGCCAGGACCTGGACCTGTCGATCGTTACTCGCAAACCGGGGGATGAAATCGGTCAGCTATTGCGCAAGGAGCGCTTTGTCTGGGCCGAAGCGGCGTGCTTCAGCGCCCATGAGAAAACACCGCTGCCGCTGGCGATGTTCAATAGCGATTGCTTCTGTCGACAGTGGGCTTGCAATGCTCTGGATGCCATGGGCCGCGAGTATCGTGTGGCCTATAACAGCTCCAGCCTGTCGGCTCTCATGGCAGTGGTGGGCGCGGGACTGGCGATCACCGCGCAACTGGAAAGCCTGCTGACACCGGACATGCGCGTGCTCGGCGAAGCCGAAAACCTGCCGGAGCTGCCCGAGGCCAGCATCATGCTGATCCGCAACCTGCACAATCCGTCGCCCATCACCGAGTGCCTGGCCGAGCACATCGTCGAAGGCTTCAAACTTTAAAGGCGAGCAGCACCGCGCACAGCACCAGGAACCCGCAGAACAGCCCGCGCAACAGCCGCTCCGGCATGGCGTGGGCGACTTTCACGCCCCAACTGATGCTCAGCAGACCGCCGACGGCCAATGGCAAGCCGATCCACCAATCCACTTGATGGTGGAATGCATAGGTGGCCAGGGTAACGCCGGTACTGGGCAAGGCCAGCGACAACGACAATCCTTGAGCGACCACTTGGGTGGTGCCGAACACGCTGGTCAGGATTGGTGTCGCGACGACAGCACCGCCGACCCCGAACAGACCGCCCATGGTCCCGGATGCCGCCCCCAGCACCCCCAGCCATGGCCAGCCGTGGCGCATCTGCGCTGAAGCCGGTGCGGTGGCGGAAAACATTCGGATCAGGTTATAGGCCGCCAGCGCGACCAGGAACGCGACGAAGCCGATTCGCATGCTTTCGGCGTCGACACCGACGGCCCAGATCGAGCCGAGCCAGGCAAAGCAGAAACCCATGGAGGCCAGCGGCAGCACATGACGCAATTCGATGCGATTGCGCTGGTGATAACGCCACAACGCGAGCATCACATTGGGGACCACCATCACCAGGGCAGTGCCTTGGGCGATCTGCTGATCCAGACCGAACCATACGCCCAGCACCGGAATCGCGATCAGCCCACCACCGATACCGAACAATCCCCCCAAGGTGCCCAACGCAGCCCCCAGCACCAGATACAATGCAACTTCGATCACAGACGTTCCCCCTTCATCAGGGCGTCTATCCTACGCAGTTGACGTCGGCGGGGAAACGCAACATCCGATCAGAATGTCGGAATTATCTGGCGCCTTAAAGGTTCGCACGCTAGATTCATAGCATTATCGATTGAAGGTTTTGCCATGAGCCCCCAGCGCGACACCCCCGCCCCCTGCGAAGCCCTGTTGCTCGACAACCAGGTCTGCTTTGCCCTGCATTCCACGTCGCTGATGATGACCAAGGTCTACAAGCCGTTGTTGCAAGCCCTGGGCCTGACCTATCCGCAGTATCTGGCGATGATGGTGTTGTGGGAAAAAGACGGCTTGACCGTCGGTGAAATCAGCACGCGCTTGCTCACCGACCCCGGCTCGCTGACGCCGCTGCTCAAGCGCCTGGAGGTCGAAGGCCTGCTCAGCCGCACCCGCAGCCGTGAAGATGAGCGCGTGGTAATCGTCGAGCTCACCGAACAGGGCCGCGCACTCCATGAAAAAGCCCTCGATATCCCCCAGTGCATCCTCGCCGCCAGCGGCCAGACACTGGAACAGCTGAAAAAGCTACAACTGGACCTGCAGGCACTGCGCAGCCACTTGCAAGACAGTCTGTAACCCATCCCCAGGGGTAAGCTCGCTCGCGAAGACATCCCCCTTCTTCGACTGACCCACCGCCATCGCGAGCAGGCTCGCTCCCACCCTGGTTCTGAGTGTCCGCAGAAATCGCGTCCACCACGGATCCCTGTGGGAGCGAGCCTGCTCGCGATGGCGTCTTTCCAGCCTCCGCAAAAAAATCCATCACGACCGAACAGCTCTAACTCAAGGCTTTCATGGCTATTTAGCTTGAAAGACAGGAAGTCGATCCAAAATTTAACTTGCGCACTAAATATTAGCGATCTATATTTTCCTCGCATCTACTTAGCGCGCAAATATTTAGCGCAACAACACAACCCGGAAACGAGGCTCTCATCATGCAAACTCTCTACACCGCAATCGCAACCTCCACCGGCGGCCGTGACGGTCGTGCGATCTCCAGCGACAACATTCTCGACGTCAAACTCGCCACCCCGAAAGAACTTGGTGGCGCCGGCGGTGCGGCGACCAACCCGGAACAGCTGTTTGCCGCCGGCTATTCGGCCTGCTTCATCGGCGCCCTGAAATTCGTCGCCGGCCAAAGCAAACGCAAGATCCCGGACACCGCCTCGATTACCGCCCACGTCGGCATCGGTCAGATTCCCGGCGGTTTCGGCCTCGACATCGACCTGCACATCAGCTTGCCCGGCCTGGACCATTCCGACGCGCAAAGCCTGGTGGACGCGGCTCACCAGGTCTGCCCGTACTCCAACGCCACCCGTGGCAACGTTGATGTGCGCCTGCACGTGACCGTTTAACCCACCGATCCGGACCGAACCCAAGGAGATTCCCATGAACACGTTCACCCAGGCCCTGACCGGCACCCTACTCGCACTTGGCGTCAGCAGCGCCTTCGCCGACGGCATCGTCGAGCACAACACCCAGGCGTTTCTCGATGCATTGAATGCCGGCACCGGCAAGCCCCTGGAACAACTTTCGCCGAAGGATGCCCGGGCAGTACTGGTCGGTGCCCAGGCGGGGGTAAAACTGACCTTGCCCAAGGCGGATGTCAGCGAGAAGACCATCCAGGTCGATGGCCAGTCGATCAGCCTGACCATCGTTCGCCCGGCCGGGGTCAAGGGTGAGCTACCCGTGTTCATGTTCTTCCACGGCGGTGGCTGGGTCCTGGGAGATTTCCCAACCCATGAACGCCTGGTTCGGGATCTGGTGGCGGGATCGGGAGCCGTGGCGGTATTCGTCAACTACACGCCCTCCCCTGAGGCGCATTACCCAGTAGCGATCAACCAGGCCTATGCCGCGACCAAATGGGTGGCCGAGCACGGTAAGCAGATCAATGTCGACGGCAAACGCCTGGCCGTGGCGGGTAACAGTGTCGGCGGCAACATGGCAGCCGTCGTGGCCTTGATGGCCAAGGACAAGGGCACGCCGGCAATTCGCTTCCAGGCGTTGTTATGGCCGGTGACCGATGCGAGTTTCGAGACCGCGTCCTACAACCAATTCGCCGAGGGACATTTCCTCAGCAAGAACATGATGAAATGGTTCTGGGACAACTACACCACCGATGCCGGACAACGTAACGAGATCTACGCTTCGCCGCTGCGGGCCAGCACCGCACAACTCAAGGGCCTGCCGCCCGCGTTGGTGCAGACCGCCGAAGCCGATGTGCTGCGCGATGAAGGTGAAGCCTACGCACGTAAACTGGATGCGGCCGGGGTGCCGGTCACGGCGGTGCGCTACAACGGCATGATTCACGACTATGGCCTGCTCAACGTGGTCAGCCAGGTGCCCGCGGTGCGTTCAGCGATGTTGCAGGTGTCGGAGGAGTTGAAACAGCATTTGAAATGAAAAATGGCGAGGGAACTGACTGACAGGCCCCCACAGAATGAAAAAGCCCGACTCAATGGTCGGGCTTTTTCACACACTAGACTTCGCTTATTTAGCGCGGCCTTTGTAGGAACCGCCTTCGCGGGTATCGATCTCGATCATGTCGCCGATTTCAATGAAGTCAGCAACTGACAGCTCGGTACCGTTCTTCAGTTTGGCAGGCTTCATCACCTTGCCGGAAGTGTCGCCGCGGGCGGAACCTTCGGTATAGTCAACCTGACGCACGATGGTGGTCGGCAGTTCTACGGAAACCAGACGGCCTTCGAAGAATACGGCTTCGCAGACGTCGGTCATGCCTTCTTCCACGAATGGCAGAACGCTTTCGATGTCTTCAGCGTTCAGCTCGTACATGGTGTAGTCAGTGGTGTCCATGAACGTGTAGGAGTCGCCGCTGATGAAGGACAGGGTCGCTTCCTTGCGGTCGAGGATCACGTCGTCCAGTTTGTCGTCCGCACCGTAAACGGTTTCGGTCTTGTAACCGGTCAGCAGGTTCTTCAGCTTGGTCTTCATGATCGCGCTGTTACGACCCGACTTGGTGAATTCAGCTTTCTGAACCAGCCAAGGATCGTTGTCGATACGAATCACGGTACCGGGTTTGAGTTCTTTACCAGTTTTCATTGCGAATATCCGAATTTGGATGGGAGTGACAAAAATCTAGGCCGCGTATCATATCCAATTTCCATAAAACTTCACCAGCGCCGCGGCAAGATCGGGTCGCGAAGCCTGTTCCAGGCACCACGCACGGGCATGTTCAGCCAGCTTCGGCTGCTGCTCGCAGGTGGTTTTCCAGTGTTGGGACATGTCTTGGCCGGCATTCCACGCCCGCCAGAGACCGCTCATCGCTTTTTCGGCCGGCCCAGGAAGCCCCTGGGTGTAAAGCCTGAGGAAT
This sequence comes from Pseudomonas sp. SJZ078, assembly GCF_007828255.1. NCBI lineage: Bacteria > Pseudomonadati > Pseudomonadota > Gammaproteobacteria > Pseudomonadales > Pseudomonadaceae > Pseudomonas > Pseudomonas sp. SJZ078. Next base: position 124,081 of record NZ_VIUG01000009.1, on the reverse strand, counting down.
GCGTCGAGTTTTTCCAGATGAACGTCTTCTTCCTGCTGGTAGATATGCCAGAGGAAAGGTCGACCCGCCCATTGCGCGCGCACGAAAGAGTCTTCGCCCCGCACGGCATTGAAATCGCAGCACCAGAGCAACTGATCGTACTGATCCTGTCTGACGAACGGCAGCACCTGTACCGTCAGAGCTCCGCGTCGATGCAACGCACCGACCTTGAGGTCGGCAATCCCGAGCCAACGCTCGACATCCCCCAGCACCCGCCCTTCGGGAACCAGCACATGGGACGGCCGGGCATCGCCGGCCATCGCATCGAACCAGCTGGCCAGGCCGGCATTTTCGTAGGCAAACAGCGAAATCAGCTGCGCATCCGCTGCCCGCTCGACGCCCAATCCTTGCAGGAACGTCTGTTGCGCCGCGACGTCCTGTTGGAACTGCCGGCACCGCTCCAGCAATCCAGACTCACGCAGCAAGCCGCCGGTCCCCTCGCGAAAGCCGGGGAAAAAGAAATACTTCTGGACATGCCTGTATTTGACCGACGGCAACCCGTGGCAGCCGATGACCCAGTCCTCGGCGCTCAGGTAGTCCAGGTTCATCCACAGCGGCGTGGTCTGGCGCTCCGCCATTGCGTCCATATAGGCGCCCGGCAACTGGCAGGCAAACGCAGCGATCACCACATCGGCGGCGTCGGCGCCCGGCCAGTCCTTGGGCCAATGGCGTACATCTACGCCTTGTTGCCATTGCTCGGCCAGCGCAACGTCGATTTCCGGGCAGAGCCGTTCGAAGGCTCGCAGGTCATCGACCCATAGCCGAACCGCGCATTGGTGTTCGGCCACCAATTGCCGGGCCAGGCGCCAGGTGACGCCGATGTCGCCAAAGTTATCGACGACGGTGCAAAAAATATCCCAACGCACGGTCATTCCCGATTCCCTGTGGCAAAGCTTCGATTGTCCCGAATAAACCGATGATGCAGAAGAGCCGACGGCGATTAATCTTCATGCGACAATCACTGCCTACCCGTGTCCCTGCCAGGAAGCAGCCATGCCTGATCACCCACCCGCCCCGCGTCTCACCGCTTTGCAACTGACCATCAGCATCGCCCTGGGCCTGTGGCTGGGATTCCTCGCTATTGTGCTGACGGGGTGGCTGCTGTCTAAATTCTTCCTGGGCGAACAACTCGCCCCGGTGGCCGCCGCGGTGCACCAACTCGTGCGACCGCCGGCCGTGCAGCCACCTCCCGAACCGCAGAATCCCATGTTCGAACAGTACCAGCAGAACCTTCAGCGCAACGAACAACGGCAGGCCCTCGACCAGGCTCGCAGCAACCCGCGCAATCAATCCAACCCCAAATGCCAGTTCTGGCTGGAACAGGACCGGAACGCTCCGAGCGAGAAGACCCGCGCCAACGTTTTGCAATTCTGCGACTGATCATGAACAAACAAACCGTTCACCAATTGATCATCGACAAACTCAAGGTCGATCTGGACATCGCCGAACGCGCCGCGCAGACCGCCTACGAAACCGCGACCCACGAAGAAAACATCGCCGAGAACAAATACGACACCCTGGGCCTCGAAGCGTCCTACCTCGCCGCTGGACAAGCCAGGCGCGTGGAGGAAATCCGCCAGGCCCTCGCCCTCTGCCAGAACCTGCCCCTCAGGCCCTATGATGCGCAACGCGGCATCCAGGTCGGTACCCTGGTCGGCCTGGAGGATGAAGATGGTCGCCAGCAATGGCTGTTCCTGGGGCCCGATGCCGCGGGATTGAAAGTGTCGCTGGTGGGGCAACCGATCACGGTCATCACCCCTCGCTCGCCATTGGGCCGAGGCTTGCTGGGTAAGTTCGAAGGGGATGAAGTGGAGATCGTCGTAGCGGGCGCCCGGCAACAGTTCGCTGTCACCGAGGCGATATAGCGAAGATCAGTGCACAGGCAGCTCGACGCCCTCGAACAGCTCTTCGAGCTCCTGCTTGTTGTGGCACTGGATGGCCTTGGCCATGACCTCCCGGGTCAGGTGCGGCGCGAACTTCTCGATGAAATCGCACATGAACCCCCGCAGGAAGGTACCGCGGCGGAAGCCGATCTTGGTCACGCTGGATTCGAACAACTCGCTGGCATCCAGCACCACCAGGTCGCTGTCGAGCTTGGCATCGACAGCCATCTTCGCCACGATGCCCACGCCCAGGCCAAGGCGTACGTAGGTCTTGATCACGTCGGCGTCGGCGGCAGTGAACACCACTTTGGGCGTCAGCCCGCGATGGCTGAAGGCCTCGTCCAGTTTCGAACGGCCCGTGAAGCCGAACACGTAAGTCACGATGGGGTATTCGGCCAGGGCTTCCAGGGTCAATTTGGGCAATTTGGTCAACGGATGGCCCTGGGGCACCGCCACGCAGCGGTTCCAGCGATAGCAGGGCATCATCACCAGGTCGCCGAACAACTCGAGGGCTTCGGTGGCGATGGCAAAATCCACCGTGCCGTCGGCAGCCATCTCGGCGATTTGCATCGGCGAGCCCTGGTGCATGTGCAGTGCCACGTCCGGGTATTGCTTGATGAAGTTGCTGATCACCGGCGGCAGCGCATAACGCGCCTGGGTGTGGGTGGTGGCGATCGACAAGGTACCTTTCTTCTCGTTGGAGAATTCCTGGGCGATCTGCTTGATGCTTTCGACCTTGCGCAGGATCTCGCCGGCCGTGGTAATGATGCGCTCGCCCGCCGGCGTCACGCGGGTCAGATGCTTGCCGCTGCGGGCGAAGACTTCGACGCCCAGTTCGTCTTCCAACAGGCGAATCTGCTTGCTGATGCCGGGTTGTGATGTGTAGAGGCTTTGCGCAGTGGCGGAAACGTTGAGGTCGTGGTGCGCCACTTCCCAGATGTAGCGCAGTTGTTGAAGCTTCATATGTATCCCTCAAAGCAGTTGGACGCCACGGGCATCAGCGACGGTATATAACTATATGAATGGTCGTGGCAAGAAATCTAGAACTTTTTATAAAAGCCATCATTTGACCTTAAGCTTCTCCCTGGCGCCGACGCTGCACCAGCGGCACCAGATAGACCGGCACCCGAGCCAACTGCAAAACCCGGGCGGCGGTCCGGCCCAAGGGCGTTTCACCACTGGCCCCCTGACAGTGACTGCCTACGATCAGCAAATCGACGGAGAGTTTCGCAGCCTGTTCGAGAATGACCTGGGAAGGATCGCCCTGAAACACCCTGACCGACCTGATCAGCTTCAAATCCTGCTGCCCCTCCCCCAGCTCCTCCCGAAAACTGTCGAGTACCCGCTGTTCGATATTGGCCATCACCGTATTCAGACCCTGTCGATGAAATTCGTTCAGCGCCTGCTCGTCGAGATAGCTTTGTAACACCGATTCGGCGAACAGCCCCATCGGTTCTACCGCATGCACTACATACAACTCGGCTTTAAACGTCCGTGCCAACGCCAAGGCATGCTGCATCACATAAGGGGCGTAGAGCCCCAAGTCTGTGGCGTACAGCATCGAGCGAATCATGTGACCTCCTCGCGTGCCAGAATGGCGGAGATGGATTCAGCTTAGCAGTGCCTTGAAGAGTGCGACGGGCGCCGGAGAACGGGACAGTCAGGGCTTCACTTCGTTACTGATGCCGTGGGGCACGTGGCCGGTGGCGACCACCTCGCGAGCCAGTTCGCAGTGGCCCGTCTGATCGTCGAAAAACACGTCGGCAGCAAAGGCTTCGAGGAACGCAGACTTGGTCAGGCCACCGAGAAACAGCGATTCGTCCAGACGGATGTCCCACTCGCGCAAGGTCCGGATAACCCGCTCGTGGGCCGGAGCCGAACGGGCGGTGACCAGCGCCGTGCGGATCGGGCAGACATCCTCCGGGAACTCCCGTTGCAGGGCATTGAGCGCCGCCAGGAAGCCCTTGAACGGCCCGCCTCGCAACGGCTCGCGGGCCGACTGCCGTTCGCTGGCCTGGAACGCTTCGAGACCACCGGTCTGATAGATGCGCTCCGACTCATCGGAGAACAGCACCGCATCGCCGTCGAAGGCAATACGCAGTTCCTCACTGGCGGCGCGGCTGGCACCGCCCGAGAGGATGGTGGCCGCAGCAAAGCCGGCATCGAGGGCATTGCGTACATCCTCGGCATGGGTGGACAGGAAAAGATCACAGCCGAACGCCTTGAGGTAAGGATAAGGACTGCGCCCGCCGACGAACGCGGCGCGGGAGATCGCCAAGCCATAGTGGTGAATCGAGTTGAACACCCGCAGGCCCGTGTCGGCGCTGTTGCGTGACACCAGGATCACCTCGACCCGGGCACGCCCCAGGTACTGGTTGAGGCTCAACAACTTCTGCACGAGGGCGAACGCATCGCCAGGTTCGAGGACTTCGTCTTCATGTTCGATCTGGTATTGCCGATAGGCCTCGACGCCGCTCGACAGATAAACCTTGTGGCTTTCGCTCAGATCGAACAGCGCCCGCGACGAAATCGCCAGCACCAGTTTGTCATCGATGTTGCTTGCCATGTCGCTCCCCCTTCACCTGTTCAGCGGTTGCGCCGATCCATGAACGCCAACGCCTGGTACAAGGCCTCGATTTTCGGTAGTTCACACCCCGCCGCTTTCGCCGACGCCAATGGCCGGCCGTAGATTGCATCCAGTTCCAGCACGCGTTTGTGGGAATAGTCGTGATACATGCTCGGCCAGTAATCGGACATCTTTTCGGTCATCGCGAACAAATACCCGGCGTAGTCCGATGCAATATGATGACCGCAGGCCCGGGCGCCGCGCACCACTTCGGCCATCAGCGCCTGAATCAGCCCACGGCTGTGATCGTCGGCCATCAGCGGCGTGGTGCTGGCCCCCAACAGCACCGAAAGACCGTTATAGGGCACGTTCCACACCAATTTCTGCCAGCGTGCCTGTTGCAGGTCGGGCATTGCCTGAGCCTCGACACCGGCGGCCCGGAACAGCCCTGCCGCCGCCTCGACAACCGTCATGCGTTCAGCCTGGTCGTGAGATGGGCCGCTGTGATAGCCGATGTTGACCGAGCCAAGGGCCTGGTGGGCGATGATGCCCGGGCTGGCACGGTGTACGCAGATCAGGCACAAGCCACCCAGCAGATGCATCGACTCTGGCAGCAAGGGACGTAGCGCCTCTTCGACATCGAGGCCGTTCTGCAGCAACACGACCTTCGCACCGTCAGCCGCTGCCTGGACGATGGCCGGAGCGAGGTCGGCATTGCTGGTGGTCTTGGCACCGACCAGCAGCCAGTCGCAGCGCGGCATGTCCGCCGCGCTGCGATACGCCTGGACCGGATTCAGGTTCAAGGACCCGTGGACCGCGCTGTCGATACGCAAGCCGTGCTCGGCCACCGCAGCGAATTCGCTGCGCAATAAAAAGTGCACATCAAAGCCGGCACGCGCCAGCATGACCCCATAGAACCCACCGATGGCTCCGGTACCGATCATCCCGATCCGGGGTTTTACGCCTGCCTGCATCTTTGCGACTCCTCTTGTAAAGCTGTGGGAGCAAGGCTTGCCCGCGATAAAGTCTACGCGGTTTACCTTGGAACCGAGGCACCTTCATCGCGGGCAAGCCTTGCGCCCACAAAAGCTGGGATAAATCCCCTTGAAACCAGCCCCTGCCCATTGTCGAGCAGCCTCGTAACGCGCTAAGGTTCGGCTCCCCGACGCGCTTAAATCCGCTGTGCACCGCCGCGCGGGGATCGCTGGCGGCCGGCACCCGTGACCTGACGAGTAACACGATGGCTGATTTACCGATCAATGACCTTAACGTCGCCTCCAACGAGACCCTCATCACGCCTGACCAGCTCAAGCGCGATATCCCCCTGAGCGACGCTGCCCTGCGCACCGTGACCAAGGGGCGGGAAGTCATCCGCAACATTCTCGACGGCACCGACCACCGCCTGTTCGTGGTCATCGGGCCCTGCTCGATCCATGACATCAAGGCCGCCCACGAATACGCCGAGCGCCTGAAAGTGCTGGCGGCGGAAGTTTCCGACACGCTGTACCTGGTCATGCGGGTGTATTTCGAGAAACCCCGGACCACCGTCGGCTGGAAAGGCCTGATCAACGATCCGTACCTGGACGACTCGTTCAAGATCCAGGATGGCTTGCACATCGGTCGCCAACTGCTGCTGGACCTGGCCGAAATGGGCCTGCCCACCGCGACCGAAGCCCTGGACCCGATCTCCCCGCAATACCTGCAAGACCTGATCAGTTGGTCCGCCATCGGCGCGCGCACCACCGAATCCCAGACCCACCGTGAGATGGCCTCCGGCCTGTCTTCGGCCGTGGGCTTCAAGAACGGCACCGACGGCGGCCTCACCGTTGCCATCAACGCCCTGCAATCGGTTTCCAGCCCTCACCGCTTCCTTGGCATCAACCAGGAAGGCGGCGTTTCGATCGTCACTACCAAGGGCAATGCCTACGGTCACGTGGTGCTGCGCGGTGGCAACGGCAAGCCCAACTACGACTCGGTCAGTGTCGCCCTGTGCGAACAGGCGCTGAACAAGGCGAAGATCAAGCCGAACATCATGGTCGACTGCAGCCACGCCAACTCCAACAAGGACCCGGCACTGCAACCCCTGGTGATGGAGAACGTGGCCAACCAGATCCTGGAAGGCAACCAGTCGATTATCGGCCTGATGGTCGAGAGCCACCTGAACTGGGGCTGCCAGGCGATCCCGAAAGACCTCGCCGACTTGCAGTACGGCGTCTCCATCACCGATGCCTGCATCGACTGGAGCGCGACCGAGAACACCCTGCGCAGCATGCACGCCAAACTCAAGGACGTGCTGCCAAAGCGTCAGCGCAGCTGATCGATCATTTCGCCGCACAATAAAAAAACGCCGGGCTTTCAAACCCGGCGTTTTTTATTGTGGGATCCGTTGTCTCAGAGCTTCGCCGCGTGCCGCTGGTGACGCTCCATGTAGCGCTCCACGTAGGAACAGGACGGGATCACCGTGTAGCCCATGTCTTCGGCGTACTGCAGCGCCTTTTCAGTCAGTGCCGCCGCAATCCCCCTGCCACGCAGGGCGTTGGGCACGAACGTCCGATAGATATCCAGGGTCTGTTTTCCCAGGTCCATATAGGTCAGATAGGCACGATGACCGTCCACAGTGGTCTCGAACTGATGACCAGCCTGGTCATGGTGGATGGACAACGCCTCGCTCATCACTACTCCTCGCGGGTCTGAATGCTGACCCCTACCTTACCGATGTTTTTCCGGCGAAGGAACATCTACGCCACCCCGTGCCTGTCCGGTCACCGAGCGCAAAAAATCAATCACTCAAACCCGAGCACGTCGTGAATAGTAAGCACCAATGACGCAAATGCTCAAGGCACACCTGTCATTGGAGGTAGCCTCGTCGGATTTAGCGACTTGAACGCCAGCGTTGCGCTGAAGTCAGCGAAGGCGCAATAGCTGAACATCGCCAGTTGTTGAGTCTTGAGACGAGCGTGCGTAGTTAAAGTCACCGGCCCTGCCAATAAAGATGCCCGGGACACTGCGCAAAAAATGAACAAAAGTGTAGCCGAATCAATAAACAGCGACTTTAGCGCCCCCGCAAGAGTTCCTCTCGCCAGCGGAACTTTTGTGCACGGGCACGCTCCATTCAAGGGCTTGGCGCTGTATATTTTTTAAACAACAGCAAGAAAAGTTGCTCGAAAAAGAATCACCGCCTACAATTTTTTTGCTTCTTGCGCTACGTCAGTTTACTTACTACAAGTAATGGGTAGTATGTACGCCGGCTAACTCCTCACTCTGAGGAGACAGTCACTAAATAGAAAGTCCTTGAAGGGGAACACGATGAACAACGTTCTGAAATTCTCTGCTCTGGCCCTGGCCGCAGTTCTGGCTACCGGTTGCAGCAGCGCATCGAAAGAAACCGAAGCACGTCTGACTGCTACCGAAGACGCAGCAGCTCGCGCCCAGGCTCGTGCAGACGAAGCCTACCGTAAAGCTGATGAAGCTCTGGCTGCTGCTCAAAAAGCACAACAGACTGCTGACGAAGCTAACGAGCGTGCTCTGCGCATGCTGGAAAAAGCTAGCCGCAAGTAATAGTCCTCCGGGATTGTTATCGAGCCGATCCATTTCTTGGGTCGGCTTTTTTATTGCCCGGTGTTTTCCCCCAGGCAATAAAAAACCCGCCGGCATCGCAAGACGCCGGCGGGTCGAAACAGGACCTTACTGCTGCAGGTCGATCGGTGCGCTCGAGACCATCGGCGCCGAAGCATTCGGGACGGCGATCTCGACCGGCAGGCCATCTTCGGCGGCCACCACGTCACGCACTACGTTCCAGTCCATGCGCAGGTTGCTGGTGATGTCTTCACGCTTGAGCATCGCGTTGATCACCGCGGTGTGCTTGTCCACCACCGATGGGTTGCCCTTGTCATCCAACGGCGTATGGGCTTCCAGATAAACCTTGCCGCCGCTCAAGCCCAGCTTGTAAGGGTCGTTGATGATCCGTACCGACGTGCCCACTGGCACCATACCGGCCATTTCCAGGACATTGTTGTTGAACATCCGGAAGCAACCGTGGCTGGTGCGCATACCGATACCAAATTTCTTGTTCGAGCCATGGATCAGATAGCCCGGGGTGCCCAGGGTGAACTTGAATGGCCCCAGCGGATTATCGGGTCCCGCCGGCACCACGCTGGGCAACGGGTCGCCGTCGGCGGCGTGTTCGGCCCTGATCGACGCCGGCGGGGTCCAGGTCGGGTTCGGCGTCTTGGCAGTAATGCTCGTGTGGGCGATGGGCGAGCCCCAACCTTCACGACCGATTCCCAACGGGAAGGTATAGACCACGTTCTTGCCCTTGGGGAAGTAGTAGAGGCGGTATTCGGCAAGGTTGATCACGATGCCTTCGCGCGGACCTGGCGGCAGGATGAAACGCGTTGGCAGTACAATCTCCGTGCCAGCTCCGGGCAACCAGGGGTCGACGCCCGGGTTGGCGGCGACCATCTCGGTGTAACCCAGGTCATAGGTCGTGCCCAGGTCGGCGAAGGTGTCTTCGTATTTGGCCTTGATCACCTGCACCTGACCAACGATGTCCTCGCCCGGCGGCGGCAGAGGCAGCTCCAGTGCAGCAACGGGCCCCGCCGTACACAGGGCGGCAAGAGACAGGCAGCGGGCGACGGCAGGCAAGCGCAGCAACATCCGGGACATCCTTCGCAGATCGAACAGAGGGTATGAAAACGGCGATTGTACACCGCAGCCCGGTATTACGGGGAGAGCGGCGATGGTCCGTCCGATACACTGCCGTCCAGCTCACCTCACAGGGCAAGTTTCGAAGCTGAAAATTACAACTCGAACCGCAGTTCCGGCCAGATCGGGGAGGTACCGCGCTTCTGGGACTCGAGGATCGCCCGGCACAGCGAGCACAGGCGATGATCCTGGAATATCCGCCGATCGACGCCCGACCAGCGCGGCTGGGCCGGCAGCAGGCTGCCGCAGAGCGTGCGGTCCGCCGAACCACCGAGCTCCAGTTGCCGGGTCACCAGATGCACCCGCACTTCCTGGCAGGCGAACAGGTCCAGCTGTTCGTCAGGCTCGATCAGTTGGTAGGCAAACAGGGACCAGGCAGGACGCGGCATCGGGGGCTCCAAATCGGGGGCGCCACATTAGCCGAAAGACCGTCTCTAGAAAAGCGTCAAAGCAGCGGTTTCAGTGTCGGCCAGACATTTTCCAGCAACTTGCCCTGGGCCGCGACGGACGGGTGCAGTCCGTCACCCTGCATCATCCCTGGGACCCCACCGACGTCCTTGAGGAAAAACGGCACCAGCGGCACTTTTTTCTCATCGGCCAGGGTGCTGTAGACCTTGGCGAAGGCATCGGTGTAGCGCCGGCCATAATTGGGCGGCAGTTGCATGCCCAGCAGCAGCACCTTCGCACCGCTGGCGCGGGAGGCGTCGATCATCGCTGCAAGGTTTTGTTGCAATTGTGTTGGCGGCTGCCCGCGCAGGCCGTCGTTGCCACCCAACTCCAGAATCACCAGGGTCGGCTTATGGGCTGCAAGCAGCGTCGGCAGCCGTGCCTGGCCTCCTGCGCTGGTGTCGCCACTGATGGACGCATTGACTACTTTGTCGTCAAAACCCTCGGCCTTGAGCCGTTGCTCGAGCAACGACACCCAGCCTTGCCGGGTATCCAGGCCGAAAGCCGCGCTGATACTATCGCCAACGATCAGGACTGTACCCGCCGCTGCGTTCTGGACCATGCACATCAAGGCCAGGCCGGCACTCAAAAACCACACACGCATCGGATTCTCCATGGGCTCAAGCATTCTCACCGCGCAGGACCTTAGCAAAGTGGTTCCCAGCGCGGAAGGTGAACTGACCATCCTGCACGAACTCAGCCTGGAATTGAACAAGGGCGACAGCCTGGCCATTGTCGGCGCGTCCGGTTCCGGCAAATCCACCCTACTGGGCCTGCTGGCCGGCCTGGACCTGCCCAGCGGCGGTGAAGTGACCCTCGCCGGGCAGGCTCTCAGTGCATTGGATGAAGACCAACGGGCGCGGATCCGCGCCGAGCATGTCGGTTTCGTCTTCCAGTCGTTCCAACTGCTCGACAGCCTCAATGCGCTGGAAAACGTCATGCTGCCCCTGGAGCTGGACGGTCGCAAGGACGCCCGTGAACGCGCCACGGAACTGTTGCAACGGGTCGGCCTGGGCCAGCGCCTGACCCACTCGCCTCGCCAGCTCTCCGGTGGCGAGCAGCAGCGTGTGGCCATTGCCCGTGCCTTCGCCGCCGAGCCCGACGTGCTCTTCGCCGACGAACCCACCGGGAACCTCGACAGCCACACCGGCGAGCGCATCAGCGATCTCTTGTTCGAACTGAACAAGGAAAGCGGCACAACCCTGGTGCTGGTCACCCACGACGAACGCCTGGCCCATCGCTGCCGGCGCCTGATCCGACTTGAAGCCGGCCAGATGGTCGCGCCCCTGGAGCCTTGATGGCACGCTTGCCGCTGTTGCGCCTGTTCAGCCTCGCTGTCCGCCAATTGTTGCGCGACGCCCGCGCCGGCGAGTTGCGTGTGTTGTTTTTCGCTTTGCTGGTCGCCGTGGCGGCCAGCACCGCCATCGGCTACTTCGGCGCCCGACTCAACGGCGCGATGATGCTGCGCGCCACCGAATTCCTCGGCGCGGACCTGCTGCTCGAAGGCAGCTCGCCTGCCCGTCCCGAGCAGATCCGCAGCGGCACCGAGCTGGGCCTGGAGCATGCCCTTGTCGTGGAGTTCTCCAGTGTCGTCGCCACCGACAACGGCATCCAGCTTTCCAGCGTCAAGGCTGCCGACGACCTCTACCCGTTGCGCGGCGAACTGAAGAGCGCCCCTTCCCCCTTTGCCCCGGAAGAGCCCGGCGGACGACCGAACCCGGGCGAGGCATGGGTCGAAGCCCGGCTGCTGACGGCACTGGATCTGAAGATCGGCGACAGCATCGATGTCGGCAACACCACCTTGCGCCTGAGCCGGGTGCTGACTTACGAACCGGATCGCGCCGGCAATTTCTACAGCCTCACGCCCCGGGTCATGATCAACCTCAAGGATCTGGAAGCCACCGGCGTGGTGCAGCCCGGCAGCCGCGTCAGCTATCGCGACCTCTGGCGAGGCCCGGCGTCTGCCCTGCAAACCTATCGCGACCTGATCAAGCCAGGCCTGGAAGCCAACCAGCGCCTGCAGGATGCCCGTGACGGCAACCGGCAGATCGGTGGCGCCCTGGGCAAGGCCGAGCGCTACCTGAACATGGCCAGCCTGGTGGCGGTGCTCTTGTCCGGCGTCGCGGTTGCGCTCTCCGCCAACCGTTTCGCCACACGACGTTTCGATGCCAGTGCGCTGCTGCGCTGCCTGGGCTTGTCACGTCGGGAAACCATGCTGCTGTTCAGCCTGCAACTGACGGTACTGGGCCTGCTGGCGAGCCTCAGCGGCGCCCTGCTCGGCTGGATCGCCCAATTGGGACTGTTCGCCTTGCTGCATGACCTGCTACCCGCCACGGTACCGCCCGGCGGGCTGTTGCCGGCCATCGCCGGGATCGGCACAGGGCTGGTGGCGCTGGCGGGGTTCGCCCTGCCGCCCCTGGCCGCGTTGGGGCGGGTGCCGCCATTGCGCGTATTGCGCCGGGACATGCTGCCCATCCCTTCCAGTACCTGGGTGGTCTATGGTGCCGCGCTGGGTGCCCTTGGCCTGATCATGTGGCGCCTGAGCCTGGACCTGGTGCTGACCTTCGCCCTGCTCGGCGGCGGTGTCGTCGCCGCACTGGTGCTTGGCGGCCTGCTGTTGCTGCTGCTCCAGAGCCTGCGCCGGATGCTCGCCCGCGCTTCCTTGCCCTGGCGGCTGGGGCTCGGCCAGTTGCTGCGCCATCCCCTGGCCGCGGCCGGCCAGGCATTGGCATTCGGCCTGATCCTGTTGTCCATGGCATTGATCGCCCTGCTGCGCGGCGAGTTGCTGGACACTTGGCAAAACCAGTTGCCGAAAAACGCCCCCAACTACTTCGCGCTGAACATCCTGCCCAATGACAAGCAGGCCTTCATCGACAAGCTGTTGCAGCTGTCGGCGCAATCGGCCCCGCTCTATCCCGTGGTACCGGGGCGGCTCATCAGCATCAACGGCGAACCGGCCAGGGAGTTCGTCACCAAGGACTCGGCCGGGGATCGGGCACTGCAGCGCGACCTGAGCCTGACCTGGGCCGCGGACCTGCCGGAAGGAAACGTCGTCACCGCCGGGAACTGGTGGCCGCAGCAGCCGCCGGACGATATACCGGGGGTGTCGGTGGAAGGCAAAGTGGCCGAAAACCTGCAGATCAAGCTGGGCGACCGGCTGGTGTTCAGCGTGGGAGGCATCAACCGCGAGGCGAAGGTCACCAGCCTGCGGGAGATCAACTGGGACAACTTCCAACCCAACTTCTTCATGATCTTCCAACCCGGCACCCTGAAGGACCTGCCGGCCACCTACCTCACCAGCTTCTATCTGGCCGCCGGTCACGACCAGCAGATCGTCGACCTGGCCCGGGCCTTTCCGGCGGTGACGATTCTGCAGGTCGAAGCCCTGCTGCAACAACTGCGCAGCATCCTGGCCCAGGTGACCCTGGCCGTGGAGTACGTGCTGCTGTTTGTCCTGGCGGCGGGCATGGCGGTGCTGTTCTCCGGCCTGCAAGCCACCCTGGATGAACGGATTCGCCAAGGCGCGCTGCTGCGGGCCCTGGGGGCCGAGCGCCCCTTGCTAGTCAAGGCCCGACGCATCGAATTCGGCCTGTTGGGTGCGGTCAGCGGGTTGCTGGCGGCCCTGGGCTCGGAACTGGTCAGCCTGGTGCTCTACCGCTTTGCTTTCGATCTGCCCTGGCATCCGCACCCATGGTTGCTGATGTTGCCGCTGGCGGGTGCGCTGCTGATCGGCGCTGCGGGGGTGTTTGGCACCCGACGGGCGCTCAACGCCAGCCCGCTGACAGTGTTGCGCGAGGGTTGATAGACTTTCGTCCTTACCACCACAAGAAGTTGCCATGAGTCGTTATCGCCCACCTCGCACCGCTGGCACCGCGCTGATCACCCCCGAGGGCGAGGCGCGGATGCGCGCCGAGTTCCACGAGCTTTGGCATGTGCGCCGCCCTCAAGTGACCCAAGCGGTCAGCGAGGCGGCGGCCCAAGGCGATCGCTCGGAAAATGCCGACAACAATCTATAACCCCACTTACCATACTATTTCCTCTGAAATCCTTTTAAACCGGGACATTCAAAATAGTATGCATACCCTCGAAAGCATACTATTTTGAGTATGCGCCCTCATTTCCCCACCCCCAAAATTTTTTTCATTTGGAGCAAAAAAGCGGCCTCACCCACCCCGCTTTTCCCAGAAACACATTCATGCACGGCGAGTTCGACAGAGACTTTGCCGCCCGTCATGCCTCATGACCGTCCCCCTCTCTGACACTGATACTCCGAGCCGAACCTCAAAAATCTGCATAACGCACACCTTTCCCCCCAAAAATACGATTGGCGCGCCACCAAGTATATGAGTTGAATTTCTGACAGCACCTATGTGCGGCCACGAGATTGAGGAGGCGACAAAACTCATTCGTCCCTCGCTCCTATCGAGCTGAATTACATACACGCGATCACGGGTTGACCACTAAGCCATCATTAGCGGCACGTCTTTTCCACCGCCTGCTCAAATGATCATCAGCACCAATCACGAAGAGGCCTGACCATATTGCCAGCCAAAACTACGCGATGGTCAACCAACGCATCCCCATAACCGAACCAACAACCTTAGCCATTGGTCGCCACCAGCCGCCTACAAAACGTGAAAATGTCGTAAGCCGAGAGGGCGTCGCGACTGGTGAATAGCGCCCAAGGTAGGAATACGTCCCGAGCCAGCGCCAGAAAATTTGCAGTTCTTGCTGAGCAGCCATCACAGAGTCGACGTTCCACCAAATGCCCCAGCACTCTTTCCAGTGCGAATTCACCGCCCAGGTCTGAATGAGCGATTGCCTCAATGGGCTTGAGATCCTCAATCAGTGAAGTCTGTGCAGAGACAATACGGGTCATCTACATGGCGTTGGAAGAGCTTGGCTTGGATATCCCTCCTTACTGGCTGCGAGACTAAAGCCATACCACGGCAATGGACGAAGCCCCACAAGCTTCCCATTGCCATTCCCTTACCCGTAGACGGCGCTACGCCAACTTCGATTTCTTCTAAACGCCAGGTGAACACCATCGGTACCCAAGGAGAGAGCGCTCATCCAAATGCTTCGCTGCGTTTAGCATAGAAATCCTTCACCTCTTCCCACGTCATTTTCATGGCAATGTTCCGTGCTGATGTTTCATCGAGAAGATAAACCTCCACGTCAGGATCCATGATGGGTGAGAGGAATTTGCCGATTCCCATAATCCGACCAGTCCCCACCGTACCGTCCTGGTTAAAAATAACTGCCGGGCGATGATCCCCCTCTTCGAACAACGCCCTCACGCCAGACTTCAACCACTCCCAATCGACAGTCACGGGAAAAGCTGGGCTAACGGTGTGAAGAACGACTGGAACGATTGAATCGATCCCTTTTACGAATGTGCCGGGAAACGCTCTGAGTAGTTCAAGATCTGGAATCTCATCAAGCACTGCATCCAACCGCACGCCGTCGACGTCCCCCTGCTCGTCCAGACAAGAAGATAAATGCGGGGCCACGTATTCTTCGAAATCGCGATATTCCGCAGACTGTAAAAGCTGACCTTGACTACCCTTCATCCGCAGAATCGCCCCTTTCAGGATGCGCCGAATTAACAAGGCTGCCTGGTGAGGTCGATCAGGAGGAAAGCGATCAATGCTTCCTTCCTCAGACAATCTGAACAGCATTGCTTCCCGCAAACCCAGATCAAAACACGCCTGATGGAACGGATGCCGATCACTGATCAGATCCGTCCGCACCCATTTCGCAAGATCCTCCGTTGCCTGGAGTTTCCTGGACGGATCGTTGGACAGCATGGGTATAGGAGTGACGATTTCTTCCGTCACGTCATACATCTGCTTCATTTCGATCGCATAACGGAGCGCCTCCAACTGGGCCCACTCAACCATAGGCTCAATTCTCGCCGCATGCTCTTTATCAGGTGCTGCATTGAAAGCGGCCAAGGCGAGATCACCCAGCGCCCGGCCCACGAGGAAGGCATCACTGCACTTGATTGTCCCCCCCGGGAACGGCACTCCTGCCGACAAGTTCTCTATCAATGGCATAGCCACGACAGGGTCTGTCCAGTCGAGTTGGTTTTGGCTCATATAGGGCATGTACCAGTTCCGCACGGCCGGGTTACAGACGAACTCCCGCGCGTGTTGTCCGAGACTACCCCAGAACTCGAACCTGGTAGGCACCCCTCTTAGACGATATTGCCGAGCCTTCATTTGCCAACAAAAGTCTCCGCTGAACTCAGGCTCAAACTGCTCCTGCAGAATCGGGTAGGCTGCCTTGGCAAGGTCGTAGATTGTGGCAGGCGTCTGACCCGCAATATCGGCCTTGCGGCTGTCCAGAAACAAAGAAGCGTCAGAATCACGCTGCGACAACCCGTGCTCCTTGCACCAGGCGTACATGGAGTAGGGGTCGATGGCGCACAGCGTGATGCACCACCGCCCTCGCCCGTAGCCATTGACGTCCCGCCACAGCATCATGAAGCCGTGTGATCCTGCCCTGTCGCCTGCACGAGCAATGATGTCCATTGCGGTCATCACTAAACGTGGCGGCAGTCGTTCGTCAGCGCCATTCCCCTCTGCCTGTCCACCATCATTTTCATCGCCTTCGTCGTCGATGGCATCCGCTGATTTTTCGACCAGGTACAGATCGATCGAGGGCAATGCCTCCGGTGGCAGCTTCACGCTACCGGTGAGATGCCAAGCTTCGGGCAGATGGGCCTGCAGCGCGAATGAGGACTCAATAGACACCAGCTTGAGCGCCAAGCATTGCTTGCCCGACCATGCATTCATGCTACCGACTGCGTGTGTCAGAAGCGTCGACCAGTCTGCAGCCACCACGACAAAACAAATATCGAAATTGCCCAGGAATGGCAGCAGGTTCCGCAGTTCCTGTTCATAACCTGCAAGCTCGGTAACAGTCTGCCGCTCAGTCTCACTGGCTCGTTTAACCTCAAAAACCACGAGGGTCTTCGACTCGGGACTGAAACAGAGGATGTCGGGGCGTAGCACTTCCCCCTTGGTGAGCGAGATGCTGGTGTTGATTGAAATAATCTCCAGCAATCCTAGGCGGCCCAGTACGTGCCCAGCAGCCTCCGCCGAGGCACGTCGAGAGATGTAATCGATGCCGAAGGATGGAATGAAAAAATCCTGCCCAATTGCATCTGTTATGGAGGTGATGATTTCCTGACCTTGAATGTTTTCGAGCAACTGGTCGTTTTCGATAAGCCTTTGCAGCCAGGTCACTACCTCAGACTCAGGTGGCAATTTTGGTTTGGACATGATCCTTCCTTGAATTTCCGGGCCGCAGCTTTGAGCCATCAGAACACAATGGTGCGAGAGGTAATTTGTCAGCTCAAACGAAGCCGCCGACGAATTCATCCTAGCAGAGCCATACCCCAAAGCCGGCAAACAGCCAGATGACTCCTGGCAGATCGCCCACATTTCTGGTACGAGATAGAGGCCTTCTAAATATGAAGATCAAGGTTGCTCAGGATGGCAAAAAAGATTCGATTCTATGCAGTGATTCATGGACGCCATACAGGAATATTTGACAGATGGGACGGTGGAGCCCGAGCATCTGTCGACCATTTTCCTGAAGCCGAGCATCGTTCATTCAGATCGCTTGAACTTGCGGAGGAATGGTATCGGCAGAACACTCGCTCCCCGCGCTCAAATCACTCACCGGTGTACCATTTCAATACCGATACGATTGAAAGGCGACCCACGGCCAAGGCGCAGCCTGAGCTACACGATGATCTTTCCAAGCAATACCTCGTCTACATCATCATTGACCCGGAGACTGAGGAGCCTTTCTATGTTGGTGAGACCGGAAATTTCCCCCGCCGCCAGCAAGCCCACATTAGATCCGCGAACACAAGAACGAAACGAGCCGCTGCCAAGATCGCCCAGATTCTTGAAAAAGGGCAAATGCCTCTGTTCAAGGCCGTTGAGATTTGTGAATCGAAGGACGCTGCGCTAGCAGCAGAAACACAATGGATCAAACGCTGTGTCGAAAAGGGTCATACCGTTTGGAACCGAATAAGAGAACACCGAGAAATTCAGGAGCTTCACCACGCCCCCAAGATACAGATGGACAGCATAATCGGTGACGGCCCCATTCAACTGGGCCCCTACCCCTACACCTCTCGTTTTGAACTCAAAACCAAGCTGTATAGCTACATTTCAAATGCGCCCTCTGGCCGTGTAACCCATCCCGTAGCCTTGGAAAAACTCGAACTGATATGGGCCACCTCGAAACAGAAGAAATCCGCCCCCGAATTCTGGATAGTTCCTGAGGGAGTTGGAGCCAGCCTTTACGTAGTCCGAACAGATCGCACCGCTTCCAGCTTTGACTACATGGCAGTGATTGATCGCATTCCATAACCTGTGAAATGCTCGGATCTGTACGCATAATTCTTCAAAAGGAGGCCGCTTTGGCCACAAACATCATCACTCGCGGTGGCCACGACAGCCTCAAGGCGGAGCTCGATCACTTATGGCGCGTCTACCGACCTGAGATCACTCAAAAAGTCACCTGGGCTGCATCCCTGGGGGATCGGAGTGAAAACGCAGATTATCAGTACAACAAAAAGCTGCTGCGGGAGATCGATCGACGGATCAGGTATCTGCGCAAACGACTAGAGGACGTCAAGGTCGTTGACTATTCACCCGAGCAGGAGGGGAAGGTGTTTTTCGGAGCTTGGGTGGAGGTTGAAAATGACGATGGTGAGTTCAAGAAATTCCGGATTGTGGGTTACGACGAAATTTATGGGCGCAACGACTACATCTCGATCGATTCACCTATGGCACGGGCGCTGCTAAAGAAGGGACTAGGTGACGAGGCCGTGGTGCAGACCCCGACGGGCGAGGCCGTCTGGTATGTCAATAGTATTTCCTATGAGAGCCCTGCACATAGCGGGGGCCACCTATCAAGCGAATAGCGCTGTCGCCGCTCCCCAAAAACCGCCAATAGCCATCATTTGAAGAACAGGTATTTGCGATGAGGGTATAGGATTGGACAGATGCTTGGCGTCAGGATAAATGATCGCGTCCCCTCCCTCTCTGCTGCATGCTCACAAAGCGTGCTGGTCAAATCCGATTCAATCGACGGCTAGCACCAATAAATGACAGCTCAGTCGAATGCAAACGGGTGGTCACGTTGAGCGCCAATTCGCAGCCTTGCTATCCGCTGTAACGCCCGTAGTAGACACTCAACGCGGCCCGCCAAGATACTTGCACTCTTCACAACGGCTTGGTAGATTCTGGCTGCGCCGGGTAGGCGCACTTCACCCGTCAGTGTTAGCTGGAAACGGCACTACCCGCAGGAACTCAAAGCTCAAGGCCATGATTTTTCCAGGCCCCAAAGCGACGTAGGCGGGTGACGTTGCGGTAAGGGGCGGAGAAAAACATGAGCACCACCCCTGTTGTCCCCCCTTCTACACTCCGTGGTATCAAGCGCAAGGCAAAGTCCATTGCTCGCTTGCGTCAAATCTCCCACTCCGAAGCACTCGACATTGCCGCTCTGGAATCCGGTTACGAGAATTTTCGCCACGCCCAACGAGCCCTCATGCGCACTCAGGACAACGCGACTCCGCCATCATCTCCATCCATTGCGGCTGCGCAGGAAATGGTTGCACCCAATTCTAATGAACAAGGAATGCGCATGGGCATCAAGATGAGCTCCGCCTTTGATCAGAACAAGCAAGAGTGGGAAGCCGACACCTATCAAAAAGGCCTGGGCGCCGAGCCGTTGCAATGCAAGCATTGCGGCACACATGTCACCCATAATCCTCCGCACACCAGGGAGATGCACGACAAGTCGGTCTTCGTGCAGGGGTATTTCCGGTTGTTGCCCAAAGGCGCACACGCCGCAAACTGCCCTTTCGGTGTAGATGAAGAGATCAATAAGATCGCGAAGACATCTGAGGGGTTGATCGAGAGTATCCAGAAGGACAAATACCGGATGCGACTGGTAATGATTAAAGAGGCCCTGGAGGGGACAGGCGCGCCGAAAAATCCGGACGGAGGGGACAGAACAAAGACGGGCAGAACTTATACCTCCAATCCTGGGCTGTTGCCCGCGTATATCAACTCGGCCAATCGAGCCTTGAAACTCCGAACGCTCTGCGCAAGCAACCAGGATATCGAGCAGCATCTGGAACTGGTCTTTGAAGGCAATGTGAAGGTAGCCTGGAATCAGTTCTATTTCGAATCGGAACAGCACATGTCAGGCTTTCATGCCGTTTCGCAGAACACCGTGCAGCATCCCATTGCCATCCACGGCCAAGTCAGTAGCGTTCGTTGTGGACTCAAAGGCGACTCCAGCAAAAACGTGATAAACCTGCAGATGAGCAAATTCAGGCCGGATCCCGAAAACCCTGAGAATGGAATTGGCGTAGAGGTAAGTATCTGGTCGCCCCAATCCGAGTGGTTTAAGGGTATCCAGAATGGGGACGAGGTCGTGGTGCTCGGCATGTGGAAAACATCTACCACCCCTCCGGCGGCGGCGCAGCGAGAAGGTCGATACAAGACTTTTACCAAACGTCGGCTGAGTTTGAACATGATACTCAAAGCACAGATCACCAAGGTTCTATGATTGATTGCGAGTGCTCATCAGGCTTACGCGATCTCGTAAAGCTGGTGAACTGTTGTGAGACTCACTCCACCGTTTCCCATCACGGCAGCGTTGGAGTGATTGAGTTTCGTCAGGTAACACCGCCGCTGACTAAAAGCTGCTTTCCGCTTTTCCATACCCTTTCCCTTGCGGTCTTGGCAATTAGTTCTAGGGTATTGATGGTACGCCTAGAAACCATGGTGACTGGATAAACGCCGCTGATGTCGGTGACAAGATACCCCATTGAAATCAACCATTCGGATATCAAGTCAAGTATGTCAACGCACATTAAGCCAAGCCAGGCCCGAAACCGAAACGTGACGACCGAAAAGATGACAGAAGGCATCAAGTGAACCCCGAGACCAAGCCGAAGCACCCGACACGTCCCACCCACAGACCTGAAAAGTAACAAAGGTATTAAGGTGATATCAGCACTGCTCGCTGACCAGTCCCAACCTCAACATTTGTCCAGCCGGCCCGAACGGGCCGACTATGGCATTAATCGGTCAATCAGCTGAAATTTGACCGCCTAACCCACGCATGGAAGTCTGATTTCAAAGCAGACACCATCACCCAAGTTGCGGGCAGTCAGGCTACCACTCAGACGTGAAACAAAGGTCTTCGCCATATACAGCCCCTGTCCAAGATGTTCGCCCTCCTCTGCGCCGTCTCGCACAGAGACACCATATTCAAAAATTTCTTCGATAGGGTCATTCGCGATATGAGGCCCATTATTTTTTATAGTGATAACGGCGTCCCCTTGCTCTAAGTAGCCATCGACGATGATGTCAGTATCAAGCGCTCGAAAATCTTTGGCGTTATTGATGATCGCCGTCAGCACCGACTCCAGCATGTCAGCGTCAACCATCACATAAAGGGCAGAGTCCGTCTCGGAGGCTGGCCGGAAGATATAGTTCGAGGCTACAGCGTGCGGGGAACTTCCTTTCTGCAGTCTTGCACTGCTGGCACTGATAAGCGCGTATGCCTCTTTGACGCTCCCGAGCCGGAGTGACCAGACGACACTGTTCGCGAATGAAAGCCTTCGTCAGGGCCGGTTAGACTTACACCTTTGACTCCAAAGAGAACGCGATAATGACCGAATCTCCATACATCACTCACCGAGAAATCCTGCTCAACGGCATGTACGGCACGGCCTATTGCCTGCAGCAGTTCGTCCTTCATCAGCTAGACCCATATCGCTATGCATTTGACATCGATAATCATAGCGGTGGGCTCGATGGTCGGCATATCCAGATCTACAAGGATATGAAGCAGTGGTACTGGGACAATGGCCAGGCCTCAGCTGGCTTCAAGGAGGTGGCAGAGATCATTCAATCCCGTCGGGTTCAACAGGCTCAATCCAACCTTGAACAGCTTCGCTGCCTGCGAGAAATGCGGCCCGAGGATTACCCCCATGAGCCAGGGGAAAACCAGTTGGAGGCCTATCGCAACGACGTCGAACTCCATGAGTGGCACCACCGGGAACATGTGGCCAAGGGTGACCTTGACGAGTAGGCATCGAGTTCAAACCACCTCCGTAGACGGGTAGATAGCACTAGGCTATTGTCTGGCCTCAAGCACCGAGACCTTTCAGGACAATCAGCTACCCTGCGGCGGCAACTGATCAAGATTGAGGTGTAACGGCTTGCACCGCACCTCAGTCTTCAGCCCGGAATAGACGCCCATGATTTACCAATGCAATGGATGCAACAGAACTACTTTTGAGACAACCTGCCCTTGGTGCAACAGCTCGCAGGTATCACCATCTGCCGAGCTGCGCGCTCAACATCTGACGCCACTCGATCCTTCCTTTTACCCGGACTTTCAGTACCAGTCCAAGGGACTCCTCAAAGATTTTCTGGGCAAGAAGAAAGAGCAGGCACAGCTGAACGATCTGCTCAACAATGTGCTAAGAAAATACGCACAGCTCAAGCAGCCCTACTTCACGAACTTCATCCACACTACCCGTGAAACCTCTTCCACCAGCAACGATGCCGGCGTGCCAGGCCCAAGGC
This sequence comes from Pseudomonas sp. SJZ078, assembly GCF_007828255.1. NCBI lineage: Bacteria > Pseudomonadati > Pseudomonadota > Gammaproteobacteria > Pseudomonadales > Pseudomonadaceae > Pseudomonas > Pseudomonas sp. SJZ078. Next base: position 101,804 of record NZ_VIUG01000009.1, on the reverse strand, counting down.
TCGATGGTGTGTACACCGAACGCGAGCTGTTTCGCGAGGTGCTGATCCGCAAGGGGTTCGATGAGCTTGAAGGTTTGCCCTCTCTACTGGACAAACTGCTTCTGACCACTGCATTCAACTCGACCTATCTTGGCTTCTCCAGAGAGCTCAGTCGCCACATCAAAGCCGACTTGGCCGAGACCCTTCGGTCATGGATCGATGAGGCTGGAACGACGTTCAGATCTGATCTCGCTCTGTTCTACTACTACCTCTGGGAGAACGATATTTCGTACCAGGGTGTCCAGTTCAATGCTCAAGCGAACGCTACGACCAACACTCCTTTGATTTCCTTGCCGGCTTTCCGCTCCGGGCTCAGTCTTTGCGAAGGTATCTACTTCGACATCCTCGTCGAGCGCTTGGGAAGCCAGCTTGAGCATTTCAACCCCAACCGGTTCATCACCATGTATTTGGTGGACGCGATGGACGGGTTCCAGTTCGAGGCGTTCCTGGTCGAGATTTTCCAGACCATCGGCTTCGACGTTAAGGAAACCAAGAAGACCGCCGATCAAGGGGCCGACTTGTTCGTGAGCCGGTTTGGCAAAAACATGGTGATCCAGGCAAAAAACTACACCGGCTCCGTTGGCAACGCTGCAGTTCAGCAAGCGATCTCAGCCAAGGCGTTCTACGGTTGTGACGAAGCCATGGTAGTCACCAATTCGTACTACACGAAGTCGGCCAAGGAACTCGCCACCACCGCCGGGGTACGCCTCGTTGATCGGGAGGGTTTGCAGACCTATTTGGACGATTACAACCAGAAACTCATTGAGGTCTTCCAGGCTGAAGCGGAAGAAGATCGGGAAGAACTGACCTTACGGTAGTCTGGACAACCGTTTCTGGAACAACCTGGCAGGCCTGGTGGCATACCTACGTGATTACATTCCTGTTCAGTCCCGTGGCACACCATCAAAGCTTCAGCTATCGAACTGCCTGCTATCGCTTGAGAAAGCCGGACATGGATCGCATGCAAGCGAGCACGGGCGGCATATGCGAGTGAGAAGTCCGGATCATGCAGAATGGCTCGGTCAAGCGCCTCGTTTTCCCAGGCCATAGAGAGAGCAGGAGATCTATACCTGTCCCTCACGCGCGAGAGGAAAGAACAAATTTGCGCACAACGTCCTCCCTCACCACCTGCGAGACTGCGCTCGCCCCAATACCATGATCGTAAAGACCTCGGAAAGAAACGCCTAGCGGGCGTGAAACAGCTATGCCTTAAATCTTCGTGACTTGAAGCTGATTGTCTCTTTGAATTCTTCCACTTTCCCAATACGACGAATACTCGCCCATGTCCCTTTGTAATAAGGCACTACGTTTCGATCAACCCATGGCGTGGTTAAATCACCCATAACGCCATTGAAATGGCCGAACTGCATGAACGTCTGATTCCGTTTGATATCCGGCTCTAGATAGGCCAGCGCATAGGACGAGCCGTAGTCGTTGAACACCTCGACCACATCCCCGGATGCAATAGCCAACGTTTGGGCATCATCAGGATTGATTTCCAGATAAGCCATCGGCACGCGCCTCTGCACAAAACTGTTGTACTGGTCGTGATAGAGCGTTTGCCATACCTCGTTAATACGTCCGTTGTTGACCCAGAACTGGTGCTTCTCCTTCTGTTCCTCCACCGGCTTTGGCAGGCCTGGCCACGTCGCTGGTTTGAACTCAGCTTCGCCGTCCGGCGTGTCGAATTTGTAATCGGAGTACAGCATTTCGGTGCCGATCAGTTTGCCGTCTCGGTACTCCTTGACGGGTAACTGGACTCCATTGTTGCCCATGGCTTGCAATCGCTCGTAGGTGACAATATTGCCCGTGGTTCCACCCTGACTATCAATAGGGCCAGCACCGGGTTGCCCGGCCATACGAAAGCCGTCATTGAACGCGTCCTCCTCAGTTTTCCAGTCGAACCCTGCGAAGCGCGCCGCCATGTCCTGCTTTCCTTCGGCGGTATACATTTGCCGGAGGGTGTTAGCGATAGCTGCCGCGATGAGGCAATCGGCTTTCGCCGAACCAGGAGGATCGGTGAATTTTTGCGACAGACGCATCCTGCGTTCCCCATTCATAGAGGTGAGATTTATCTCACCCGGATGGGCTGCTGGCAGCATCACGTGCGCGGCTTCTGCTAGCTTGGTGGGGTAGAGGTTGATATTGGCGAGGAAGAGCCCACCTTTGTTTTTCACCGCATCGTAGATCGCATCCACCATCTGCGTGGTTGAGCCGCCGCGAACATTGGCCATAGCCTCCCTGACAATATTGGCGCGCTTCAGAATGACCGTGCGATGTTGCTCGGCATTGAGCGTGGTCTGAAACGGATTAGCTCCCCAAGCGGTATACATCATGCCCTTGCCGTTGATGACCTCCTGATCCACGTAGATCTTGGTAGTGCCTGGATAAGGTGGGCGTGTATAACCCTCTTGATGCCCGCCCATTCGCACCACACCTGTACCCCGTCGTCCGACGTTATGGGTCGCAAGCACTAAATCGACCAAAGCAGACTGGATGAGGTAGTTGTCATTGCCCCAAATAATCCCTTTCTCGTAGGCATGCATGGTGTGGGGGCGGTGACCAGAAGCTTTAGGCTTGTAGGCCCATTCGGCAGCGAGCTTGAGCTTCTCCGCCGACACGCCGGTGATGTGGCTGGTTTCTTCGAGCGACAGCTTGTTGGCTTGAAGTGCCTGATCGAACCCCTTGGTATGGGCTGAGATAAATTCCTTGTCGTGCCACTCTTGTTCAACCACGTAGGTCAACAGGCCGTTGAACAGGGCGATATCCGTTCCCGGTTCGATATCCAGGTGAAGCACGTTGTCCTTGCCCGCCGCTTGCTCGGCAACAGCAATGGTCGGTGTCCTGCGCGGGTCAACAAAAATCACTTTCGCTGGTGCAACGGTTTCTCCAGGAAAACGCTGTTTACGTTTGTCGATCGTCTGTCCCTGTAAATTGGGTATCCAGTGGGCCAGGAAGTAGTTGGTTTGGGTTTCGTAGGAGTTGCAGCCGATGGCAACAATGACGTCGGCCAACTCGGCATCTTCATAGCTGTTGTTCAGTTCGCCAATGCCCATCTCGCGGGTGGCGTGGCACTCGGAGTTATAGGCCGGGCGATTGTGGATACGTACCAGCGGAGTTTTCAGCGCTGTGAACATCAACTTGCCGGTGCCCCAGGTATTCTCAAACCCGCCCCCGGCACCTCCGTGATCGAAGCAGTCAAAGGCGAGCGCGGCTGGCCCGTCATTATCTAGAATCTTCTTGGTCACGCCCGCATAAAGCGCCAGCGCATCATCCCAGCTGGTGTCCACCCACTGGTCAGCCACATAAACGCGTGGACTGCGTAACCGCTCCTTGCCTACGCCATCGGGGCTGTACATGACCTTGGCGAGCTGTCCGCCTCGTGTGGAAGACAACCCTTTATTCACTTCGCACTGTTTGTCCGGCACGATCATGATGTTGTAGCGCTTACCATCCTTGTCGGTGATCGTATTCTGCATCGCCGGGGTCATGATGACAGCCAAAGGAGGTAGCTGTTTGCGGAAGTCGAGCCCGAGTGCGTTTTCATCGGGTGCCCGTCCGCCTTCCTGATTTTCCGGCCATTTGTACACATGATAGCCACAACCCACGATGCAGAAGTGGCATGTCAGGTTGGTCTTTTGGGCCCCTGGAGGTGGGAGCGCTACACGATCTTTGTTGGTTGCCATTTGAATCTCCTTATCACAGGAGGTTGGACTGACGTCCGTAGATCAACCCTTCTACGGCAACTGCACGTACCGAATCGTCTTTGGGGTTGTATTCGAGCACTATGCTTGGCAGGTTCTCAGTAGCTTGGCCGGAAACCATTTGGCCAATATTCTCAGGATCGAAAATGCTGAAATGACAGGGGCATTTAAACAACTTCTGTCCTGCGTCATAGGCAACCGGACAACCCATGTGTGTACATAGCATGCTGTAGGCGACAATGTCGCGCTCCGGGCCGACGCCCCCCGGAACAGGTGCGCCCATTTTGATCAACGCGCAAGGTGAGGCCGCGTCAGGATAGAAAAATGAAAAGGGTGTGTTGACCTGCAATTTCTGCGCGTTGGTGATCGCTTTCATTTGGTAGGGGAGATTGACTCGCCCTTCTACCACTGGCAGTGATGTCGCCGCTTGTGTGAGTTCAGGTACCCCGATGGCCACGCTCGCTGCAACACCGCCTCCCACTTTCAGGAAGACTCTTCTGGATATCGATGTCATCTCTGCCTCTGCATTATGTTTGCGATACGGACGGCCCCCGCCTATGTACTAAGCAACCTTTACTTCAGCCGATTCAGCATAGGATAGAAAACCGTTCTTGCGACCAAATGACTCAAGTATCGAGAGATACCGTCCCTTGCATCGTCGACACTGACACCCTTCTTGGGGATCACTTGACTACTGACTGTGTACTTAAAGCAGGTAGTCGACGCCTCAACTGCCCCCTGCTTGATATCGTCAGCGGAGGCGAAGAACTCTGCACTGATCTCGCAGATTCCATTTTGCTCTAAGGCGATTTCAGTCTATGGCTTTTGGTTGTTGCCATCGCCCCCCGGCGTTCCTTGATCACCCAATAAGCCTTCAGCTCATTTTTGCTGACCAAGCTTTGAATTGGTAACGCACATCCATCCACAATCAGGTTGTCAGCCGATATCTGGAGACTGGGCAGATAAAGCAAGCGACCAGCCCGTAGGCTGGAACACCCAGTCTGATAGTACAATCCCGATCAACCGGCCAATGTACTCCGCGTGCTGTTAGTGGGAGCCCGATTGTTCGGGGCCGAATTGGGAAATGTATTCAACATGAACAGGATGCTGGATGGCGCGTGGACGCAGCGCCTGCACTTCACGAAGGGCCTCCTGGTAAGGGACATCACACTGGATAAGCAACTGAGCAGCGATCAATCCAGTCCGTCCCGAACCACCCTTGCAGTGAATGGCAATGCTCTTGCCCTCGGTCAGCAACTGCTTGAGCCGATCACGATGCTTTTCCCACGCCGCTAGGAATGCCTCGCCTGGGGCCTGGTCGTCTTCAACGGGCAGATGAAACCATTCAAGACCGAGTAATGCGCACTCTTCTGGCAGCAGATCGATTTCGTTCTGGAGCAACTCTTCGGTCGGCATCAGTGTCAGCAAGGCTGATGCACCAGCGGTCTTTAGCGTTTCCAATGCTTCAAAAGACGGTGTGCCTTTGGTGCCTGGGCATGGGGTGAAGATCAGTTGGCCTTTGACTTTCGCTAGGGGAAGCACAGAGTACGGATGTTGTTGCACGGTAAATTGTCCTCAGATGGAACGCTGGTTAACTCGTTTTGAAAGCTCTTCAGCTGACTCTTTGCGCTCGGAGTATCGATCCACCAGATAGTCTTGGCGTTCGCGCAGCAACAATGTGAATTTCACCAGCTCTTCCATCACATCCACGACACGATCGTAAAAAGCTGAAGGTTTCATCCGGCCAGCGTCATCGAACTCAAGAAATGCCTTGGGCACGGAGGACTGATTGGGGATGGTGAACATGCGCATCCAACGACCCAGCACACGCAGTTGGTTGACCACGTTAAATGACTGCGAGCCGCCACACACCTGCATCACCGCCAAGGTCTTACCTTGAGTCGGACGCAGGGCGCCCATGGTCAGCGGCACCCAATCTATCTGCGCTTTGAAAACGCCTGTCATGGAGCCATGGCGCTCGGGAGAACACCACACCTGCCCTTCTGACCACAACATCAGATCACGTAGTTCCTTCACCTTCGGATGATCGTCTGGTGCGTCATCTGGTAGCGGCATCCCTGATGGGTTGAAGACTCGGGCTTCGGCGCCGAGATGCTCCAACAAGCGTGCTGCTTCTTGGACAAGCAAGCGGCTGAAAGATCGAGCCCGCGTCGACCCATAAAGCAACAACATACGTGGCTTATGCGTTGCCTTCAGTTCGCTACCGAGCTTTTCAATTGTCGGTACATCAACCAGATCGACATCAAGATTGGGGATATATTCTTCGGACATAAATTCACTCCTTAACTGGGACGCTCTGAGGCTGGTCGAACCACCGGCGCTTCAGCCACAGGGCGACACCCACAAGGGAAATCAGGACTGGAACTTCCACCAGCGGGCCGATCACCGTAGCGAAGGCAACGGGCGAGGCCAGACCGAAAGAGGCAATGGCCACGGCGATGGCCAACTCGAAGTTATTGCTGGCAGCCGTGAAAGCCAGCGCAGTCGTGCGGGGATAGTCAGTTTCAAGCAACTTACCCATCCAGAAGCTGATGAAAAAAATCACTACGAAATATATCGTCAGCGGGATGGCGCCCCGAACAACATCCAGCGGCAGTTGCAACAGCATGTCGCCCTTGAGGCTGAACATTGCAACGATGGTGAGCAGCAGCACGACGAGTGTCAGCGGACTGATCCTCGGAACAAAGCGCTCGCTGTACCAACGCTCGCCTTTGCAGGTGATCAGAACTTTTCGGGTCAGAAATCCTGCCAGGAATGGAATACCCAAGTAGATCAACACCGACTTGGCGATGTCGACGAAGCTGGATTCAATCACGCTACTTTGCAGGCCGAACAGCGGTGGTAACAGGCCGAGGAAGACCCAGGCGTACACACTGAAAAACAAGATCTGGAAGATGCTGTTGAACGCTACCAGCCCAGCAACATACTGATTGCTGCCTCCAGCGATCTGGTTCCACACCAACACCATGGCGATGCAACGAGCTAGACCGATGAGAATCAAGCCGGTCATGTACTCAGGCTTGTCCGCCAAAAACACGATGGCCAATACAAACATCAACACCGGGCCTATCACCCAGTTTTGAATAAGCGACAACGTCAGAGTGCGCTTGTCCTTGAACACCTCGTGGAGTTCTTCGTATTTCGCCTTGGCCAGCGGCGGATACATCATGACGATCAGGCCAATGGCAATCGGGATGTTGGTTGAACCCACCGATAGGCTGTTGAGCCAGTTGGGCAGACCTTCAAAAAGACTGCCCAAGCCAATACCAAGTGCCATGGCGATGAAGATCCAGACCGTCAGATATCGATCCAGAAATGAAAGACGACTTTTGCTCACCTACGACTCTCCGGGCATCACAACGTACCAATTAGGGCCAGCTCTGCGTTGAGCTGCTCGGCACTCAGTTGCTGCAAAGGCAGGGATAAAAAAGCTTGAATACGTTTTTCAATCTGAACGAGAGTGGCATCGAAAGCAGCCTCAATCTCCTCTGAAGAACCGATATGCTCAGATGGGTCAGCCAGCCCCCAATGTGCCTTAGTCGAAGGCCCGAAGAACACAGGACAGGCTTCCCCTGCCGCTTTATCACACACAGTAATGACGAAGTCTGGTGAGAGGCTCTGATGGACGTCATTCGATTTGCTGTAAAGATCCTTGGTCGGTATTCCGGCCTTTTCCAAAGTCTTCAAACTCATCGGATTTACCTGACCGCTCGGATGACTTCCGGCGCTGTAGGCCTTAAAGCCATCGGGAGCAAGATGATTAAACATGGCTTCGCAAAGGACGCTTCTGCAGCTATTTGCAGTGCAAAGAAACAGAATTTTCATAAGGAAAATCTCAGGGATTCTTAGTACACGGGAACAGTGGTTGAGTAACTCAGCAACAGGCGACTCTCTCGGGTCGGTCACCCATGGCGTTGAGACGTTTTGAGATTGGGCTCAACCATTGCTCGTTCGCACCCAGCACGGTTCTGAGGATGGAGTGAACCCAATCAGGTAGACCGGGATGCAATCGGTAGTAAACCCACTGCCCCTGGCGACGATCCGCGAGCAAACCACAGGTTCGCAATTGTGCTAGATGTCGAGAAACCTTCGGCTGAGACTCATCCAGAGCACAGGTCAACTCACAGACACACAGCTCTTCTTCACGAGCAATGAGCAACATGATCCGTACGCGATTTTCATCGGCAAGGCATTTGAAGACGGTGGTTGGAGTCAGGTGCATAGTCATATCGGATCTCATCGCTTGGTCTTCACGAGCACGAACACTTTTTTATACGTTCATGATGCCGCCATTGAATGCTTCAAAATTTACCGAGTCGGTATGACGCCGCAAAGCTGCGGCTAGCTGTGAGCGAGCAGCATTGGCATACAGACAAATAGAACACGAGACTTGGTCGCCATTGGCGCATCTGAATCATATACGGAAACTCGAATATACGAATCTCCGTATATGATGTAAAGCTTGGATGAACCGCCCGTCAGCGTTGCGAGTTGCTTGTCCTTTCATTCTGGTTGATTGGCTGGAAAAAGGTGTTCGACGATCACGCAATCAAGCCAGCGGCCTTCAAGACAGGCGTGCTTTTCATAGACCCCAACCTGTCGAAAACCGCAGGAGCGGCAGAGCGCAAGACTAGCGGTATTGAAGGTAAAAATTCGTGATAGCAGTTTCCAGAAACCACGTTTCTCGGCCTCTTCAAGAAGAGACAACAACAGCTGCTTTCCTATGCCTCGACCACGTACGTCACGGCGTATGTAGATTGAGAAATCAGCGATTCCGCCATAACAGGCCCGTGCTCGATAACTGCTCAAATTTGCCCAAGCGACAACCCGCCCCTCCTCATCCACATACACCAAATAGGGGTAACGCTCCATTGAGTTGATCCGGCCGAGGATCTCCTCAGCTGTACGCGGTAACGTCTCAAAGGTCGAGGTACGATCCTCAATCCCCTGGTTGTAAATCTCTGCTACCGCTGCAGCATCATTAGGCTGGGCTAAGCGAATAGGCATCTATGTTTCATCCTTACGGTCGTCTGCCGCGAGTCTAGCTCTACTCCTAGAGCTTTAGGGGGATCCCTCCCCGGCACATCTCAAAATAAACACCATCACTGCAACAGACAGGTGATTCAGCCGCCCAAGAAATCAAGCAGTATAGGATTCAACCATTCTGCTTCTTCCAGATGCAAAAAGTGACCTGCCCCTTTCTTTGTCACGATCCGACAATCAAAAATCTGCTGTCCCATCCATTCATAAAACTCGGGTCGAAAAAAGCTAGCGCTGCCAGACACCAGCAACGTCGGCGATTTTATGTGTTTGAAGAGATCCCGCCAGTCAGTCACATTATTATTGATAATCATATTGGCCGCTGAGAAGCTAGATGCCAACTTCGCAGTCGCGATCACTTCTTCCCTTTCGGTAGGTGAAGCGGTCTTCAACATACTCGAAATGAAATTAGCGGTTTCAGTTTCACGAGTTAACTCGGGAATAAATCGCTTATAAAGGTTGGTGAGTGGCCGGACATCTAATTCCGCATTACTCCAATCAATCATCATCGACGACGTTCCAAGTACAAAAGGGATTTCGTCGATAAATACTAATTTATTGACCCGCCCTTCACCAAAGAGGTCTATATAGTTCCAGATAACGGAACAGCCCATAGACCACCCGACTAGGCTAACGCGCTGTAACCCCTCATGTTCCAATAGCTCATGAAGATCCATGGCGAGACGACTTATTCGCCCGCCCCGAGTAACCTTGGCGGAGCGGCCATGCCCCCTCAAGTCTGGAGCTAACAGTAGAAAGTCATCGCATAGGTAATTCAGCTGGTATCTGAACGTAGAAGCACTGGACGCCCAACCATGTATAAAGAGAACCGGTTCGCCCTCTCCCAAGCGGTCATAATCAATGGTAACACCATCATTCGTCACATACTGCATAACCACTACTCCAAAGCTATTTCAAAGGAGATGCTTCTAACGTCTGAATACCCTTAAATATTGAATTATCACGCCATTTCAAAGTATCAATATCTATATTAAGACTTGAAAACCGTGCAAGCAGCTCTTGATAAAAAATGCGTAACTCTAAAAGAGAGAGCATCCGACCGATGCACAGATGTGGCCCGTAGCCGAATGAGAGCGCTTGATTCTCCTTCAACTCGGGACGTACCAGTTTAAAGGAGTCCGGCTCAGGAAATACTTCTGGATCTCGGTTGGCTGCCCCCATAAACAAGATAACCAGGTCTTGCGGACTAATACGGACGCCATCGATCTCAATCGCTTCACGCGCCTTCCTGGCAGTTCGGTTAACAGGAGGGTATATCCGCAACGTTTCCTCCACAAATGAATCGATCAAGCTTGGATTTTCCCTAAGAGTGCCTTCTATATCCGGGTTCTTTGCGAGAGCCATAAACGTATTGAGAATCAAATTTGTGGTAGTCTCAAAGCCAGAAACAATAAATAAAATAATATTCGACAACGTAGCATGCAGTTCTTCCCGAGTAGTTCCATCTCCATAAATCTCAATAAGACGCGCTGTCAACGTCTTATCGAAATTCGCGGGACGATTTTCCAGGCTCCCCATAAGTAAATCGCAGAACTCCATAAGCACATCATATGTCGGCTTAATACAACCTGGCGCTCTGCCAGCGCTACCTACATAAGTAGAAATAACATCCGAATACCGCTGAAGATCCTTCAACCGATTTTCGGTAAGCTCGCCCAACCCCATAATTGACATGATAATTTTTGCTGGTAGAGGAAACGCTACTTCTTGATAGATCTCAGTAGCACTGTTGCCCGAATCAAAAACATCTAACGCACTCGCAACCTGCTCACGAATAAGTGTTTCGTAATCTGCTAAGGCACGAGTTGTAAACAACGGAATTAACGAGTTCCGAGCCTGTTTATGCTTCTCACCATCATTATTCAACATCCATATTGAAAGCATCTCTCTGATTTTTTCATCATAAAAAAGCTCATCACCACTGGGAGACTCTACATACCTCTCCACCGTCAATGCTGGATCTCTTAACAGCTTCCTAACGGTGTCATATTTGAAAGCAACCCAATATTTTTGTTGAGCATCATAAAAAATGCCTTCGTTCTTATGCCACCATTGGAACGTAGGATAAGGATTCGCTCTAAACTCATCTGACAAAACATTGTAGTGAATGGCAGTCTCTGGTGATCGGATCGAACTGAGAGTATTCATTGTGATTCTCCATAATCCTAGTAGCGGTTAAGCTGAAAACAGTAATTAAAACACTAACTTATCGGACGCCTAAAGCATAAAAAACGTCAAAACCACCAGCGGCCCCTACGACGCTACCACAACATTTTTTACCCACCATCCCGGTGGTATAAGATGAGAAACCGGCATTTCTCATCCAGTCCTCAATCTGCATGACACTGAACCCCGGCCAACGATCATGCTGTTCTTTTTGAAAGTCGAACTGAGTGTGTTCTATTAAGTCGGTCACGATCAGCTTTCCGGACGGTTTCAAACTTTTTTTAGCATCAATAAAGAACTGTGCCGGCGAGGTCAGGTGATGAAGAACCATGTTTGTTACGATTCCGTCAAGCTCAGCTTCCTGGGCAGGAAGTCCATTCTCTTCAGCAATACGCATTTCAACTTTACCACCTAAGTGTGGGTTCTTTTCTATTTCAGCAAGCATACTAGGGCTAATGTCCGCAACTATTACTTTACTCAAACCATTTTCCAGCAAAGCCTCAGTCAAAAAACCAGATCCTGCACCAAAATCCATGACGATATCTGTTGCCTGAAACTTACCTAAATCGACCACATAGGAGCGGACATCATCCGAAAAATATGTCTTCCGCTCCTCACTCCAATGAGCTGATCTTTCATTAAAAAAAGCACGAGTGGACGTTCCGTTAACCGATTTTTTTTCAGGACTCACAGACATGACTAACTCTCCAATTCAGCCAGATATTGAATGACTAGCAGCACGAGCTTTTGGCAGGCGCTTGATTAACGGCCTCGGAATCCAAAATATAAAATGGGCCGTCAGATGAAATCAGATACCGATCAGCAACTGACAGCGTATCAGGAACACCGCGACGGTACATTTTCCCACTATCCCCAACAATGGCTTTTGAAGGCCCTTTGTACATAACCTTTGGAGTATCAACACCACAACTTTTTAGTGGCTTTTCACCTGTCACAGTAATGGAATAAAACTCAAGCTCTTCGATAATTTTTGCGGGATCATCATTTCTGACTTCAATTGTGATTCCCACGAAACCAGTAGTCTCCAGACTTGAATAGAACTGCTGCTCCTGAAGTACACCCGCGTAACATGCCGACCAGAGCATCGCATCATTTTTTACCACCTCCGGCACCGGGATATTTGAAACGTTATCCGAAATTGCAAACCGCCCCCCCGGCTTCAGTACACGGAAGATTTCCTGAAAAACCAGGTTCTTATCTTTATCTGCTAACAGGTTAATGACGCAGTTTGAAATGACCACATCAACACTGTTATCCGCAATGAGCGTTTTCTCATGGCGTAGCTTATCAGCCAAATCTTGATATTTTTGAATACCAACTACATCACTTGGCGCATTTGATCGCAGATAATCATTTGCTTGGTCAAGGTCAAGGGCCAGATCGTGCGCAGATCCCATGCGAAATGCCAATGGTGCGGCTTCCACGCTGGCTGAGAATTCAGGCAGGGCTTTACGAGCAATGCTGAGCATAGCGTCGTTGAAATCGATACCAATAACTGAACCTGAAGGGCCAGCAATTTGAGCTGCGATATAGCAATTCATACCGGCCCCACAGCCCAGATCCAAGACGACATCCCCTGGACGGATGTACTTGGTAGGATTTCCGCACCCAAAATCTGCTTCAACCACCGTTTTAGGCACTTTTTTCATAAGATTTACATCATATGCTTCACTGCAGCAGACCACTTGGGTCTGAGACGCAAGGAGAGCATCTGCGCGCTTTTCAGCCAGGGCAGCGTAATCTTCGCGGACGGAAATTCCGATATGATCTGTCATTTTCTTACTCCTGCTTATACCGCTGATTAAATTAATAAATTATGCAAGCGCACCACTTATATAACTAGCAGTGACAACGTGCTGTGGCTTACTAAACAATGACTCTGTTGCCCCACTTTCGACAATTTGGCCTGAGACTCCATTCATCCAGAACATCACGCAATGATCAGAAATCCTGCGTGCCTGAGCTAAATTGTGAGTAACTATAACGATAGTGCACTGCTCTTTTAGGCTCGCTATAAGCTCTTCGACCTTCGCACTGGATAACGGATCTAGAGCACTGCAGGGTTCATCCATCAGTAAGACATCCGGGCTTAAGCAAAGCGCTCTTGCGATGCAGAGACGCTGCTGCTGCCCTCCGGACAGTCGAGTAGCAGGTTTATTAAGGTCATGCTTTACCTCCTCCCACAAACCGACTCTGCGCAACTGAACCTCCATCGATGCGTGAGTTTCTTCGGCGCCTCGGAAACCTGCTTGGTAGAGCGCTATTTCTAAATTACGCTTAATCGTTGTAGGAAACGGATTCGGCCGCTGGAATACCATTCCAACGCGGCGACGCAATTCGATAACGTCATGCCGCTCCTCAAGGATATTTTGCGAGTTATAATTAATTCGCCCTGTTACAGAACAACCAGAAATGAGATCCACCATTCGATTCAGACAATTCAAAAAACTCGTCTTTCCACACCCTGATGGGCCTATCAAAGCTGTAATTGCCCCTTTGGGAATATTTAGATTAACACGAGACAATACTGACTTATTCGAATAAGCCACGGTCAAGTCACTGACTTCAAACGCGAGGAGGGGAGTGACCTCTGCATTGACATAATCGCTCGCACCATTGCCATCGATAAAAGAGCGGCTGAACTCTAATTTTATAGACATTCTATATCCCCTCTCTGACGCATCCATAAATCCTTCATCGCAATAGTTAAACAATTAATCAAAACGATAAGTACAATCAGGATGAAAGCAGTGGCATAAGCATTGGAGTCTCCCCCTGTAACATTCATCGACAAATCGTAAATATGAATGGACAACGAGCGTCCAGAGTCGAGTAGCGAAGATGGCATTCTATCTACGTAACCACTCGTAAATATAAGGGCTGCGGTTTCTGCAAGTGCCCTGCCTACTCCGATCAATAAACCTACAGTGACTCCTGGCAGCGCTGCCGGCGCTAGTATCCGGAAGATCACTTCCGTTTTATTCATCCCTAGCGCAGCCCCCCCGTAGCGATAAGTATTGGAGATTGACTGCAGCGACTGTTCAGTCGACCTTATAAAAATTGGCAACACCATGCACGCTAAGGTCAGCCCTCCTGAAAGAATTGAAAATTTCAACCCTAATAGATCGCAAAACAATATATTTCCAAACAATCCAAAAACGATAGAGGGGATGCTCGACAATACTTCCAGGGTTGCTCGAAAGCTTCTTCCAAGCGGGGATGCACTGGGGAGATATTCTGCCAGCAAGATAGCTCCTCCGAGCCCTATAGGTATAACAGTACAAAGACACACAAATAAGATGAGCACGGTCGAAACCAATATGGGGCCAATACCTCCACTCCTCCCGCTATCGCTTGGCGGCTGGGTAATGAACGCCCAATCTATTTGTGATACTCCATTTATCAAAATATCCGCCAACATGGCGACGGAGACACAAACAATTAAACCAGCACAACCCCACACTACGGCCGTCGGCAATGTGCCAGTTTTCGTCGGAAGTTTACGATATTTCACGCATCACCTCCTTGGGATTAAAGAAACTCGACATCAAGACGAGTGCAATCACCAAAAGCATCAGCGCAAGTCCACTCGCAAATAGCGCCGACCTATGAACATCTGCTGCATAAGCCATCTCTAATGCGATATTTGCAGCCAATGTCCTAATCGGATCAAAAATAGTGCTCGGGATTTTTACAACGTTCCCTGTAACCATTAACACCGCCATTGTTTCGCCTAGTGCGCGGCCTAAGGCTAACGTCACGGCCGCGTATAGTCCTGCACGCGCCGACGGAAGAACGACACTAAAAATGATTTTTTCCCTCGAAAGCCCTAAAGCAGCCGCTCCACTTATTATGGAGGCAGGCACACGCCCTATACTCTCCTTTGCGATTAAGCCAACAGTGGGGATGATCATCAACGCAAGTATCAAAACCCCTGCTAACAAACTTGCACCTGGTGGTTTAACTTTATAGATGATCGGCGTGACTGCCATCAATCCCCACAGCCCATATACAACTGATGGAACACCTGCGAGCAACGCGAGCAACTGCTCAAAAAATCTAGCTGCCCATCTGTCGCCGTAGAAATTGCAAAAAATCGCTATGCCTAAACCTATCGGTGCTGCGATCACTATCGCGCCTACGCTCACCAACACCGTCCCCATAATCATGGGTACGAAATTATAAAAACCTGAATCTGGATTCCACGTTTTGTCGGTAAAGACTCTTTCAATCCCTATTGACTTCATAAAACTGTACGATTGGTCAAATATAAAGACCAACATCAAAAACATTATAAAAACACATGTCATGCCGCACACGAGGAAGCAGATCGTTGTCACTCCGTTTCTACTTAAGGGAGACAAAGTACTGCTCCTCAACCAGATCTTTTACTGCGGCTGACTGGACATAGTCAATAAAATGCGACACTGCGACACTGGGCTTCCCCTTCGTCACTAAATTAAGTGTCCTGGAAAGATCATACTTCTTGTCGGCTACATTCTGTGTAGAGGGCACCTGCCCTCCCAGTGAAATCAATTTAAGCGCAGTTCCTGAACGCTCGCTGTATTCTGCGGTTCCGATCGAAACGTACCCTATCGCGCCAGGGCTGTTCGCCACGGTTTTTATACCCTGTTCGTTCTCACCAATTACGATATTTGCCTTGATATCTGCCGGTTCAAGATTCATGAACTCCGCAAACAGTTCCAGGGTAGAGCGCCCACTGGCCTTGTTGACAACCGTGATAGGCATATCCGCCCCACCAAGCTCCTTCCAGTTGGTTATTTGTCCAAGATAGATATTTCGTATTTGCTCTTTCGACAATTCCTGAATGGGGTTCGACTTATGGATAATGACTGCGATGCCGTCACGGGCTATCGGGTAGTCAGTAAGTTCACGCTCTGATGCTTTTAGATCACGCGAAACCATTCCAATATCTGCGAGACCGCTACGAGCATCCGCAACCCCTCGGGAGGAACCACCTGATTGAACATCAATTTGAACGTCAGCATTATCACGCTCGTAGCGCTTCGCAATTTCTGCGACCAGAGGCGCTATAGTACTGGAACCTGATATTACTATTTTTTCACTGACCTTCTGGGTTGTATGGGCCTTACTCACATAAACTGCTGCTGCTACTGCCATCAGCGCCATTACCAACGACCACTTTATTTTCTGTGCGATAGCCATAAAACGCCCTTATCTTTTTCGTCCGTTGATTTGAGATTTGAGTGCCTACCACTAACAACAATTTCCATCATCTGATGCGCAGCAACTCCCTTGATCAGTCAAAGGCTTAACACCCTTTGTGACAGCAGGATCTCGTATCGCTGGCGTATTGCAGTCGAATAAAAGAGCTCTCTCTAATGGAGGTGCGTTATAACAAGGCAGGCCGACAAACTCCCCCTGATAGGGAGCTCTTAATAGGAGGTTATAGGTTTTAGCACAAACGGCGGTTCTCACTCCTCTGCGATAAACATGGCCGTCATCGTCACAGACCTGAAGCCAGGGGCCACGATATAAGACGGCATGCCCCTGCTCGAAACAAGGCCCGGACTTCCCTTTATAAGCATTAATCACGAAAGGTTTAAGTTCGACACCATTGGTGATCTGCAGAGGAAGATCGCTTAATTGATGGTAAGTAATACCATGAAAGCCTTCCTGTTCCAGCAGTTCGGAGATAGCAGATTCAGTAGGGGCTTGTACGATTGGATATGATCTTACAGGCCCTATCTCCAATCGATCATGACGCTCGTCAGCCAAGAGTACCAGCATCATCAACGTACCGTTTCGATTTAGTACCCGGTAACACTCACTTAGTAACTTTTTCGTTTCGTTGGGCTCAACACCATTCAGAGTGAAGCAGACGTAAAGCCTGTCATGATTTTCTGACTTGGCAAGAGGATTCTCGCTTGAAAGACGCTTGATCTCTTTTTGCAAGCGAATCAGGTCGTGATAGTCCGCAATATTGGACGAGCGCAATAACTCATCGGCAACCTGAGGATTTTCGCTCCAATCAACTGCTGGCTCGGCTATAAGCGGTTTAGCACCTGGCTGTAGGTTCCGTATTGCAACTTGTAACTCCTCACTTCCCTTATGCCCTACCAGCATGGGGCTCAACGCCGAACAAATAAATTTTCCGACAAGGGGTTCCAGCGTCTCCCGCCAGTTGGATTGTAGACTCAGATCAAAACCACCAACCCCTTGACCTGCAATTTTCAAAGCTGCTTGGCGCAGCGCGAGCGACTTGTTCATAACTCACCAAAGTCCACTGTTAGCATTTGAGGCAGCAGCGTTTGAAAACTCCTTCTTCAACTGGAGTCAGACTTTGGGCATACAACGTATCCAGTCGACTATCAGGATGTTTCCAGTCAAAATGAAACTCGTGCTCTTCGAGTTCTAAACTCTTAACACTTTCATTCTGAAGCAGCGGCGAACCTTTGTAGAGATGGAGCCTGGTTTCATATTGAATCGGGTCGACTATATCTGCCAGCTGATTCCTTTCGACGAAATCGTGAAATCCTGCGATATCCTCCAGCCCCACCCAAGGGTTGAACATAATAAAGGTGGGATTAACCTTAATATTCAGCGAAAGCAAAAAGGCAATGGACTCTTCGATCATATCCATATCCATTTCCTTTACAACCTGATCCAATACTTCTTGTTTTGGAAACTCAAGCGCGGTGGTAATGAATGCCAATCCCAAAGAAACCATTTCCTTGATGGTCTCTTTATTTTCCAGTATATGATCGACACGCGTAGTGAAATCATATGTCAGACCTGGGTGTTTCTCATGCAGTCTGCGCATTATGGCTAAGCCGTGGTGCTTGGCATTAAAAAAATCCGCATCAGTAAAGGTAAGATGAGTCATCCCCTGCTCTACTAACGCATCCGTGTCTCGCTCTACTAACTCACTAGACACCATCAACACTTTACCGTCGTAAGCAGCGTAGACAGAGCAATACGTACACTTATGATGGCACCCACGGGTTCCCTCAATACCACCTACGATCTGTTTCGAACCGAGAAGTTTATCGATTTGGGGCTGAGGGTACTTAAAGAGCGGAGGCGCTATCTCACGCTTCGGCAATCGAAAATTGTTTCTCTCTAAAAAGGGAACGACTATTTCCTTCGACTCAAGCTTTTTGATATCTACTATGCCCGCCAGGCTGGCATCCTGGCCATTGAGCCTTTTTAGCAGGTTCACCAGAGGAACTTCCCATTCCCCTACTATGGTGTATTCACTATATTTGCCAGTAAGACGTTCGGCGTTGATGGTTGCGTATTGGCCGAAGAAAACCTTTATCGCTTTAGGATTCCACTCACTGATTTTATCCGCAAGTTGTATACCCGCCTGCAACGAATCGAATAACGGAACAGAAATGCAAACTATATCCGCGTCAGAAAACATCGACTCGACTAGCCCCTCCACATAGACATCAACCAACTGCACATCAAAACCTGCATCGATAAGTGCCGTAGCCGCAGATATCGCGGTAAGAGGTTGGTAACCACCTTCAAATGTTGTTGCCACTATTAATTTCATTTCCATACCCCCACGCAATTGAGGTTAATATCCATACAACTCATACATTGCAAGTAATTTCCGACACAACTGTACGTGCCTCCTAACAAGATCAGGAGGCAGCATTTATTGTTTTGCTAGAAAGATAGGGCGGTTATCACACACAAGGCACAGAGGCCTATAAAAGCTTGAAAGATCGAGGCGCCTGTTATTGTTTTTACATAATTTATGGTGCTGCCATTCGCAAATGCGTCATTTCGCACTAACCAGTAAAAACTGTCGTTAGGCAAAATGGCTACAAACGATCCCAGGCAGATCGCATACACAACAGGTATCAAGTCTATTCCTGTGTTAGCCAAGACAGGGGCGAGTATCGGAGGAAGGGCTGAAAATGTTGCCAAGGATGATCCATTTATGATCTTAAAAATAGCCGCAACTGAAAACAGCCCGATCAACATTAGCGATGCGGACTTTACACCCGTGACTATTTCGACGGCATATCCGGCAGGCACAACACGCGCAAGCATGTGCCCTAGCGCGGACGCACAACCAATTATAAATAGAAGATTAGCTGTTCTTCTGATTGTTGAATCAAGCATGGGCTTACGGTTTTCTTGCTTAGTCAGCAGGTAAGCCACAATAGCTGATGTCAGAAGTGCACCGGCTGGAGCGGTAAAAAAACCAATGATCGGAACTGTGGAGAGTTTACCGAAGTAGCCAGTGAACAAAAGCGCAAATAGCAATGCGAGAGGAAACAGTAGCCTGGACGAACTAGACCAATGAAAGTCCCTACCCTCGCTCGGGGAGGCTTCTATGGCATCCGAATGGTCGCCTACCAAGCGGAGCCAAATCATGCCCGCCACAAAAGTCGTCACCATCAGGATTAGACCCAGCACAATCAATCGATGATCTTCGACGTTTGCCCCCACACCGAGGCCGATTATCAGCGGCCCGGCAGGTATCAACAACTTGAAGCCACTGTAGCTGCCGACCGCGATCGCGGTTCTATAACGACCAGCCAACGGAGATAGGGCCGCATATGCGGTGTCAGGGCATACCATCCCTGCCCCCATTAACGGAGACATTACGACCCCTGCCTTACCGAGGTAAAGATCCTGTCCATGACTTAACCAGGCAGCAAGGTAGAAGGCGCTGAGAAGCACAATGCAAAAGTAGCCGAGGTTGTTCCCATATCCTGTGATCAACACAGAGACTATTTCGCTGTTCCCCAGCCCGCCCACTAACCCCAGAGCGACAGTCAACACGATCATAAAAACAGGGAACGGAAGGGAGAAAGCCTTGGCTATCGAGCTACGAATTGAGGAGGGGGCGGACTGGGCACTGAGTTCCAATTCGGACATGATCGCTTCCTTGCACGATTCGATGATCTACCCAGCGATTACGCTAGGGGCACGTTTTCTGCGTATTCAAAACAACCCAGCATGAGGTCGAAAATCGGCAGACTGCAGGAAGTGACATGATTTTCCGACGATTCTACCGGCCCATGCACGATGGGTTTTCCAGCATTCGTTCTGTTATTTTTTGCGGAGGATTCGGTTAGAAATCTCTACACCTCCCCCCTAAGCCAGAATCAATTGGCGATCAATCGACCTCGCCGAACACGTTTGTTGGTACCTGCAACTAATATAGGGATCCAATTTGAGAAATGTCAACCCCCGTATTGGTGGTTGCAGCTAAACCCCTTGAAAGCTACTGTTGGTAGTAACAACAGAAGAGAAATTTATGACCCAGTGCACCGATACCGACCTCATCAGTGATGCTGAAAATCTATTTGAGGCAGTGAATCAGCTCGTACGCGTCTATCAATTTAGAGACAGAGACCGAATCTGTTGCTATGACGTTTCCGTCACTCAGTGCTACGCCGTAGAGACGCTGATCAAACAGGGGCCATTACGAATGCAGGCATTGGCGGAGGAAATGTTTCTTGATAAAAGCACGGCGAGTCGGGTCATCGATACTCTTGAACGCAAAGGCTACGTCGAGCGATCTGTTGATCAGGAAGATAAACGGGCCATTCAGATACGAGCCACAGAAGCGGGTGAAGAGCTTTATCAGAAAATCCGAATCGACCTTGTAGCCGAAGAGAGCGCGATGATCGCGAATCTTTCACCGGAGGTCAGAAAAGCCTCCTTAGCACTCATCAAACAGCTCACCAGGGCGGCGGAAATCCGCTGTGGTCTAGTAAAAAGCTGTTGCCCCACTCCGTCAAAGGTCAGTTGTTCATAGTGCGATCATCGCAGGGCTTACCCTATTCAAGTTTCGCTATCGAGCGCATTGTGGAGGAAGGTCAGTTTAGCGTTGCTCCAAACCCAAACTCGTCGAGCGTCACGAAGACCACTGTTTCGTAAGGCGAGATTACTGAACCGCAGAGTTGATGTGGGCGAGCATGCGCTGAATCGACAGCCTTCAATCGTTTCGGATGCTCGTCGATGTCTGCGGCCAGCAAGTCCAGAATCTTGAGCATCATCAGATCACCTCTCGACAATTCAGGGCACTTCTCTATGGCATGGAGTTCATTTGACGGAGGACGAGTCGTTAAATCGGAATGCCGTGTTCAAGCCGACCGATCAGGTCAATGCAGGCAATGTGTCTCGCCAAGACTGTCCTTTGTGGAGCTTGGTCGCCAGGTATCTCAGATGAGAAATCAGCAACCCGCTCTCAGTAATAAGTGCAGGCAATCTAACTTCCCGACCCGTTTTGTCGTTCCGGTACCTCGCCTTTACCTTCAGTACGTAGGCCATTTTCGCATACTAGATATTATGTAGTTAGAGGTACTATTCATGCTCTCTCTGAAAAAAGGAAGGGTTTTTTTTGAGGAAAAGATGGGGTTTAGGGGATAAATAGTATGTTTTGATGTGGGGTTATAATACACCTACGGCAAGAAAATGCTTCGGGAAATCGATAGCCGCGTCCGTTTCCTCACCAAGCGCCTCGAAGCACTCAAAGTTGTCAGCGAAAAACCCAGCGACCCGAACAAGGTGTATTTCGGCGCCTGGGTCACGGTCGAGGATGAGGACGGTAACGAGGCCCGCTATCGTATCGTCGGGCCCGATGAGCTGGATCTGAAACAGAACCTTATCAGCATCGATTCGCCGCTGGCGCGGGCACTAATCGGCAAGGCACTGGACGCTGAAGTCAGGGTGCAAACACCGACAGGCGAGAAGCTGGTCTATGTCGTGGACATCACTTATCCATGACCCGCCGATAAGACCCGTCCGCCTCGAAACATCCCAGCAAACTTGATCCTTTGACAAGATGACAGCGCTGCGCAGAATGAACGGCGCGCGCTGCCTCGCGCCTTTCGCTCAAAATATTATTCAAGGATGAATAATCATGAAGGCTACCCACCATGGATTGGACTGCTGGATGTACAACACCCCCCAGTTATACAAACTGCGTATCGACGAACTGATTCTGCCCGGCACCCATGACTCCGGCGCGGACAAAAAAGCCCCCAACCCTACGCTGCCCCAGGAAAAAACCCAGGACGTACCGATCATCGAACAGATCCTGGCAGGCTTTCGCGTGCTCGACCTGCGCGTGGTGTTCTCCGCCAACGCCCCCGTCGGCAGTGACAAGCGCTTCCAACTGTTTCACCACGCCTCTTCTGGACGCACGGTGGGCGGTGACGTTCTGGCTCCGTTAAATGATTTTTACGATGACCCCGAGTACAAGGCCACGAGGGCAAAGGAAATCGTTATCCTGAACTTTCATAAATTCAAGCATTTCAACCGGGCCATCCACCAGGAGTTGCACAGCCTGATCGATTCGAAAATCGGACAACGGCTGATCCCTCGGAAGTGGCGCCGTTCAACGCTGGAAGATATATGGACCCATCGTCCGGAGAGAACCGTTGTGATTTCCTACAATCACCACGTCAGGGCAAAGTACTGGAAAGGTGTGGAGCATCAATGGAGCGGTAAAAACCTGAACTCCACCGCTGCCTTGAAGGCATTCATGGATGAGCAATCGGCCAGGCATAAACCCGACTTCGTACTGCGCTCGATACAATGCGCCAAATACGCATTGCCCTTTCATCTTCCCGATGACTTCAGTAAAAAGATAGATGAGTGGTTCGAGTCCAGGGACAGTAGCAGCTATATTCAGCGCTTCTACATCATCAACACTGACTGGTCGACCCGCAGCCGGATTGTATTCAACTGCATGCATGCCAACGGCCTCAAGGCGTTGGCCAAGGCAGGCAGCCTCAGCGCCGGGTGATCAGCCCTTGCCGCGCCACGCGGGTCAACTGCCGGATCATTTCAGGAGCATCCGCCGCGCTGGGCGACTGGATGACCGCCAGATCGAAGCTGTCGTTGGCGAAACGTGCCAGGGACTCGCCATCTTCGACAAACTGAATCAGGAACGCTGCGGGCCCGTGGCTGCGCCGCGGCCAGCCGTCGAGATAACGCAACAGCGTTGGCTGATGGGTACCGCCCAAGATGATTTTTGGATTGCGTTGAAGACTCGCCGTGATCGGCGCAAGACGTACAAGGGGGCTGGGTGCATTCATCGTGTCGTGTCTCTGCCTCAAAAAGTCTGCATGGCAGGTGAGAGGCAACACCGAACCAGCGCTTTAGCGGTATTTCGAAGCCTGTTTCAGGCCTCTGACGATGACTGGGTGAGTCACCTGGCGCCCCGCAAGTAGCTGTTTAAATCGGCGCATGAGCAGCATCCTAGAGAAGCCGACGGGCCAGTGTCAAGAATCTGCATTCACAAAAAAGGCCCGTACCAGACGGGCCTTCGAGGGTTCGACTCGGTGATCAGCCGGCGATGGCGCGATCGATCGACAGCTTGCCGGCGCCCTCGATCAGTACCGCAATACTCGCGGCCAGCAACGCCAGGGCAAATTCATAACCATTGTTCGCCATGAACAGGCCGTTGCCGATGTGCACGGAGAAAATAGCCACCAGAGACAGGAAGGCCAGACCCAGTGCCGCCGGACGAGCCAGCAGGCCCACGATCAATGCCAGCCCGGCAAAAAACTCGGTGCCACCGGCCAATGTGGCCATCACGTAACCAGGTGTCAGGCCGATGCTTTCCATCCACTGCGCGGTCCCCGCCAGCCCGTAGCCACCGAACAGACCAAAGAGCTTCTGCGAGCCGTGAGCCGCGAAAATGACACCAACTGCGATGCGCAGGACGGTCAGGCCGTAGCCGGCACGGGTAGACAGGATTTTATTGATGAAGGAGCTCATGGTTCATTTTCCTTGGAATGTGTGGGGTTGGCCGCCATATTAATCAGTTAAATTTATATAAAAAGCGCAAAAAATCCGTCATACAAATCTATTTACTGGATCATTTGCGCAGTGCAACCTTTTGCTCCTTCGGTTCCAACGACTCCCGCTCCCGATCAAACGCCAGATAGTATTTGTTCACACTATTAACGTAGCTGACGGCAGCCATTCCTACCTGCTCCATGGCAATGCGTTCGACCTGGAAAAACCACTGGTTGGGGTTCAATCCCCGCCGCCGGGCCTCGGCACGCATGCCCTGGACGCGCTCGGGCCCCATGTTGTAGGCGGCCAGCACAAAAGCCATGCGTTCACGCTCGTTGAGCTTGGGACTTGAAAAAAACTTGCGGCGAATCATGGCCAGGTACTTCGCACCGGCCTGGACATTGGCGTCCAGGTTCTGAATGTTGCCAACCCCGACCCGCTGAGCCGCCGCCGGAGTGATCTGCATCAGCCCAGTGGGGCCGCTACCGCTGCGGGCGCTGGGTTGCAGGGCGGATTCCTTGAAAGCCAGGGCCGCCAGGTTGAGCCAGTCCATATCCTGGGCCTCGGCATGTTTTTGCAGCACCGGGCGCAGCTTCTCCAGCCGCTGGCGGTCGGCCCGGGCCAGCGGATAATGAACCTGGTACAAACGGCGGTAGATGCGCAGGAAAGCCGCGTCCTCGTTGGACGGTGCCTTGTAGGTCGTCAGGAAGCCGTTGATGCTCGCTCTCAGCATGGCGGCGTCGCGGCGAACGAACCAATGTTCGTTATCCGGCTCACCGATCAGCAACTGCCGATCGAAACGCAGCTTGGGCAAGATCTTGCCCCAGCGTTCGGCGATGGGTTGCTCGACAATGGTCAGATGGAAAATCCCGCCCTGGACCATTTCCAGCACATCCTCCTCCGCCAGGGTGGGGTCGACCCATTCGATCTTCACCGGCGATAACTTGAGCAGCGCCAGCTTCTGATTGATCTGGCCCACCGCATCCCCCGCCGCACTGCCGTTGGGCAAGGCCAGGGTTTTGCCGGACAGCTGCTCCACCCGGGTGTAGCGCTTCTCCCCCTTGATGCCCACCAGCATCAGCGGCACGCCGCTGCGAATCGGATCGCTGGCACTGACCGCGTGACTGGCCAGGGGCTCGAGCAATTCGCCCGGCGCGACAAGGTCGCCCTCTCCTCGCTGCAGGGCACCGAGCAATTGGTCCTTGGCCTTGGGAATGATCTTGAGGGTGATTTCCTGGCCATCCCGGGCGTGGCCGTTGAGGTAGTGTTCGAATGCCCGCAAACGATGATATTCGACGCCGATGGGTTGCCCCTGGACTTCCCCGGAGCTGTTGCGGCTTTGGTTGACCAATACTTTCAGTACGCGACTGCTGCGGATCTGCGCCAAGTCGCGCACCGTCCCCGGCGCCACAGCCTGCACCGGCCCAGGCAGCCGTGCCTCGGCCGGCATCGGCAGCAGCAGTGAGCAGCACAGCAGTAGCAACACCTGGGGACGTGTCATCCACTCTCCGGAAGGAATACCGCGCCCCCGCCTTCCTGAAAAAAGAGGCTTGGGTCGACAGAAACAGAGCACCTGGGCGCTGAAAAGTGCGCAAGACTGGCACAGCGATGGCTTTTATACCAACCCGACCTGTCTCGTGGCCTCAACAGACAGCCTCAACTCGTTGTAGTTCTTGGCTTTTCTTATAAATCTACAGCTCTGATATGCTTTCCGGCCTTTGGGCCGAGGTAGCACCATGCAACTCATCGATATCGGCGTCAACCTGACCAACCCCAGTTTCGCTGACAAACACCAGGCAGTGCTTGAGCGCGCCTATGAAGCGGGGGTCTGCCAATTGGTATTGACCGGCACCAGCATCGAGGGCAGCGAACAGGCGCTTGAACTCTGCCAACAGCTGGATGAGAGCGGCGAACGCCTGTTCTCCACCGCCGGCATCCATCCCCACAGCGCCAGCGACTGGACCGCCGACAGCGCCCGGCACCTCAAGGACCTGCTGAAGCAAAACCGCATCCGTGCGGTGGGAGAATGCGGACTGGATTTCAACCGGGACTTCTCCCCTCGCCCACAACAGGAGAAGGTCCTGGAAGAACACCTCGCCCTCGCGGCCGAACTGCAACTTCCGGTCTTTCTTCACGAACGCGACGCCGACCAGCGCTTGTTGGAGATCCTGCGAGATTTCCGCGACCGTCTGCCGGCTGCGGTGGTGCATTGCTTTACCGGTGAGAAGAAGGCGCTGTTCAACTACCTCGACCTGGATCTGCACATCGGCATCACCGGCTGGATCTGCGATGAACGCCGGGGCACGCATTTGCATCCGTTGGTACGCGAGATCCCTCGCGGGCGGCTGATGCTCGAAAGTGATGCTCCCTACCTGCTACCCCGCACCTTGCGCCCCAAACCCAAGAACGGTCGCAACGAGCCGGCCTACCTGACGGAAGTCTTGCGGGAAATCGCCTTGCATCGGGGTGAAACCCAGGAAGAGCTGGCGGCTCACAGCACAGCCTGCGCGCGGGCGTTTTTCGGGTTGCCCACGATCTCCTGAATCCATATCCCTTGTGGGACGAGCTGCTCGCGATAGCAGTGTGTCAGCTTGCAAGTCAGTGGCTGACACTCCGCTATCGCGAGCTGGCTCGCTCCCACAGGAGAACTGCGTTGCTTGTTGACCCACATCAAAACTTCAGTCTCCGAAATAGCGGCAGAATAATGGCACCTTGCCAAAACTGTTTCCGCTATCAGAGAAGACCTTCCATGGGTGCCTGGCTTAGCAACATCTCGCTGAAATACAAATTCTGGGCGGTCAACGCGGTCGCCTTCGTGACCACCTTGCTACTCGTGCTCTACGCGGTGCAGCTTGAACAACAGGCCCGCAATCAGGCGGCCCGGGAGAATGCCCAGGCCCAGGCGCGCCTGCTCAGCGCCTGGCCGGCCGGGCAAGCGCTGCCCAAGGCCGATAACCTGCTGGCTTTCCAGCAAGGCCAGGCGCCCACGTTCAACGCTCAGTCGTTGCCTTCACTGGCGCAGGCGCAGGGCTGGGTCGATCTGGATCTCAGGCCGCTCATCGGTCATCAGCCGTTGCTGGGCGCTGAAGTCATACAACGCGGCAACGGCCAACAACTTGCCGTCCTGGCGCAGGGTGCAAGCCTGAGCCAGGTGTTCGGCGAACGTTTCAGCCAATACGCCGTGGCGGTATTCGTATTGATGCTGGCCATGCTGGGCGCGTCGCAGCTGTTGATCCGCTTCCTGTTGAGCCAGCTCAACACCCTGAAGGACGTGATGCTGCATGTGGAGAAAACCGGCGATCTGTCCGCCCGCGTTCCCCTGGCCTGTGAGGATGAAGTAGGCCAGATGGCCGCCGCATTCAATGCCATGCAGGCCGGTTATCAACGGGTGGTCGATACCGTGGCCAGCACCGCCCGCCAACTGGACAGTGGCGCGGCACGATTGGCCTCGAGCATGAGCGAGGTTCGCCACGGCATGCTTGGGCAGCAGAGCGAAACCGATCAGGCGGCGACGGCGATCAATGAGATGTCCGCCACGGTGTATCACATCGCCCAACATGCCGGCGCCACTCGCGACCTGTCGAAGGCCGCCGACACCCTGGCCGGCAATGGACGCGAGGTGGTCAATCGGGTGGAGCTGTCAATTACCGGCCTGTCCTCCGGGGTGCAGCAGACCGCCGAAATGATCCAGCGCCTGGCCGAAGACAGCCAGAAGATCAATAGCGTGGTCAGTGTGATCCACAGCATTGCGGAGCAGACCAACCTGCTGGCTCTCAACGCCGCCATCGAAGCGGCGCGGGCCGGGGAAATGGGTCGTGGGTTTGCCGTGGTGGCCGACGAGGTGCGCAACCTCGCCAAACGGGTGCAAATCTCCACAGATGAAATCACCACCATGGTGTCAGCCCTACAGGCGGGCACCCAGAACGCGGTGGACTTCATGCAGGAAAGCTCCTACAAGGCCGACGATTGCGTGCAGCAGGCCCGCGAGGCCGGCGAGGCACTGGCACAGATCACCGGGGCGGTGGCCCAGATGCGCGAAAGCAATACCCAGATTGCCGTCGCGGCCGAGCAGCAAAGCCAGGTGGCCGAGGAAATGAACCGGGCGGTGGTGGGCATTCGCGACGTGACTGAAAACACCGTGCGCCAGACCGTGGATTCGGCCACCACCAGTCATGAACTGGCGACCCTGGCGGGCGAACTGAGCAAGGCGATCGGGCAGCTCAAGCTTTGAAAAACCCGGACCTGCCAAGCTTTTCCTGTGGCGAGATTTCATAGTCACCTATCGCGTCCATAGCCAACCGCGATTCGCCGCACTGCCCCGCCGTACCTATTCTTGTATCAATCGATGTCAGGAATAAGGAACCGCATCATGCACAAACGTCACTCCACCCTTGGAGGCTGGCAATGGCACGCGTTCAACCCGACCCATCTGGTGTTGCAGCTGATCGCCGCGCCCTTGCTCATCATCGCATCGTTGCTGATCATCTCGGGCGCGCTCAAGCTGAACCTGGCGGACATCAGCATTGGCATCATCGCGGTATTCGCCTCGCTGGGACTGTTACGTCAACCTCACTGAACGCCCATGTACCTCAGCCGAAAATCGTCACCGTCTGCCGGCTCATGGCGATCAGACGACCATCGACACTCCAGAACTTCGCGGCGACGTGACCGTAGCCGTCCTGGGCGTGCTCGATTTCGGCCAGGTACTTGCACCAGTCCAACGTCGTCAGCGCCAGCACCGGCTGGACGAATTCGATGGTCCAGGTAAGTGTGCTGCCCGGTGCCATTTGTGTCAGGTGAGGCAGCAGCGCGGGCGGCCAGGCATCCACCAGCGCGAGGATGTGGGCTTCATTGAGCGGCTCTTCCTTCACCTCCCCACGCAACCGTACCCAGCCGCCCATGCTGCGGGATTTATTGCCGGTGAACGGCAGGCCCCCAACACTCCAGCGCATCGCCAGGTGACGCATGAACTCTGGTGTGCCGCCCTTGATGTATGGCAGTTCCTGGCAGTGCTCGACGCTTTTGAACTCAGGCGCGGGATCGGCCTGCACCGCCACCACGGAGGAACGTGATGCACCGAAGCTACCTTGCACCACTGTCACCACCTGGCCATTCTGCACCGCGCGCCCCTGCACCTGGCTGACCGCCTTGCCTTCACGCAGCACCTCGACTTCAAAACTGACGGGGACGTCCGGTTCGACCGGGCCGACAAAGGTAATCGCCAGCGAGCGCACCGGACGGTCCGCCGGCACCCGTGCACGCATCGCCTCATACTGCAGTGCCGCCACCAGCCCGCCAAAAGTGGCGCGGCCCTGGCCCCATTCAGGCGCGATGGTCACGGCGTCTGGCTGACGACGCACAGCATCGATCAAATCGGAAAAGCGCATGGCAACCTCGAAGGCATGGGAGAAAGGTGAAGGAATCTTAACCAGCCGGGATAAACGACACAGCGCTCATTCCGGCCAAAGAGGCTGACAGATAGGCCGCCACGTGGGAATCCACCGCAACCTCCCTTGTGGGAGCGGGCTTGCTCGCGAAGAGGCCGGCACATCCAACATTGATGTCGACTGACATGTCGCCTTCGCGAGCAAGCCCGCTCCCACAGGGAGAGGTAGGGGTAGGCTTCAGGACTTCTCGAAGCAGCTGGCAATCAACTTATCGAGCACCTTGTCAGCCTTGGCTTCGGCCTGGGTCATGGTGGTGCGCCAGACCGGTACACAGGGTTGCAGATCCTGTTCCTGCTCGGCCCGAGCCAGCCATTGCCAGCAGTCGTGCCAATCGCCCAGGGCGCCTTGGGCGGACTTGAGTCGCGGCATGGCCGCCTCCGGCAGGCGATCGAGCTCCGGGTAGGCTTCGATCGCATAGCGCACGCGCTTGATCAGCAGCCGTAATCGGTGGCGGTCATGAGCCGGATCACGTAACGCTTCACCGAGTTTTTTCCATTGCTTGTTCAGGCGTTTTTCGATGCGTTTGCGCAATCCCTTGAGCAAGCCCTGGCGCTGGGCGGCGCGAATGAAGCGCGGAAATGCGTCGAGGATCATCAACAGTTGCGTCACCTCCCGGCTCGCGGCCACGGCGGGATAGGCCTCGGCCATCTGCAGCCGACGCCGTTGCGCCGCATCGGTCTTGCCGTGCTGTTCAAGGTAGGCCGCCAGCACTTCACGGTCACGCAACGGCGTGGTCAGGGTGCCGACCGCCGAAGCAGCTGTTTCCAGTTGTTCGACACCCGGCAAGCCGCGCAACGGGCGAAGCAGGCTGCGCAAACGGCGAACCGTGGTCCGCAGGTCATGCAGCGCTTCGCTGTCGGTATGGGCACTCAAGCGGGCCTGGCAGGCCAACAGGCGGACTTCCAGGCCCAGTATCCGGGCCACCAGCCGATCGATCATGGGGGCGTACTCCGCACGCAGCTTCAAACCGCAAGCTTCAAGCTGCAAGTAGAGGTGTGTTGCGTGCTTCTCTTGCAGCTTGTCGCTTGCTACTTGCCGCTGCCGTTATCTTCCTGCGCGGGACTCGCGGATGTAGAAGCGCGCCTTCTCGGCCTTTTTGGAGCAGCCTTCGAAGGCCTCGAATTGCTGCTGGGTCTTGGCACCGGTCAGCAGCGACAGGGCCTTGGAATAGCTGACGGTACCGGCAAACCCTTCGGCCTTGGCAAGGTCCAGTTCATGCCAGGCGGCATCGAGCTGGCTACCGCAGCTGTCACGATAAGCTGTTTTGCCTGCGCAACCGGCCAGGGCCAGAACCATCAGGGATGCTATCAGGGGCAGGCAGTTCCGGGCTTTCATCATTACACCTCAGTCAGGTCAAACAGTCGTGCTGGTAAGACGGTCGCAAAGGCGAAAAGTGCCTTGGCCCGACCGCCTTAATTCAAGTGTGGGCGAGCATACAAAAATGTCACACCAGCGTGTCAAAAAACGACGCCTGTGCCACAACGATTGAGCCGGGCCCTCGATAAGTGCATTGTTGAAGTCTGTTCGACAAGAGGCCGGGTCATGACAAAACGTGTCGCATTGGTATTGGGTTCGGGCGGCGCACGGGGCTACGCCCATATCGGGGTGATCGAGGAAATCGAACGGCGCGGCTACGACATTGCCTGCATCGCCGGTTGCTCGATGGGGGCCGTGGTGGGTGGAATCTATGCCGCCGGAAAGCTCCGGGATTATCGCAACTGGATCGAAAGCCTGGATTACCTGGACGTTTTGCGTCTGGTGGATGTCAGTTTTCGCCTCGGTGCGATCCGCGGTGAAAAAGTCTTCGGACAGATTCGCAAGATCGTCGGCGAACTCAATATCGAAGACCTGCGCATCCCTTACACTGCCGTGGCCACGGACCTGACCAACCAACAGGAAATCTGGTTCCAGGAGGGTTGCCTGCATCAGGCGATGCGCGCCTCGGCGGCCATTCCCAGCCTGTTCACGCCAGTGATGCAAGGCAATCGCATGCTGGTGGACGGCGGCCTGCTCAATCCGCTGCCGATCGTGCCGGTGGTGTCCAGCCACTGCGATCTGATCATCGCGGTCAACCTCAATGCCACCAACCAGCGGCAGTACAGCCTGCCGGTGATTCCACGTCCCGCCGCATTCAAGAGTCGATTCGACAACCTCATCACCTCCCTGGGATCGAAGTTGCCGTTTCGGCGCAAGCAGGCCGAGCAATTGTTACTGCTGGAGCAAGAAGCATTGAAGGCCGAGGCCGCCGACATCAACGCCTGGCTCGAATCCGTCGAACCCGAAGGCCAACAACCGGCCGCGGCGCCGGAGGCCGAAGGCGCACCGAGGTCCGCCACCGGCTCGTTCATCATCGACAACGTCGGCCCGGCCTCGTTGCTGGACTTGATCAACCAGAGTTTCGAAGTGATGCAAACTTCGCTGGCCCAATACAAGATCGCCGGGTATCCCCCGGACGTACTGATCAACGTGCCAAAACGGGTGTGCCGATTCTTCGAGTTTTACAAGGCGCCGGAGTTGATCGCCCTGGGGAGGGAGATTGCCAGCGACACCCTGGATCGGTACGAGAGTGAGCAGAACTGAGATTTCGGTGGCTGTTCGGGCCTCTTCGCGAGCAGGCTCGCTCCCACATTGAACTAGCTGTGTTCACTAACGAGTGTCCTGCCTTGATTCAAATGTGGGAGCGAGCTTGCTCGCGAAGGCAATCGCCCTGGCGAAGATGAGCTACAGCCCACCCTCTCCCACCAACCGATACCCCACCCCCGCCTCGGTCACGATGAACCGGGGACGAGTCGGATCGTCGGCCAGTTTTTGCCGCAGGTGGCCGACCACGATGCGCAGGTAGTGGCTGTCCTCGGTGTGGGTCGGGCCCCAGATATCCTTGAGCAATTGGTGTTGGGTGATGACCCGTCCGGGGTGCCGCGCCAGTTGCGCCAGCACGGCGTATTCCTTGCGGGTCAGCGCCACTTCGACGCCGTCCAGCAGTACTCGGCGATACGCCAGGTCCACCGTCAACGGACCGAACGTCAGCGCCGCTTCCCGGGCCTCGCCTGCCGGCGCCTGGCGCAAGAGAGCGCGGACGCGAGCCAGGAACTCCTGGATGCCGAACGGCTTGGTCACGTAATCGTTGGCGCCGTTGTCCAGCGCCTCGACTTTCTGGGCTTCGCTGGCCCGCACCGAGAGCACCAGCACCGGCACCGTCGACCATTGGCGGAACTCGCACAGCACCTGCTGACCATCCATGTCAGGCAGGCCCAGGTCGAGCACCAGCAGATCAGGCTTGTTCAATGCAGCCTGGGCCAGGCCGTCGGCCCCTGTACCGGCCTCCAGTACCTTGTAGCCCTGGGAGGTCAGGCTGATGCGCAGGAATTTGCGGATCTGCGGTTCATCATCGATGACCAGGAGGGTCGCGGTCTGGCTCATGGGGTCCGTTCACTGAAATCAATGGCTGAGAATAACCTAGACCGGCTCAGGCTTCATCGTCCATGCCCGGTTGTGCCTGCAACGGCAGATGCAGGGTGATGCAGGTGCCGCGCCCGTCGATGCCATCGCCTACGCTGATCCGCCCGCCATGGGCGCCCACCATGCCCCGACAGATCGCCAGCCCCAACCCCGTGCCCTGCCCGCCCCGATCGCCGTGCGCAGCGGTGTAGAACATGTCGAAGATTTTCTCCCGTTCTTGCTCGGGGATCCCAGGCCCTTCATCAGCCACGGCAAAAAACATGTCACTGTCCGTCGTGCCTGCGCTCAGTTGCAGGCGCCCGTGAGCCGGCGAAAAACGCGCGGCATTTTCCAGTACGTTCACCAAGGCCTGCTCGATCAGCGCCGCGTGGACATGCAGCAATGGCAATCGGTCGGGCACCTCGACGCTGATCATTAGCGGCGCCAGCACCGCCCTCAGGCGGTTCAACGCGCTGCCGACGATATCGGCCGGCGCCACCCAGTCCCGCGCCAGTTTCAGGGCACCGTGGCCGAGACGGGTCATGTCCAGCAGGTTCTGGATGTAGCGGTCCAGACGCTCGGCCTCATCGCGGGTGCCTTCGAGCAATTCGCGACGATCCGCCAGCGGGATCGCCTCCCCCAGCGCCAACAAGCTGTCGATGCTGCCACGCATGGCGGTGAGCGGCGTGCGCAGATCGTGGGACACCGAGGCCAGTAAGGCGCTGCGCAGTTGCTCGGTCTCGCCGTGCAAGCGCGCCGCTTCGAGGTCCTGAGCCAGTTGCGCCCGGGCCAGCGCCTGGGCCAGGGGCTGGCTGAGGGCCGCCAACCAGCGCCGGCGTTGACCGCTCAAGGGGCTGTCGTTTTTCGAACGCACGCCCAGCAACGCCAGCGGTCCACCTTCCACCGACAACGGCCACCACCACCAACGTCCGGACGGCAGCGTCCCGGTCCCGGCGCCGGACGGTTGGTCATGTTGCCAGGCCCAGTCGGCCGCCGCGCGTTCGGCCTCGACGAACGTCAGCGGCTCGGCGGTCTCGACCTTCCAGCCCCCCTGGCCATCTCGATTGAGCAGGCACAGCTGCAAGTCGTGCCAACCGTTAAAGTGCTGCGTGGCGGCGCTGATCACCGCCTGGCGATCAGTGGCAGCCGTGAGCTTGCGGGACAGATCGAGCAATTCGCCGGTTTCCTGCTGGGTGTCGCGCAGCGCCTGCAACTGGCGACGCTGGCGGGCGGCGAGGTTGCCGGTCAGCGCCGCCATCAGCAGGAAGAACACCAGCGTCAGCACGTCTTCGTCGCGCTGGATGGTGAGGGAGAAATTCGGCGGAATGAACAGAAAGTCATAGGCCAGAAACGACAGCGCCGCGCAGGCCAACGCCGGGCCGAGGCTGCTGCGCACCGCCACCAGCAAGACCGCCATCAGAAACACCAAAGAGATATTGGGTAACTCCAGCAGCCCCGAAATGCCCCAGGCCAACGCACTGGCCGCCACGGTCGCCAGCAACGCCAATACGTAGTCGAAGCCGGTCTGGACGCGACTTGAGTGAACGCGGGCGGGACGTAGTTGTTCCTCACTGTCCAGTACATTGATCTCCAGCCCCCGGGCATCGCGCAACAGGCGTGAGGCCAGGCCGCCACCGAACCATCGTCTGCGCAAACGAGGTCGGGACTGCCCTACCAGGAGCAGAGTGGCTCGACGTTCGATGGCATGCTGGACCAGGGTCCTGGCCACTTCGCCGGCACGCAACAACACCACTTCGCCACCAAGACGCTCCGCCAGTTGCTGGGCGCTTTGCAGGCGCTGGCGCGAGGCCTCGTCCCGGGCACCACCGTTGTCCACATGCACCAGGCTCCACGGCAGATGCCGACGCTGGGCGACGCGGCTGGCATGGCGCACCAGGCGCTCGGCTTGGGCATCGCCGTCTACCCCCACCAGTAACCGCCCCCGCACCACCGGGGCGGCCTGCCCCAGTTGCCGATAGCCCAGCGCCAGATCATTGTCCACTTGCGCGGCGGCAGTCTGCATCGCCAGCTCACGCAGGGCCGTCAGATTGGTCTGGGTGAAGAAAGCATCGATTGCCGCGCGGGCCTGCTCTGGCACATAAACCTTGCCATCGCGCAGGCGCTCCAGCAATTCACGGGGCGGCAGGTCGATCAGCAGCAGTTCATCGGCTTCCTGCAGAACCCAATCCGGCAGCGTTTCGCGAACCTGCACCCCGGTGATGCCACGCACTTGGTCATTGAGGCTTTCCAAGTGCTGGACGTTGACGGTGGTGTAGACATCGATGCCGGCAGCAAGCAGCTCTTGAATGTCTTGCCAGCGCTTGGCGTGGCGACTGCCGGGAGCA
Source organism: Pseudomonas sp. SJZ078 (assembly GCF_007828255.1). Lineage (NCBI taxonomy): Bacteria > Pseudomonadati > Pseudomonadota > Gammaproteobacteria > Pseudomonadales > Pseudomonadaceae > Pseudomonas > Pseudomonas sp. SJZ078. The sequence goes on along the minus strand of NZ_VIUG01000009.1, from coordinate 66,800 downwards.
TTGCTGTGGGCCAGTTCGTCAACCAGCACCAGCTTTGGCCGGGCGGCAAGCAAACCGTCGAGGTCCATTTCCTCGAGCATCACTCCACGGTATTCGGAGCGGACCAAAGGCTGCTGCACCAGGCCACCGAGCAGCGCTTCGGTTTCAGCGCGACCGTGTGTCTCCACCACGCCGACGATGACTTTCACGTTCTGCCGCAACTGGGTGTGGGCCGCTTGCAACATGGCGAAGGTCTTGCCGACACCTGGCGCCGCGCCAAGAAAGACCTTGAGCCGACCACGGCCAGCGCGGGGCAGATTGGCTAACAGGGCATCGGCGCGGCCGGAGTCGCTCATGGTGTGGTTCTCTTGCTTTCAGATATTGATGCAGTGAGTGTTCCGAGGCCTTCGCGAGCAAGCCCGCTCCCACAGATAATTGCGCTGAACGTGTGGGAGCGGGCTTGCTCGCGAAAGCGTCCTCACAGGTTCAGAGTTTCTCAAGCGCCAGGTTCAACGCCAGCACATTCACCACTGGCGGCCCCACCAGAGGTTGCTCGATGTGAGTGTCGAGCAACTGCTGCAAGGTCGAGACCGGCAGATTGCGCGCCGCGGCGACTCGCGTCAGTTGATAGGCAATCGCTGCCGGTGGCAAGTGCGGATCCAGTCCGCTGCCGGAAGTGGTCAACAGCGCCAGCGGCACCGGCCCCTGACCTGGCACCAAAAGCTTGTGAGCATCATCGATTATCCGCGAGGCCAGGGCCGGATTGCTCGGGGAAAGATTGCTCGCGCCGCTGGCAACCGTGGCGAAGGTGCCAGCCGAGGGACGTGGATGGAACCAGGCATCCCCCTGGAAGTCCTGGGCGATCAGCAATGAACCGCACACCTTGCCGTCGGCTCCCTCGACAAGGCTGCCGTTGGCCTGGACGGGAAAGGCAACTTGCGCCACGCCCGTGACCAGCAGCGGATAGGCAACTCCGGTGATCAGTGTCATCAGGAGCAGCAGGCTCAAGGCCGGGCGAACTAATCTGAACATTCCAAAATCCTCAGTTGAAAACACATTTGTGGCGAGGGGATTCATCCCCGTTGGGCTGCGCAGCAGCCCCACAATGCTCACTCGTTTTACCGGACATATAGAGGTAGGCTCAGACCAGCCCCAACGCCGTCAACAACACATCAATCCCCTTGATTCCCACAAACGGCACCACGATCCCACCCAGGCCATAGATCAGCAGATTACGCCGCAGCAACGCCGCCGCGCTCGCCGCCTGCACCCGCACGCCGCGCAAGGCCAATGGAATCAGCACGACGATGATCAGCGCGTTGAACACAATGGCCGAGAGGATGGCGCTCTGCGGGCTGGTCAGGTGCATCACGTTCAACACGCCGAGCTGTGGATAAATCGAGGCGAACAAAGCCGGCAGGATCGCGAAGTACTTGGCGACATCATTGGCAATGGAAAAGGTGGTCAGTGCTCCACGGGTCACCAACAGTTCCTTGCCGATCTGTACCACGTCCAGCAACTTGGTCGGGTCACTGTCGAGGTCGACCATGTTGGCCGCCTCCCGCGCCGCTTGCGTACCGTCGTTCATCGCCATGCCGACATCGGCCTGGGCCAGGGCCGGGGCGTCGTTGGCACCGTCGCCGCACATGGCGACCAGCCGACCGTCATTCTGCTCATGGCGGATACGCGCCAGCTTCTTCTCCGGCGTGGCCTCGGCCAATACGTCATCGACACCCGCTTCGGCGGCAATCGCGGCGGCGGTCAGTGGGTTGTCGCCAGTGACCATCACGGTACGGATGCCCAGCTTGCGCAATTCGGCGAAACGTTCGCGGATACCCGGTTTCACCACATCCTTGAGATGGATGGCGCCCAGCAGCTTGCCGTCCACGCACACCAATAAGGGCGTGCCGCCGCTCTGGGCGATCTTGTCGACCTCTTGGGCAAGCATCGACGGCAACTGGTTGCGCGGCAGGCCGATAAAACCCAGCAGCGAATCCACTGCCCCCTTGCGGTATATCCGCCCCTGATGATCGACACCGGACAAACGGGTTTCAGCGCTGAACGGTACCGCCGTCAGCGATTGCAAGGCAGGCTCGGGCTGCGGATGCAAAGCCCGCAGATATTCCACAATGGACTTGCCTTCAGCCGTGTCGTCCGCCAACGAGGCCAACAGCGCGCCTTCGGCCAGCGCCTTGATGCTCACACCAGGGGCGGCATGAACCGCTGCACAACGACGATTGCCGAACGTGATGGTGCCGGTCTTGTCCAGCATCAGCACGTGCACATCCCCCGCCGCTTCCACCGCGCGACCGGATTTGGCGATCACGTTCAGGCGCACCAGCCGATCCATCCCGGCGATGCCGATGGCCGACAGCAACCCGCCGATGGTGGTAGGGATCAACGTGACCAGCAGCGCCACCAGGAACACCAGTGGCAGGCTGCCGTTGGCAAAGTGGGCGAACGGTTGCAGTGTCACCACCACCAACAGAAAGATCAGGGTCAGGCCGATCAACAAGATGTCCAGCGCCACCTCGTTCGGCGTCTTCTGCCGCTTGGCACCTTCGACCAAGGCGATCATGCGGTCCAGGGTCGACTCGCCGGGGTTGCTGGTAATGCGCACCAGCAACCAGTCGGAGACCAACCGCGTGTTGCCGGTGACCGCCGAACGATCACCGCCGGATTCACGAATGACCGGCGCAGACTCACCCGTGATCGCCGCCTCGTTGACCGCGGCAATGCCTTCGATCACCTCGCCGTCGCCCGGAATCATCTCCCCTGCCTCGACGCGCACCACATCGTCCTTGCGCAAACGGGTGGCGGGGACGACTTCAAAACCATTGGCGGTCCGGCGCCGTGCGCTCAGGCCTTCGCTACCCGCCTTGAGGCTGTCGGCCCGGGCCTTACCACGCCCTTCGGCCAGGGCTTCGGCGAAGTTGGCGAACAGCACGGTGAACCAAAGCCAGAGTGCGATCTGCGCGGCAACGAACGTCGGCACGGTACTGTCGGGAATAAAGCACAGCACAGTGGTGAGGACTGCCGTCAGCTCCACCACCAGCATCACCGGTGCACGGTGCAACTGTCGCGGATCGAGTTTGACGAAAGCTTGTATCAACGCCGGCCGCCACAGCGCGGAGATGGCGGTTTTCGCGGCTTGCGGTGCCTGAGTGGAGACTGCTTGGGGTGCGGGCATATTCATCATCGGATCCTCAGAAACCCATGCTCAGGTGTTCGGCAATCGGGCCCAGGGCCAGGGTCGGCAGGAAGGTCAGGCCGCCCACCAATAAAATGGTCACGGTCAGCAAGGTCACGAACAGCGGGCCGTGGGTGGGGAAACTGTTCTGGCCGATCGGGGCGGTTTTCTTCAGCGCCAGGCTGCCGGCCAACGCCAGCACCGGCAGGATGTAGCCAAAACGGCCGATCAACATGCCCAGGCCCAGCATCAGATTATGGAACGGCGTGTTCGCACCGAATCCGCCGAATGCCGAACCGTTGTTGGCCCCTGCCGACGTGTAGGCGTACAGCAACTGGCTGAAACCATGGGCGCCGGGGTTGCTCACCGCAGCGGCAGGCCCGGGCAGGCTTGCGGCGATGGCGCCCAGCACCAGCACGCTCACGGGCATCACCAACAGGGTCACCACCAGCAACTGCACTTCCCGGGCGCCCAGTTTCTTGCCCAGGTATTCCGGGGTGCGGCCAATCATCAAGCCGGCCAGGAACACCGCGATCAGCACATTCAACAACATCCCGTAGAGCCCGGCCCCGACGCCACCGAAGATCACCTCGCCAACCATCATGTTCACCAGCGCGACCATGCCGCTGAGGGGGTTGAGGCTGTCGTGCATGGCGTTGACCGAGCCGTTGGACGCCGCCGTGGTGGTCACCGACCACAGCACCGAGGCGGTGGTGCCAAAGCGCGCCTCCTTGCCTTCCAACGGTGCGACCTGCTCCACGGCCGCATCGGCCAGTGCCGGGTTGGGTCGGTATTCGGCCCACAACGAAGTCGCACCGCCGATCAAGAAAAGCGCGAGCATGCAGGCGATGATCGCCCGACTCTGACGCAGGTCCTTGACGTAATGGCCGAACGTGAACACCAGTGCGGCGGGAATCAGGATGATCGAAGCGAGCTCGAACAAGTTGCTCCAGGCCGTCGGGTTCTCGAACGGGTGCGCCGAGTTGACGCCGAAAAAACCGCCACCGTTGGTACCCAGTTGCTTGATCGCAATCTGGCTGGCAGCCGGGCCCAACGGGATCACCTGGTCGGCCCCTTGCATCGTCACGCCGTGCACATAGTGCGCAAACGTCTGCGGCACGCCCTGCCACACCAGGAACAAGGCCAACAACAGGCACAGTGGAAGCAACCCGTAGAGGGTGGCCCGGGTCATGTCGACCCAGAAATTGCCAAGGGTCCTTGCCGATTTACGCCCGATTCCGCGACACAGTGCTACCAGCACAGCCAGGCCGGTGGCGGCGCTGACAAAATTCTGCACGGTGAGGCCAATCATCTGGCTCAGGTAGCTCAAGGACGCTTCACCGCTGTAGGACTGCCAGTTGGTGTTGGTCATGAAACTGACGGCCGTATTGAAGGCCTGGGTCCATTCCATGCCGGGCAGTTGCTCGGTGTTGAGCGGCAAGTACCCTTGCAACAGGAGAATTGCGAACAGCAACACGAAACCCGCCAGATTGAAGGCGAGCAAGGCCAGGGTGTATTTCTGCCAGCTCTGTTCCACCTGCGGATCCACACCCGCCAGTCGATAGCAGCCTCGTTCCAACGGCCCGAGAACCGGCGAAAGCCAGGTGCGCTGCCCTTCCATGACCTTGTAATAGAACCGCCCGAGCAATGGAGCCGGAATCAGCACCAGCGCGAAGAAGGCGAGGATCAGCCCATAGTCATAACCGTGCATAACCGCTCCTAGTTCCGGTCCGCGCGCAACAGCGCAACCAGCAGATAAATGAACAGCGCCACTGCCAGTAGCAATGACACCCCGTCCAGGACATTCATGGGGTTTCTCCGTGGTGCGGCGTCGGGCCGCGTGTGGAGTGATTGTCGGCAGGGAGGCTGTAAAGGAACGAGATCGAGGGTGGGGTCGAGGAATAAAGAATTCGTAAAAATGAACGATGGCCTGCTGGCCGCGTCATGAGCTACATCCGGTAGAACAGGGGTAGTATTGAACCACTGCGAGCAACCTTCGCTCATAAATGGTAGGTGTGGCGGATTGGGTGAACGACGCCCACTGGCCCGCCCTCAAGGAGAGTCCTATGCCCTGGTATGCCTGGCTGATTTTGATAGTTGCAATCGGCTCGATCGTCGGAGGCCTGATGCTGCTACGCGACACCGCCAACAAGGTCGAACTGACCGAGGAGCAACGCAAGCGCGTTGCCGAACGGAATGCGGAGATGGATGCGAAGGAGGCCAAGGATCGTTGAACTGCTCGGGCCCTGGCCTGCACATTTTTCCTGTGGCGAGGGAGCTTGCTCCCTCGCCACAGGAAAAATCAGTACGTTATTTCTCCCAATCCGCCTTGGCAATCTGCAAGCCATGCAGGCCCTTGTAGGCCGCCCGCTCGGGCTGGCTCCAGCCGTCCAGCAACGCATCTTCCAACCGATAGATCTCCACACCCAGTGGACGACAGACGCTGAGCGGATCCTGTGCGTCCGGTCCCCACATTGCCAGCGACAGATCACCGCCAGGGCAAGTGGATAAGGCGCAGAGCAGATCGATCTCGGCAAAAAACTCCAAGTAATCGCCCTTCTGCGCCGGACAGGCTTTCATGAAGTACATGTCGTCATGGTTAAGCCCGGTGCACTGGAAAATGTTCAGCACATCGTGCACGTCGAACTCCGTAAGGCCATGGGGCAACACCGCGCGGGTCAGGTTCGAATGACAGTGATGATGAAAATCCTCACCGGTCAGCATCCTGTTCACATAGGGATCACAGCGTGTACCCAACAGATCGTGCAGCCGTCCGCCATGCTCATCGATACCGTAGCCGGCCAGGCTGTCATCGGTAATGGTCACCAGAGGTCTCAAGAAAGGCAGGTTCGACCAGAGCCGGTCATGAGTACTGACATGAGCGCCTTGCAGCTGCCGAGTGCGCGCCGCCCACAAGCGCTCCCGCGGGTCGTGGGCATTCCAGACGTTGAAATCGCCCACCTGCGGCCCCACCGGAGTGGTGACGCGAAACACGTGACCAGCCGGAACATGCCAGGCTCGACCGGTGCGAATCGGCACTTCGAATTGCTCGATCAACGTGCGTTTGTCCTGTTGGGTGCGGATCCGGTCGTAGAAGGGCTTGTCCACCTGCAGGGCTGAGCCTTTGCTGACTTGGTAGGCGGCTGGGTAGTCTTTGTACATGGCACAGGTCCTTGATCAGTGTTTATTAACGGGTGTCAGCAATTGCAAAAGCATCTGCTCGGAATCATCGAGATAGAGGCTCATCGCCTCATGCGCCGCCTGTTTGTCGCCTTCAATCAGCCAAGAATGGATCTGCCGATCACGGGCCAACCATGGCGCCTGGAACCGTGGTTCATCAGGCGCCGAGAAAAACGCCAGGCGCAACTGCGCAACCACGTTGGTGAAAAACTCGTCGAGTAAAGGGCTGCCCATCAACCCGACGATATATTGATGGAACGCCAGGCTGTGGGTCCCCACCGCGCGCCAGTCTTCACGCTCCCGGGCCAGCTCGGCCGCCTCGAGGGCCTCATACATCCGATCGGATCGATACACGCCCAACAGCTGGCTGTTCATGATCGCCTGAAGCTCCAGGGTGCGACGAACCTTGAACAGATCCCGCACATCGTCACTGTCCAACCTGCGAACCATCACCCCTTTGTTACGCACATAACGGGTCAGCCCTTCCTGCCCCAGGCGATGCAACGCCTCACGAATGGTATTGCGCGAGGCGTTATAGGCCGAGACCAGATCGTTTTCCACCAAGGCCATGCCGGGCAGCAAGCAGCCTCCGATGATGTCGGCGCGTAGCTCCAGGGTGATCTGGTCCGCGAGGGAAAGTCCCGTGTTCATGCTCAATGCCTCAGATTGTTCAACAATCGACTGCTAGTGAGTAATCATGATTTGTGCCAAGTTTTATTACTTATCGGATGCCGTCGAATCGTTGCCTTGGCTTCTTTTTCGCCAAAACGCAAAAGGCCAGTCATTCGACCGGCCTCTTTCGCTATCTCACTTCAATTCACTTCCAGCTTGTCGAGATTCCTGTCCAGGATCGCCTTGCCAATTCCCTTGACCTCCAACAATTCCTCAACTGAAGAGAACGCCCCATTTGCTTCCCTGTATGCAACAATCGCCTTCGCTTTGGCCTCACCTATACCCGCCAGCTCGCGCTGCAGCGTAGGGGCATCTGCCTCGTTAAGGTTCACTTTGGCCTCTTGGGGCTTGGGCGAGATGTTTATTGCCTTCGGCGTTGCCGCTGTATCGATTTGTGCTGAAGGTGCAGCAATGGCGGCAATAGAGGCGCTGGTCAGCAGAGCAAAAACCAGGGAGTAGAAATAGCCTGTACGCATAAGTGACGCTCCATGACATCGTTGAGAGAGAAGCAGCTTTTCCGAAGCTGCTTCTCAAACTTAGGCGATGCTGAGTCGCTGTCAAAAATGGGTACGTTACAGATTATGTAATAATCAGGGCTCAAGACGCCGTTGCTGATAGATCCAGTCAACAATCTCCCCGTCTGGGGCATACCCGCTGACGGTATCCCGAAGCAATTGGCGGACCCGGGTGTAGTCATCGTGTTCAATCGCAGCCAGCAGCTCAGCCAGCTTGGTCTTGAGCACATCCCAGGGAAGATGATCTTCGTTGGCACTCATGATCATTGGATGCGGGGTAGCAACGACGTTGTCACCAATCAACAACTCTTCATAAAGCTTCTCACCGGGCCGCAGGCCTGTGAATTTGATTGAAATGTCACCGTGAGGATTCCTCTCCGAGCGGACACTCAAGCCAGACAGGTGAATCATTTTCTCCGCCAGTTCGACAATTCTTACCGGTTCGCCCATGTCGAGAACGAACACATCGCCACCCAATCCCATCGAACCTGCCTGAATAACCAGTTGTGCGGCCTCGGGGATGGTCATGAAATAACGCGTGATCTTCGGATGGGTAACGGTCAACGGCCCGCCGGATTTGATTTGTTTATGGAACAAGGGAATAACCGAACCGGACGATCCCAACACGTTGCCGAACCGGACCATAGTAAAACGAGTCTTGTTGACTCGAGACACATTGGCATTATCACCGAACAACACGGGCGCCAGCTCACGGCTAAGGGCTTGCAACGTCAACTCCGCGAGCCGCTTGGTACTGCCCATCACGTTGGTGGGGCGCACGGCTTTATCAGTAGAGATCAGGACGAAGTTCGATACACCCGCCTGCAATGCAGCCTGAGCGGTGTTCAGCGTCCCAATCACATTATTCAAGACCCCCTCGGCAATATTATGCTCGACCATGGGGACATGTTTATAAGCAGCAGCGTGATAGACCGTATCGACATTCCAAGTCTTCATCACATCCAACAATTTAGCCTGATCCCGTACCGAACCCAGTATGGGCAGTAAACGAACAGATAAGGACTCCCGGGTAGTTCGTGGTTCAAGTTCGGACAAGATGCTGTAAAGGTTGAACTCGCTATGGTCATACAATAAAAGCGTGGTGGGCTTGAGCGCCAGGATCTGCCGACACAGTTCCGAGCCAATTGATCCCCCCGCCCCGGTGACCAGAACCGACTGCCCAGTGATGCAATGCTCGAGCAAATCAGGTTGCGCAGGTACCGGGTCACGCCCGAGCAAGTCCGCAATATCTACTTCCTGGATATCATCAACCTTGACCCGGCCACTGGCCAGGTCCATGAAACCCGGGACGCTACGTACATGCAGTGGAAATCTTTCGAGCAAGGTCAAGATCTCCCGACGACGACCACGGGACGACGAAGGTATCGCCAATAGGATTTCCTGCGCCCCCGTTGTATCGATCATCTTTTGAATCTGCTTGGGTTCGTAGACCTGAAGCCCGGCGATTACACGATCTGCGATGCTGCTGTCATCGTCAATGAACGCGACTGGCCGCATTACCCGCCCCATGCGCAACGCGGCCACCAGTTGGTTTCCCGCGGCTCCAGCGCCATAAATAGCTACCTTAGGCAAGCCGTCGTCACGGTTGGCAAACGGGACATGTTGGGCTGCAGTGAACCAGTCTCCCAGGAAATACTGCCGCATCATCAGCCGCAGACCGCCAATCATGATCAGGCTCAACCACCAGTAATTGAAGATGATCGAGCGAGGTACGACCGTCTTATGGTTGCTGTACCAATACACCACCAGGGCCAGCAGCAAGGCAGAAAGGCTGACCGCTTTACAGATGGTGATCAATGCGTCGTTGCCGAAGTAACGCATGACGGCGCGGTACATGCCGAAGCGGATGAAAATTGGAATGGCGATCAGCGGGGCAGATGCAAAAAGCCAAAGGTGCGTTTCGACCGGAGTGGCCAATGCCTCGACTCCGAGACGAACGACAAACGCGAGCCATAGCGCAACCCAGACCAGAATTACGTCTGTAGCCACCTGAATCGCCCGTTTATGGCGTCTTGGCAATCCCAGCAACGCTGTTCTTAATTTACCCATAAATCCTTCATGCACCTCGGCCAGCTCCTAAACCCAATCGATCCCGATAGACGCGGCACTGTCATCGACCGTTGGACAACCTATAAACAGAAAACGCGAATTTTTACCTTTAAATCAAGCCTTCTCAAGCGCGCCAGCACGAGATGCCGACGGCCAGCAGTACCTAAGGCACGTAGGCAATGATTAAAGCCAACATTCTATCCACATTCCACAATACGACACATGCCGCCAACGGCAACAACCAGAACATATTAATCGACACCACCGCCAGCGTCACCGGCAGATGCCGACCATATTGGTGGGAGGCAGACTGATAAGCATAGGGTTCGATGAGGCTCGTAGATTTCTTTTCGCAGCAGCAGTCGTAATAAGGTAACGGTTGCATCGACAATAAGGACACCTAGCAGAATCAACCAGACCCAAAGCAGCCTCGATGACTCCCGAGCCGTCTGTAGCGACAGCAGGCTCAGGAGAATGCCGACGAACGGGATCAATAACCCCACCTTTCCCAGCGTAAGACTTCGGTTTACCGTAGGATCTCTGATATGCAGTTCCACGGCAGTAACGACTCGTAAGTTCTCCACTTCTATTTGTCGTTGTTCTAAATACCCGATGAACAGTGCCAATGATTTTCCATGACAACAATTAATACCCTCAAGCATAAAATGACCAAGCATTGTGCTGGCGAGCCGCAACGCGTATAATGTCAAAACAATATCAACCACCATATGCATTATACATAAGGATCCAAACACTTCAAACACCAGACTTATAAAATCAAGCTTACACTGGACGGAAACTTTAAAATTTATTTAATAGTTATTGCTTTTCCATACTGCGGAGAAAGTTGAAGAATGACGGCGGCAAGTTTTTCTAAAGACGAAATTTCATTGCGTGATTTTTTTTGTTTTCTGGCTCCGCAGATACGAACCATTATATTGATTTTCGTTGTGATATTTGCCATAGGCCTTGGCTATGCGATTACCAGACCGACGTTGCACATGAGCATTGCGAACGTAGCGATAGGCGATAGCTTAAACGTGGATTCTAGCGCTTCCAACCTACTAGAAAGTCCAGAAACGATGATGTATAAATACGCTCAACTCGCCACAATAGACCCTATAAAGAAAACCAATATCGTTGAGGTCTCGACTGTTGCAGCGAATCGCGAAGAGTCAATTAAAAAACTTAAGCTCGCTATCAATGAGATAACCTCGACGCAGAACCATCTCTATCAACAGCAAGAAATAAAATTTATTAAATACTTAGATTTGTTAGAAATGGCAGATACGAAAGAAATAAAAATCCTAAGCATGTTGCAAAATGCATCCCGCTCGTCAATGACCTATTCGTCAGAGATTACAACCACTGAGCTTCCTTACAGCGGTAACATGTATAAAATATTGCTTGGCACCACGCTCACCGCTCTTTTCGTAGCGTTGGTCATTGGCGCAATTAAAGAATGGATTAGGCGGTTAGGTGAAACAGCTTGATTAGATGCCCGGCGAAACATACATAAGCCACTTTTTCGTTTTTTAGAGGCTACCTCCGTTGTCTGACGATCAGCGTCGCGCCTTTGCTGCGGATAGTTCCCCCGGTCATCCAGCGTATGTCTCGCACCTCATCAACAGCCGCTCCGGGCTTATATTGCCACCGAAATGTAAGCGGCTGCCAAACTCACCTCGCGTAGGATCAGACCGGCCCCTTCCCACTCTATGTATTCGTCCCTCCTGACAAAAGACAGACAAATTGAACTTGGGCGGTATCAAATGTTTCCATGCGCTAGATACCACCCAGGATTTCATTTTCCAGCGGCGTCGCGCATGACCATTGTCAAGACTTCGCAAGTCTTGGCTATTTCGGCGTCCGTCAGCGTAGGATGAACCAGGAACATCAGGCTTGTTTCTCCAAGTCGCGCTGCCACTGGCAAGCTCTCTTCGGGTCGCCAGGGCGTATTGTCGAAAGCCTTCTCCAGATAGACCTCTGAACATGAGCCCGAAAAGCAAGGGACGCCGCGAGCGCTGATCTCGTTAAGAATCCGGTCCCGATCCCAACCTTCTGCGAGTTGATCCGGCTCTACGAAGACATAACACTTATACGCCGCATGCACGCTGTCACTGGGAGTCTCGGGAACACGCAAGCCATGCAAAGCCTTGGCGCAATCCCAGATACGGCGAGCGTTAGCCACCCGCGACTGGTGCCATTGAGGCATCCGTTTCAGCTGAATCCTGCCAATTCCGCCTTGTACCTCCAGCATTCTCCAGTTGGTGCCAAAGCTCTCGTGCAGCCAACGGAATCCTGGGGCATGCTGTCGCTCGTACACGGCTTCCCAGCTCTTTCCATGATCCTTGAACGACCACATCATGGCCCAAAGTTCACGATCATTCGTCGTAACCATGCCACCTTCACCGGCAGTAGTCATGATCTTGTCCTGACAGAACGACCAGGCACCAATATGGCCTATCGACCCGATCGCCCTGCCTTTGTATCGGGCACCATGCGCCTGTGCACAGTCCTCAATTACTCGGATCCCGTGCTCAGTCGCCAAGGCCATGATGGGGTCCATATCACAAGGCCATCCGGCAAGGTGAACGCAGATGATGGCTTTGGTACGAGGAGACAGGACTGCCTTGATGGTTGACGCATCAATATTCTGCGAATCCGCATTTACATCCGCGAACACAGGGATGGCACCGGCATTAACGATGCTTGAAACAGAGGCCAAAAAGGTTCGGGAAGTCACAATTACTTCATCACCAGCGCCAATACCCAGCGCCTGTAGGGCCAAGTCGAGCGCTACCGTACCATTGGCCACTGCGACCGCATAATCAGTCTCGGCCCAATCGGCAAACTCTCGCTCAAATTGGCGGCACTCCTCCCCGGTCCAATAATTTACCTTGTTGGACAGAATGATATCGCGAGCACAGTTTGCCTCTTCTTCAGAGAAAGATGGCCATGGAGAAAAGGGGGTATTCAACATTGAACTAATCCTGATTCATCAAACTGGCGAGAATGCATATGGCTACAAAGTCTACCGTCGCATGGCCAAAATTGGTGGAATTATTTTAGAACCCGCGCCGGAACGCCAACCACTGTCATACCTTCTGCCACATCTGCCACGACAGCAGCCCCGGCCCCCACTACCCCGGCGGCACCGATGGTCAGCATTTGCTTTACGCACGCGCCTATACCTACCCAGCTGCGATCTCCTGCCACGACCCCACCGGCGAGCCTGGCACCAGGGCTGATATGAACGAAATCACCTAGAACGCAGTCGTGATCGACACTACACCCTGTATTCAGAATCCCACCCAGCCCCACTCTGGCACCGGCATTGAGAACAGCTCCAGCAAATATCACGGTACCCGCCCCTACCGTCGCGTAGCAGCTGACATAAGCGGAAGGATGGATCAGCGTCAGTAAAATAGCGCCACGCTGAGTGAGTGCAGCCTGCTTGGTCTGGCGAACAGCATTATTACCAATAGCTACAATTATCCCGTCAAACTCACGAACTCGCTCAAGCAACTGGTTGCAAGTACCAATCACAGCCCAAACGCCAATACTAGTGACGGAAGGCCATGCATCATCGAAGAAAGTAATATCCTCCCACCCGCAATATTCAGCGGTATCGGCGACCACTTTCCCATGCCCACTTGCACCAAGGATTGCAAGTTTTTTCATTACTTATTGCCCGTGAACTTTGACATAGTGGCCTCTCCACTAGCGCTAATACCATCCTTCTTCATAACTTTCTTAACCGTCAACGCGATGATTTGCAGATCTAGCCAAAAAGAACGATTTTCCACATACCAGACATCCAGTTCGAACTTCTCCGGCCAGCTTAAAGCGTTTCGCCCATTGATCTGTGCCCAACCGGTAACGCCTGGCCTTACCCTATGCCGAAGGTATTGTCGCTCGTTATAGAGCGGAAGATACTCCATCAACAGCGGTCTAGGTCCTACGAGGCTCATGTCGCCTTTAAGTACGTTCCACAGCTCCGGCAATTCGTCCAGACTGCTGGAACGTAGGAAACTACCGAACGGGGTCATACGCTGTGCATCGGGCAGCGGAACATTATTGTGGTCGTAAGCATCACGCATGGTGCGGAATTTAATCATCTCAAAAGGCTTACCCTCACGTCCGGGGCGAACCTGCCGGAATAACACGGGCCCTCCCAGCTTGTGCTTTATCAATATTGCCACGACTACTATAACCGGTGACAAAATGATCAAGCCCATAAGGGCTCCGGCAAAATCAACGACTCTCTTCATCTGCTGGTCTCACAAGCTTCATTCAAACAACGCGCCAAACTTCCTGCAAGCTTGTCGAAACCATGCTCGACTTCTACGTAGTGCCTTCCCGCATTCCCCAGGGCCGCTCGCTCGGCGCTCGTCAGGCTCGACAACCTGGCGACCGCGTCGGCTAGCGCCTTGGGGTTGCCTGGCTCAACCGTAAATCCAGAACCAGAATCTTCGATGGGGTTGTTGCCCGCATCACAGCAGAACAGAACCGGACGCTGGCCAGCCATGAAATCAAACAATTTGTTTGAACTGATTCCGTATTTGAACACTGGAGCATTAATCAGGTTGAAAACAAACGCGTCCGCCTGCGCGGCCAACGCCGGTATCTCGCACTTGGGAACAGGGTCTTCAAAACTGACGCGTTTGAGGCCCAGCTCTCCAGCCAAGGCAATCAATTCGGCCTTGCACGGGCCATTGCCAATAATCCGTAGCTGAACATGCGACATTTCGGGATTTTCTTCGATGATATGTTGCGCACGTAGAACATTATCCAATCCATTGGCCGGACCATGAGCCCCGAAATACATAAGCGTGAACTCATCTCCGGCCACCTTATCCTCCGGGCGAGGAAAATCCTGGAGATCGACGCCGTTGGGAATCCAGGCGATCTTCTGCGCATCAATGCCCATAGGCACTATGTATTCATGCGCCTTTGGCAGCAGTACTACAATCCGCTTCGCGCGCTTATAAAGCCACTTCTCCAATACACGAAGCGTCCGAGCGATCATGCTGTTGCGCTCTAACCGCCCCATATCGATCAGCGTTTCCGGCCACAGATCCCGCACTTCGAAAACGAAAGGTACTCTATATCGCCACGCAAGCACTGCCCCAGCGGCTGCCGCAAATGGATGAACACTCGAGCCAATGATGACGTCGGGCGTCTTCAATGCAGTAAGCTTACCGGGCTTAACAACCTGCCAGGTGTACTCCAGCATATTACGCATACGCGCAGTACCATTGCCCTCATATTCCGATGTTTTCAACCACAGGAAGGGAACGCCGCCATACTGATCAAGCCTGGCGGACTCCGAAACCGCAAGACGTTGCCGACCAGACTGGTGCTCTACACTGGCCGCGACAATCGAAGCCTTCCAACCATGCGCAGGCAAATTTTTCGCCAACTGGTAATGACGAGTACCGCCAGCCCCTCCTGGCTCCTGCGCGTAGTGGTTGAGGATCCAGACATTCTTCATTCAGCGAGGTCCTCAACAAGGCGGCGTACGATCAGCTCGGCTGCGTTGCCTTGACCATATGGCTGGACTGTCTGGCCTTTGCTGCCCAAGGCTTGACGAACGGCAGCTGCCACCTCTTGCGAAGACCTCGGCGAAACCAATCGATTCCATCCGGCTTCGACCAATTCGACCCACTCGGTTTCATCTCGTAGCGTGACACATGGAACTCCGTAAAAGAATGCCTCTTTTTGAACACCCCCTGAATCGGTGGCGATGAGTGCTGCATGCTTCTCAAGCTGCACCATATCCAGATAACCGACTGGATCAATAAGGTGCAGATTCTCAGGCATACCCTCCAACTGCCCGCGCTTCTGCAGAACCGCTCTCGTCCGCGGATGCATTGGCCACACGATCGGCAAATCGGCAGACAGGTCGCGGAAGGCCTCGACAATCGCGGTAAGTCGTGAAGGATCATCGGTGTTCTCAGCGCGATGAACTGTTGCAAGTACAAAGTCGGCTTCCTTGAGGCCAAGCTTGGCCATTACGCGCCCGCTGGAGTCAACACGCTCGCCATGGAACTTTGCGACGTCGTACATGACGTCTCCGACGGGAATGATACTGGCGGCCCCCACGCCCTCTTCTTTCAGATGCTTCGCAGCGGTTGCAGTAGGAGTAAACATCCAACGTGAAACCCTGTCGGTCAGAATCCGATTCACTTCCTCAGGCATCGCCATGTTAAAAGAGCGCAGTCCTGCTTCAACATGGGCAACCGGTATATGCAATTTGACCGCAGCTAATGCACCAGCCAATGTGGAATTAGTATCGCCATATACCAATACTACATCAGGGCGCTCTTGCAGTAGAACCTTCTCTACTTCAATCAACATCCTGCCGGTCATGTCGCCATGGCCGCCACCGTGGATATCCAACTGATAAGCTGGCGTTTTCATGCCTAACTCATCGAAGAAAACATCGGACATATTCGAATCGAAATGCTGTCCTGTATGAACAACGACCTCCTGGACCGCTGGCAAAGTGGAAATGAAGTGGGACACAACACTCGCCTTAATAAACTGAGGACGAGCACCCAAAACTGTTAAGATCTTCATTTTTTTACCTTTTTCGAAAGTTGTTCATAACAAGCCAAAAGTTTTTTTGACTCGATATCCCAATTGTACTGTACGCTTACTGCTTTCCGACCATTCTCACCAAGAAGACGTGCGCGCTCTGGGTCTTTGGCCAAAGCATCAATGGCATGCGCAATTGAGCGCGGATCCATTGGATCAACCAATATACCGCAATTACTGCCATCTATTATCTGACGCCATAGAGGAAAGTCCGACGCAATTACAGGTATCCCCGCAGACATATACTCGAACATTTTATTAGGCTGGGCATCAATGTGATTGGGTAACGGGTGAAAGGTTACCAGACCAGCCAAAGATCGAGACAGAACATCTCTTACATGCGATCGCTCGAGTTGGCCTAGCTGATTAACGGAAGCCCAACCTTCGAGTTCCTGCACCCGTTGTTCGACATGAGCCTCGCTGAAGCGCCCAACCAGATTGAGACGCACGCCCTCTGAAACGTGGCTGAAGGCATCAACGACTTGTGAGATACCACGAATATTTGCGATACCACCCACATAACATACTTCTTTTTTTTTCTCTTCCCAAGAAACAGCTGCGTCCAACTCGCCAATCATTGGGAAGTTATTTATATCGATACTAGCCGAATTGATACGTAAAAATTTATCGCGAATAAAAGGTGTCGCCGCAAAGATAAAATCCAAATTACGACACGCAAAGCGCTCATACACAAAAAAAGCAACAGATATGCACCTCATAAGAAACGGGTGCAAATAAGGCTTACTTAAAAGTTGCTTAGGAACATCCTCATGAGAATCAAAAACGACAACCTTCCCTGCCTTTTTTAATTTCACACCCACCGGGAGCAACTCTGGGTCATGAAACTGATATATATCCGCATCAAGCGACAGTGCTTTAGTAAAAACATCACCCGTAATTTTGAATATCCGTTGCAACCTGCCTCTAGGCTTACCGACATCCAATATCTGGATCCCGTTTACCTGCTCATCACCTTTACCATCTGCAACGATCAACGTGACATCATAACCAGCACTTGCAAGCGTACGACATTCTTTTTGAAAAATTCGAATATCGTATCGAGAATGCACCGACGTCAAGTGAACTACTTTCATCATATAAACCTATGCAAATGGCTCTCAGGAATAGATTCGAAGCTTTCTACCCATCAGCTTCTGGAGCAATCCTTGCGCACGTTTGGCAAAACGCTGCAAACCATCCCAGTTTTTGAAGTCGGAGTAGTCGTGTATTGGCACATTCATCAGCTCGTCGAATTGAGACCGCGAGATCCTGATCTTCTTGCAGAAGTATTCGATATCAGCTTCTAACTCCTCAGGGTCGTAGAGTGGCTCAGCAAGCTTTATCAGAGCAGTTTCACGAGTCAATTGACCTGATAAAATCATACTGGAGTAATGAATTTTTCGTTTATCATAGCCAAACCTGGTTGGTAGATAATAATTCTGGAAGAGCTTAGTAAAAATAGATTCGCCATGTTTACGAGCGTAGGAGCGATATCCTATTGTATCTCGCAAATAAACTTCCGCCTCGGCCTTATTATAATTCATATAATTCAACGGACGAACAGTCCGCATTCCCTTAACGAAGGGGTACCAAAAATAATATTCAAAAAAGCTAATGGTCTTGTAATCATTCAACGCGCGCTCTCCATAAATTTTATGTATTGCGCGCAAATTAATCGCATCCATAGCGCTACCGTGCCATGTTTCTGGGAAAACCGCCTCGGTCGCCAGATTTCCGCCGCTAAGAATATATTTAATATTATTCTTAACTGCAAAATGATACATACTTGAAAAAAAGGCATGATCTTGAGGTACATCCTGATTCGCGACAGCTGCACGCATGTACGCTAACTGCAGATCCCGAACCTCTTCCCAGTTCATAACATGGGTATGCAAATCATAACCGCAATATTTTATTATCTTTTCGATATTACTAACCGCGAGCTCGCTATTCCATCCAGCATCGACATGTACTACAAGCGGACGCAAGCCATAGTCTTTGACTTTAAGAGCCAAATAGGAGCTATCAACACCACCACTCAAGCCAATAATACAATCATACTCTTTACCGGCACCGTCTTTTTTTATCTGCGCAACGATATTCTCAAGCCGTTGAGCGCCCGAACCATCGGAAAATAGCTGCTGACTCTGAACCTCATCAAACTTACGACAGTGATTGCAAACGCCATGATCATCAAAAACGATCTGGGAGTCTGACGTATCCATTACACACCGGGAGCATACTTGAGTCATTACACACCTCAATAGAATTCATTAATCACGGAGATCGCTTGATCGAATTTCACCCTGTAATATGATGCTTCGGGAATTTTCTCAAACGTTACGCTTCGGTCGTTGACAGGCAGGCGTGAAAGCTGCTTCCAGGATATCAGATCATTCGAATACTCAAGCTCCAAACTGGCAACACCTGAAACATCGGCTCTCTTAACGTCAATATGCAGAACTTCTTTTTTCACCTCACTTTTCGGGATCAGGAGCCAGCCTGCGCAACGTACCGGAATTCCGGTAGAGTGATCACCATCAGAAAGTTTTTTTAGTGAAACAGAGTAATTACACCTATCAACTATATATTTCTCCGGATTCGCCTTAAACACGGCCACTCCATCCAAAGCCACATTCCGATTACCGTTATCAGAAAGTATGTCAAATTTAATATAGCGAGCGGTCACAAGATAAGTAAAAGGCACAACAAACCGATCATCGGCATTCCCAACGACCTTCGCAACTTTTTGCCAATTTTCATTATCCTTGGAGATAGAAACAGTATAGTCTCTGGGAGAACCCTTGACCGAATGCCCCAATAAGCCGACACTCTTAATAGCCTCTAAGGCTTGTAAATCAATTATTACTGAAACCGGGAATATCGAAGACGACCAGTAGTTATTGCCAAACCTAAGATCCATCTTATCTGGTCCGTGGGTGGCTACATTGGTAGAGGCGCTCGCAGTGACAACCCCATAATTGAGTTCATAGGATTGAAACCTAAGAGCCTCTTTCAAGAACGAACTGTCATTCGAAATTTCATAAAGCCAAAGCATCTGCATGACATGAATGCCATTGTAGTCACCTCGACCAGCATAGCTGCGGTGCCCATTATGGTTAGCCGAGCTGTAATATGATATGAAACCGGCGTCATAGTCTTGAAGTGCATCTCTAACAGCCTTCACACCACCTTCAAGCAGCTTTTTTGCTTCGCCGCTGTTAGTATAATGAGCGAAATCATAAACACCCGCTAACGCAAAAATATGACCATTCAAGACTTTGTAAGAGGGGCTACTATGGTAAGCAACCTCCTCCAGCCAAATACCACCATTCTCGAGATGTGTAGACATACCGCCTTTGTCGACCGATAGCGCAAGTTTATCAAGTACTTTATTCGCAAACTCTAGGTACTTTTTTTCACCACTCAGCTTGTGAGCTCTTGCCAATACGCCAAGTACTCGATCGCTGGTCATGGCCGACCACCACCCCAAAGGCGCATCATAATAGGTATTTTCAAATGGAAATGCCCAATAATAGCCGGCCTTATCCTCTACGGCACTTTCTAGTAGATAATTCACCTGTTTAAAGAATAGTGCCCTCTTCGATGAATCACCATTTAAAATTTCCCGATAAAGAATATTAGCAAAATTCGCCACAAAAGTCGGATTTCGGTAGTCCCCTAAGTTATTGTAACGGTGGCCATATGAGAAATACAGTACCCCATCCTTGCCGACACCGTAGCCGTTCGCGCTTGAAAAATTTTCGGATGTATCGAAAGCGGTGAATGCATGAACACCGATGTCTTTTCCAAAAGCGCTGCTAAAGAAAAACAACAACAACAACAAAATATATTTCACTTACTGTCCTTGTTAATATCTGGATAGCTAATCAAGACTGCCCTGTGTTTTCCGTGAAATACAAAAAGACTACCTGCCGATACAGCAGAAACTTCGCAGTTGTTGAATACAGCAAGCAAATCATCTGTAGACCCGGCACCACCGCAGGCCACGACAGGTACATGTACACTATTAACCACATTTGAAATCAGCGAGAGATCGTAACCCTTTTGTGTTCCGTCGCGGTCAATAGAATTCAGGAATATCTCTCCTACCCCAGCCTGCTCTAAAGCTTTCGCCCACTCCACGGGAGACTTCTTGATATCCCGAGATCCGTTGTGAGTGCACACTGAATACCCACCCAAAAGTCCCTTTTTGCAGTCGATTGAACCTACTACGCTTTGCGAACCATATTGCGCTGCAATGCTGCTGATCAGAGACAGGCCATCTGCTGAAGCCGAATTTATAGCAACTTTTTCAACACCCAAGGCAAAAAGCTTTTGTGCGTGCTCTAGCTTGGTGATACCTCCACCATAACAAATTGGCATAAAGCATTCACTCGCGATCTCCGCCACAAGCTCAAAGTCCGGATCACGCTTCGCCTTCGTAGCGCTTATATCCAGAAGAACTAATTCATCAACCTCTTTTTCGTTGAAGATCCTAATTGCATTAATAGGATCTCCAACATATTTCGGATCCTTGAACTTTACCGTCTTAACCAACCCACGATCCTGCAAAAGCAAACAAGGAATAACACGTTTCCTAATCATTGCTCGAGACCTACAAAATTTTTGAATAGCTGCATACCAAACTTGTGGCTCTTTTCGGGATGAAATTGAAACCCGAATATATTTTCCCTCATTACTCCAGCAGTAAACTCCTGGTCATAGTTAGCAATCAATAAAGTATCGCTTTCGACCTTGGGCTGCATGTAATAGCTATGAACAAAATAGAATCGACTCTGCTCGTTCAGCCCATTCAAAATGGGATGATCGGCTCTGGGCTGAACCTCATTCCAACCCATGTGTGGAACCTTGCGCCCTTTTCGCTTTTCGAAGCGCACGATATCCATATCAATCCAACCCAAACCTTTCTCCTGACCTTCCTCGGAACCGCATCCCAGCATTTGCGAGCCCAAGCAGATGCCCATGACAGGCTTTCGAACGGTTAACGCTTGTTCATTCAGTACATCGATCAAACCACTTTCACGTAGACAGCGCATTCCGGCATCGAACGCTCCCACACCAGGAAGGATTAGTTTATCCGCTTTTTCCAAATCACTCGGCAAATTTGATGCTTTGGCTTTGGCGCCAACTTTTTTGAGCATATTGAGTACAGAAGCAATGTTACCTACACCGTAATCAACAACGACGATCATTGCGATTCTCCTTTCGCCGCACGATAGGATATCCAAAAATATATCATATACATCACCGCATATCCGATTGAATAGGACCACAGAGCCGAATCAATTTCCTGGGAGAACGTGAAGCATAGCCAAGTAAACAAAAGCAGACCTATCTGCCATAACAAGTCCAGCTTCTGCTTTTGCGCAATATAAATTGTATAACTTAGCGGACTTACGACAAACCTCATGAAAAATAGAGGAATCAGTAGTACCGCGTAACGCCCTGACTCTACCCACTCCTGACCAAAGAGCAAACCAAAAATCCACTCGCCCACTAGTGCAAAAATTCCAAACGGAACTATAGCGAGTGATGCTAACACGAAGAACGTCTTCAAGAATATTCGATAACAATTCCCTTGCACTCTAAAATCACGTGCTGCCTGCTCTTTGAAAACATCAAGCACCGAAGCTGCCAATAGAGAAATAGGCGCGCCCATCATTTTTAAAGTCAACGCAAACCAACCCGCTGCCTCGCTTCCAAACCGAGCAGCAATAAATATAACCGGAAGCTGACTCGCTGCTGTGTTCAAAAGATCAGCAGTAAGCGAGAATTTTGGAAAGTTCTTATGCCGACATGCCATCTCCTTCACAGACAGCCAACTCGAGCTAATACTCCCCCTTAGCCAAGTAATGTTAATCCAGAGCAACGAAAGGCCCGTCGCTGTAATAACTCCGATTACTTGGCCGTGAATTAGACCCGAAACGCCCTGAGAAAAGTAGGCAGCAATAACTTGCGCAACCGCAATACACGCCGCAAGACTGATTCGAGAGATGCCAAGCTTATTGAATGCTTGCTGATAGGTCAGCAACGACAATACGACCTTATTCATCCCTATGCCAAAAATCACAGCAACAAGCGACACCCAGAATATAGAAATCACAGGTGGCAAGTTATAGAAAACGCCATCCCACAACATCGCAGTACCAACGATCCCCAACGAGCTCAATACTGCAATAATGAAGATAAGTTTAAGTATAGCCTGAATATCAGGCGCTCCATTGCAATTAAAAATCGCCATTTCATAACGACCTGTAATAGCAACTGCGGCTATTGTAGCAAATGATAGCCAGACACTAAATTCACCGAGATCGGCAGGGGTGTACAGGCGAACAAGAAGGAGCATGACTCCCATTGTGATGAGCTGAGCTCCGATAGTGCCCATTAAGACACGAGCTATACGCCCCAAGAAACTAGCGCTCATTGAATTTGCTTCCCCCGAAGGTAAAAGGCACGGAGACAAGTACAATGAACCCTAGCATCAAGAAAACACCGGACCCCATCAACACAGTCAAAAGTGACTGCTCTAGGATCTTTGTCGCAAAGAGAAGCGCAACAGGGATAGTGAGGAAGGCGACATAGCGCATGTACAACAAATTCAACAATAGCACAACCCCACCCACAAACAGGGACTCAACGGCGACCCCGACATACTTAGCCTGCAAATAAGCGATAGCGAAAAAATTTACGTTGGCATTCAAGTTCGGATTATCGAAAACTTCTTGCCCAATTCGAAAAGTCAATGGTTCCGACTTCGCCACGCCCATTATAGAACTAAGCAGGGTATCACTATAGAAATTATAACCAAACAATAAAACAAAATTATCCACAGCCCCTAACAACGTTGAGGGGACGATGAAAGCACGACGCACGAAATAGTCGTTTAGATACGAATAACCAAACACCTCAAACTCCAGCGCCCCCGCCATCAAAAATATAACTGCACCGGACAATAGCCAAGAAATCTTTACATTGCCGTAGCGCCTAAAGTACTGCATGAGAAAATAGATAAGCAGTAGTACCATAAAAGGATATTTCTGGCCAAACGCCCCCCACAATACAAAGGCATTTGCCAAACCTAGTAGTATGTATATATGCGATTTCCGGTAGACACCCCAAGCAAAAAGCACAGGGAAAAATGCCTGCGTGCCTATGGATGCGAGATACCCCCCCCCCGAGCCAGCTTGGAATACATCGCGCGCCAGGGCTCTTCGTACGTACTGATCAGGAAAACTAAAAGAAAAATAACTTGCACTTTTAAAAAAAATAAAAAAAAGGACCAGAATATTGGCAAACGCTAGAATCGCCAAACATTTTCGACTTAGTGCATCACTTTGCCTACTTTGACTTTCGTAAAATCTAATTTTATTCGCTAAAGCGATTATCACCACCCCAAACATTACACCCAGTGACACCCCTTCCCATGGCTTCGTATCGGGTGAAAAGTTGTTTGCGGCATTTAGAACAAGAGCATGGGGTACTACCACGAGAAAAAGTAGACAGACAATAAGATCTCCAGGCCTTTCCACGCGCCCTCCACACAGCAACGCACATATCGAAGCCAGAACTGCCAGGTAAACTATCAGCCCGAAATCGATATGCTTTGCTGCCGCCCCCATGTACTCATGAAGTATATAAACATAGCTATTGTTCACCCATACCAAAGTCAGGAAATAGGCGAAAAACAGCAAAGCATTCAACAATACCGACCTATCGAGACGAGCTGATAAATACATAATATTATCCCGCGATAGCCGCGGCAATTTTCATTACAGACGTCTCATCCAAGTAAGGATGCATCGGCAGGCTCATCACTTGCGTTGCGATTTCATCACCAACCGGCAGGGATACCGAAGAATCAGCTACTGCGGGTTGTTTGTTGAGCGGGATTGGATAGTGAACAACACTTGGAATACCTGATGCTTTCAATTTTTCCTGAACAATGTCGCGATCTTGCACGCGAACCGTGTATTGAGCGTAAGCACTCACATTCTGCTCAGCGATGTATGGAATGCTGTTTAATCCTGCCGTACTCAACGCAACGTCATACCATTTAGCCACTTGCTGACGCAGCGCAATCTCCTCTTCGAAGATTTCAAGCTTGGGCAGTAGAATAGCTGCTTGCAGGGTATCCAGCCGGCTATTCACCCCAACCCGGATGTGGTGATAACGGCGATCCTGGCCATGCCGGGCAATCTGGCGAATAACGGTGGCCAACGCTTCATCATTGGTAAAGATCGCGCCACCATCGCCATAGCAACCCAATGGTTTGCTAGGAAAGAAGCTGGTGCAGGAAACTGTTGTAAGGTTGCACGAGCGCTTGCCTTTGTACGAAGCGCCAAAGCTCTGCGCCGCGTCCTCGATCACTGGAATGTCGTATTTGGCAGCAATAGCGTTGATCGCATCAAAGTCAGCGCATTGCCCGTATAGCGATACTGGAATAATCGCCTTCGTACGCGGCGTAATCGCCGCTTCGAGCAACTGCGGATCAAGGTTGTAGGTACGTGGGTCGATGTCCACATATACAGGCTTGGCCCCCAGCAGAGCGACTGTTTCGGCAGTAGCAATGTAGGTGAAGCCCGGAGTGATCACCTCGTCGCCTGGGCCAATGCCCAGGGCCATCTGTACGATCTGCAGAGCGTCGGTGCCGTTGGCGCAACTGATGCAGAACTTGGTGCCGGCGAAGGCGGCGAGGCGCTCCTCCAGTTCCTGTACTTCCGGGCCAAGAATGTACTGGCCGTGGCTCAAGACACGCTGGATGCCGGCATCTATCTTGTCCTTGATACGTGCTTGCTGGCTCTTCAGGTCAATGAATTCAATCATGCTCAGGCATCCATCTTGTTCAAAAATTTTCCGTTCAGCACATAACGCGCCCCCGTATGCGAGCAGAAGGCCTCGCCCTGCTCGTTCAACTGCAGTTGCTCGCCAAATTCGCTCATCCAGCCAATCTGCCGTGCGGGTACGCCCACCATCAATGCATAGGCCGGTACATCCTTGTTGATGACCGCGCCAGCACCGACGAAGGCATATTCACCAATGGTAACGCCGCAAACGATGGTGCAATTGGCGCCAAGCGTCGCGCCCTTCTTTACCAGCGTATCGAGGTACTGGTCCTTGCGCTCGATCAGCGAACGAGGGTTATAGACATTGGTGAAGACCATGCTGGGGCCACAGAACACGCCCTCTTCCAGCGTGACATTATCGTAGACTGATACATTGTTCTGGACCTTGCAGCGGTCGCCGATCACAACCTTGTTGCCCACAAACACATTCTGGCCGAGCGAAACGCCGGCACCGATCCGAGCCCCCCCGCAAACATGGACAAAGTGCCAGACACGGGAATTTTCACCGATCTGTGCGCCCTCATCGACAATCGCGCTTGGGTGCTGATAGTAGTTCATTGCTTCAGACTCACGTTGGACTGAGGTTGATCGAAAGCACGCTGCAATTGCTCGGCAGCATAGTGCCCATAACGACTTGCACCTACCTCGTTGAGGTGGTGGCTGTCACGGTAGATGAGCAGGCCTTGTTGATAAGGCGCAGCGGCAAAGAAGCTGCTGTTGGAAAAGTCCAGGAAACGCACGCCAGGCGTGCGGTCGACAATGGCTTGAACTTGCTGGTTGGCAACTTGCCACTCGCGATTGAATGTCAATGGCGCCGGCAGGCCAATCTCGGTAAAGCGCCTTACCCGCTGTACGTCTGTTTCAAACATTGGCACCTGGGCAAGCACCACTATGCGTTTATGGGCTCCCGCAGTATTGACGAGAAACTCAGCAAACGCCTTGGCGAATGTTTGGCTCTGCATCTGGTACTGCCACATGCCTGCGACGATTACCCGTTCCACCTTCGGCAACTCACGGGCGACGGCCTCGATCTGCGCGCGACAAGGTTTTTGCGCCCAGGCTGGCAGGCGTTCAAAGTCGAAGCCGGGGATAGGCACGCAACTGCTGGCAGTGATCACGCGGTAAGCAACACCCTGCTCTTCCCCCACCCGGTCGAAGAAATAGTTCAACTGAGCAGCATGACTATCGCCAATTACCAGGACGGACACTTCGGCATCTGCCTTGCCTCGCTTGCACGCGCCCACCTGGGTGCCATGGCAAATCAGTTCTGGAGCAGCATAACGGGTGAGCTCCACAGGCAGCGGAGCGACTAGCGAGGCGTTCACACGCTGTCCTCCCCACACCACCAACACGACCACAGCACCGCCTACGGCCCACTTTGGCACCTGGCGCATCATACCGGAAGCATTTCTGGCGGGTGTTTCGACCAAGCGATAGGAAAGCCATGCCAACAGTACAGAGCTGACCACGAAAACCGGCACCCAAGCGACCGTCAGCTCGTACTGCCCTGTGTAATAGCGAATGAATGCCAGCACCGGCCAGTGCCACAGATATAACGAATAGGAAATGCCGCCGAGCCAGACCATCGGCCGAGTGGCCAGCAACGCGCTGACCGGACCACGCCGAGCGGCGATGAGTAGCCCTGCCCCGACGCAAGGCAAGATAGACCAGAAGCCTGGGAAGTGTTGCTTATCGATAGTCAACACCGCCCAAGCCAGCAGGGTTGCCCCCAGCCCACCAAATACGCTTGCAAGGAATATGGATAGCTCGCGCTGGCGCATCAGCAAGGCAACGATAGCACCGACCATGAACTCGGGAGTCCGTGCCGACAGGGCAAAGTACAACCCATCTTGCGATTCACCCAGCACACGGTAGCCGCTCCAGGCAAACAGGATGGCGGCTAGCAAAGCAAATGCCATGAGACGCCATTGCCTTGGCAAGCAAATGACCATCACAGGGAAGAACAGGTAAAACTGCATCTCGATGGCCAAGGACCAGGTATGCAGAAGCGGCAACTCATCGGCCCGCGGCGCGAAATAACTACCGAAGTCAGCGAAATACTGGTTACTGGTAAACCGCGCCGAGGACTTCAGGCTGGCGAGAAAGAATGCGAAGTCATTAGGCAGAAACAAAATCGCGGATACTGCGCACACCACCACCAACATGACGAAATACGCTGGCAGAATGCGTTTGATACGGCTGACATAGAATGAAACGAGATCGATCTTATCGCTTCGCTCGGTCAACAATACCGTTATGATGAAACCAGAGATGACAAAAAAAATGTCGACGCCAACATAGCCGGCTTTCAGCCAGCCACTATTGGCGTGATAAAGCATGACCGCCAGAACTGCGATTGCACGCAAGCCCTGAATATCGAAACGAATGCTGCGCGCGTGGCGTATCGCACCCGCTTCGTTTGGCTTGTTGAAGTTATCGTTCGACACGCTGGCTCAAGATCCTGCTTGGGAATATGAAAACGGGTGGCGCAAGGCCACCCGTGCTACCTCGCTCTGTCAGCGAGAAAGGGCTTGAACGAACGGATGCGCTTCGTTGTCCGCTGCCACGACGACGGCCGCACTGCGAATAGTATCGACCGTCTCCACGCAATGACGAGCATCCTCAATGCCATAGCCACGACCAGCCAGGATTTCCTCGTAGCTGGTGGTGTGCAGGTCTGTGAAGCCTTCGGAGAACTCCATTTCCTCGCCGTTGACGGTAATCGAACGGTAAGTCGGCTTCTTGCCTTTCACCGACTCCGGCAGGTCATTGGCGTCGACCGACAGGAACCAACGTACGCGTGCTTTCTCGTACTCCAGGTAGCCAGCCGCCTTGTGTTCAGAAGTGAAGTGCACAACGTTACGCTGCAGCTTGCCGAAGATGAAATGCAGCATGTCGTAGAAGTGCACCCCGATGTTGGTGGCTACGCCGAACGACTTGCGTGGGTCCCCTTTCCAACTTTGCAGGTACCACTTGCCGCGAGAGGTAATGTAGGTCAGGTCGACTTCGTACTTGTGCGGGTTGTTCTCGCGGGCAACCTTGTCCTTCAAGGCAATGATTGCCTGGTGATGGCGCAGCTGCAGGATGTTGAACAGGCGCTTGCCGGTTTCCTGCTCGATCAGGAGCAACTGGTCCAGTTGCTGCGGGGTCGGTACCAGAGGCTTTTCACAGATCACATCACAGCCCAAGCGCAGGCCTGCGGCAATGTGCGGGTGATGCAGGTAGTTGGGCGAGCAGATCGAAACATAGTCCAAGGCGGTCGCAGGATCGCGCTTGAGGCAGTGGGCGTGATCAAGAAAGAACTCGAACTCGGTGAAGAATTCGCTTTGCGGCGAAATACTGTCGATGATGCCTACCGAGTCATTGATATCATAGGCTGAAACCAAGGCATTACCAGTATCCTTGATAGCACGCATATGACGTGGCGCAATATAACCAGCAGCGCCGATCAGAGCAAAACGCTTCATCTAAAACTCTCCTGTCATCAGGCTTTGATAATATTCGATTGAGGGGCGCGGTATTTACCACGACTATCAATTATTAACTGAGCGTGCTGACTAATAAGTTCGTAATCGAATTTATCGTGATCTGTAGCCAAGATAACAGCATCATAAGCTCTTAGAACTTCAACGGTCAGGGGCTCACTGGAAAGATCAAAATGGTGCTCGCGCATTTTCGGAAATTTTAAGACATGCGGATCACTATAGCCGACAATACCTCCCTTGGCCTCGATCAGTTCCATAATTTCAACGGATGGGGATTCACGCATATCATCCACATTCTTCTTATAAGCGATACCAAGCACTAAAATTTTACTGCCTTTTAGAGGTTTGGCACGCTCATTCAAACCATCCATCAATTTGCTTAGAACGTATTCCGGCATCGCCTGATTAACCTCACCCGAAAGCTCGATAAAACGGGTGTGCAAACCATACTCACGAGCCTTCCAAGTCAGGTAAAACGGATCAATTGGGATGCAATGGCCGCCGAGACCTGGGCCTGGATAATAGGCTGTAAAGCCAAACGGCTTGGTTGCGGCAGCATCGACCACTTCGAAAATATCGATACCCATGCGGTCCGCGACCACCTTCATCTCATTCACCAGGCCAATATTGACTGCACGGTGTATATTTTCCAGAAGCTTGGTCATCTCGGCGGCTTTGGTCGAACTTACCTGCACGACTTGGTCGATTGCATGTTCATAAAGAGCAACACCCACTTCAAGACATTGGGGCGTATGGCCACCAATGACCTTCGGGATTGTACGGGTCTCAAAGTTTGGATTGCCCGGATCTTCGCGCTCCGGGGAGTAAACCAGAAAAATCTCCTCTCCTACACGCAAACCTTTCTCCTGTACACGCGGCAACAGCTCTTCTTCTGTTGTGCCTGGATAAGTAGTGCTTTCAAGAGAGACGACCTGCCCCGCCCTTAGGTATGGCTTGATTGCATCAGTGGTATTTATCACGAAACTCATGTCCGGTTCGCGATACTTGTTTAACGGTGTAGGTACACAGAGAATCAGAGCATCACACTCAGACACATGAGTGAAATCAGTCGTCGCCTCAAACCCATTTTGGCGAGCGATCTCAATTTTTTCGCTTGGAATGTGCTCAATGTAGCTCTTACCTGAGTTCAATAGATCAACTTTTGAACTGTCGATATCGAGCCCAATCACTTTAAACCCAATAGCATTGTAACGTAGCATCAAAGGCAGGCCGACGTATCCAAGACCGACGATACCGATAACGGCCTTTTTTTCTTTGAATTTGGCGACGCTCGCCTGCTTTATGCTCGACATCCAACTCTCCATTTAACTTGTCAAAATCACTAATTGTCAAAGGCCTGACCCAGGCTAGCCGTTACCGTAACGACTTCAAAGCCTATCCCAACCCATGGAACTGGCGCTGAACGCTGTCACCTCATTCCTTCCTGTTGCTACCAGATCTCGCAAATGGTAAGCCGCGCCCAGCAGCTACAGTTACTTGGGCTCAACGCTCATCCCAACGCAGCAACGGTCTGTCACCCACACCACTAGCATGATCAGCACTAGCCATCACAGACCGCCATTATGCCCTTTACGTAATAAAATGGCTTTCCGGATTGCACATTTGCGAGCGCCTAACCTCTTTCCCTGGATTTTTCAATAGGTCAACCGGGCTTTTTTGCCACCATTATGATATCACCGCTAGACCGCTGCACCTCAATTCCTTTCTTAGCTCCAGCCTTGATACTTAAATAAATATCTCCACCAATCTTACTGACAGCCCAGAAATCTACTTGGAATACCAACCATCCTTTATCGATAGGTTTATTTTCCTATCAACAAAAAGCCCACCCTTACAAAGACACCTTTATAAAGACGGGCTCAAGAACTTATATTCAACGATGAACTGTCGTTAAGGATATACCTAATCGCTACTCATCATCCCGGCCTAACGGTTTGCTGTTGCTGCTCATTTCGAATAACAACAATTCGGATCAAGGCTACGAAACCGCCCAACAGGCCACCCACAATGATACCCAGCAACAAAATCAAGCTTTTTCTTGGCTTAATCGGACTCTCCGGCACCTCAACAACACCATCCTGCCGATAAACCGAAATACGCTCAGGATCAATATTCAACTTTCGATAAAAATTGTAGCGCATCTGCAACATTCGAAGGTCCGATATAAATGCATCATCAGAAGTCCTCGACTCAAGCGCATTGACTTCCGCCGCCAGTGCCTTGCTGCCTCGCTGATAATCCATCTTGCTACCTGTATCTACGGTGATATCAACTGCAGCAGAGGAGTTTATGGTCGGAGTTGTCAAACCAATAGCTTCGGCAATCTTCAGTGCCTCACGCAGTTGCTGAATTCGATCCTCGCGTAGCCGCTGCGCGGTTTCACGCAAGCTAACGATCCGCTGCTCGATATTGCGCGCCCTTACCGAAGCCTCGGTCGTAACGTTCTTGATAAGCTCCGACTCGGCGGCCTCGCTGGCACGTTCCACATAGGCCTTGGCCCACTCGGTCGCCCGGACAGGGTTGCCACCTTGAACAGTTACCGAGAATCGATCAGGAGTGTCCTTACCTGGCCCCTTGACGACCAGTTCTCGAGAGAAACGCTCATATACACGATCAAGCGCTCCTTTTCGCTGGGATTCATCAAGCGAAGGAAGATAGATTTCATTGAAGAATTTTTGGCGAGTAGACTCCGCCTGAAGATTCCGGGCAAACACATCATAGACATGATTGATGGAATAAGTGTCCAGCTCAGTACTCTTCCCCCGCCCATAATTCAACTCAGCAATCCCATTCTGAGTAGGCGGCATGATGAAAAGCTTGGCTTCGTAAACTGGCTTACTAAGAAATGCGTAGGCGGCCGCACCAATAGTGACCAACAGCGTCACACCTATGATCAACCACTTCTGAGCCCAAAGCCCACGCACGAGCTCTATCAGATCAATCTCATCAGAGCCACGCACTTCAACACGGTCATTTTGCATGTAGGACCTCGCCTTCATTGTCTGAAATCACGCTTGCAAAACTCAACGCATGAAGAGGCAGGACAACAGGCAAAGCCCCGATAAAAACCGAAACAAACTGGATTAAGTTAAGCACAAATAAAAAAACCCGTAGTCATAAAAATTATTGGCAGCGATCCCTACTCCAAGACTACCAGGCTCCCACACTCCATCATTTCAGCCGTCGCCGCCCCCCAACGAACCACGTCAGCAAGGGACCGAATACCATACCCAGCAGTAGCGCCAACAGCACGAAAACCGAAACCGGAAGCTGCGGAGCCGACCAGCCGAGGAACAGCAGGGCAACAGGCTGATTGTTTTCGAGCACGAACAGGACGATGGCTACAGCCACGAGCAGCGCTAATACGACAACCGCCAGACGCTTAAAGTTCCCCATGAACACCTCTTTATTTTTGATGCGCTGTTAAAACTCGTCCCCCTCCTCCTCATTCACCCGATCCCTGAGTTCTTTGCCCGGCTTGAAATGAGGCACGAATTTGCCATCAAGACTCACGGATTGCCCGGTTTTAGGGTTACGCCCTACCCGCGGAGCGCGGTAATGCAGGGAGAAGCTGCCGAAGCCACGGATCTCGATACGATCTCCCGTAGCCAGGCATTGGGACATTTGCTCAAGCATGGTCTTGATAGCCAGTTCCACATCCTTGGATGAGAGTAGCCCTTGATGGGTGACAATACGTTCGATCAACTCCGACTTCGTCATATTTTTCCCTTCTTTTTCAAGCAGCTAGGAAAATCGCTTAAAAAGGTTTTAGCATGGTCGAAGGGATTTGAACAGCCCAAGTATTGACATTCTTCCTCATTCCCCTGTTGGTCTTCCGCACAGATGGCGGGACCTTACTCGGGTTATCGACACATGACCAACATTGTCCGCGTCAGATAACCCGCCGGATTGAAACCGAAGGGATACGAATCTTCATCCTTCGCATCGTCGGATCGGGTAATCACTTTATAACCCGCCCCCTTGCACTCCCTGGCAGCCCGCTTATGGCACTTCTCCCAGCTGGACCCCAACCCCGAGCAATCGATCTCGATTCCGCTGACACCGCGCACTGCGTGGGTTTTCGCGCTTGTGGAGCACCCAGCCAGCATGACTACCAACAACACAAGAAAGAGTCTGTTCATTCAAGACCTATCGGCAGGAGGCCATCCATTCAAAGCAACCCTTGGTCGCTATATAGATAATTGATCCGCTTAACAAAACAGACCACTCTATCAAAGAATTGGTTTCCCCCCCTGACGATGCATGCCCAGGCGGAACGTGGAAATGAACGGAATCGCGGGCACAAAAAAGGGCGACCGAAGTCGCCCTTTTTTACAGAAAGTCAGAACTCAGTTCTGCTTTTCCGCTTGTGCAGCACGCAGCAGGTCACCCAGAGTGGTGGCTACTGGAGCATCCGAAGCAACTGGCTTGTCGCGCAGGCTCTGGATAGCTTCTTTCT
This sequence comes from Pseudomonas sp. SJZ078, assembly GCF_007828255.1. Taxonomy (NCBI): domain Bacteria; kingdom Pseudomonadati; phylum Pseudomonadota; class Gammaproteobacteria; order Pseudomonadales; family Pseudomonadaceae; genus Pseudomonas; species Pseudomonas sp. SJZ078. The sequence continues at coordinate 33,762 of NZ_VIUG01000009.1, read as the reverse complement.
CGTCTTCAACGTCTTTCGACTTGATCGAGAGCTGGATTACGCGGCTCTTGCGATCAACGCTGATGATCTTGGCTTCTACTTCTTCGCCTTCTTTCAGAACGTTACGTGCGTCTTCAACGCGGTCACGGCTGATTTCGGAGGCTTTCAGAGTCGCTTCGATATCGTCGGCCAGGGTGATGATGGCGCCTTTGGCGTCAACTTCTTTCACGATACCCTTAACGATTGCGCCTTTGTCGTTCTCTTGAACGTACTCGGAGAACGGATCGCTTTCCAGTTGCTTGATACCCAGGGAGATGCGCTCGCGCTCTGGGTCAACCGACAGGATAACGGTGTCCAGTTCGTCGCCCTTCTTGAAGCGGCGAACGGCTTCTTCGCCCACTTCGTTCCAGGAGATGTCGGACAGGTGAACCAGACCGTCGATGCCGCCGTCCAGACCAATGAAGATACCGAAATCGGTGATCGACTTGATGGTGCCGGAGATCTTGTCGCCCTTGTTGAACTGGCCAGAGAAGTCTTCCCATGGGTTGGACTTGCACTGCTTGATGCCCAGGGAGATGCGACGACGCTCTTCGTCGATGTCCAGAACCATGACCTCCACTTCGTCGCCGACTTGTACGACTTTCGAAGGATGGATGTTCTTGTTGGTCCAGTCCATTTCGGAAACGTGCACCAGACCTTCAACGCCTTCTTCCAGCTCAGCGAAGCAGCCGTAGTCAGTGAGGTTGGTAACACGGGCAGTGACGCGGGTGCCTTCTGGGTAACGGGCTTTGATAGCGACCCATGGATCTTCACCCAGTTGCTTGAGGCCCAGGGAAACACGATTGCGCTCGCGATCGTACTTCAGAACCTTGACATCGATCTCGTCGCCAACGTTGACGATTTCCGAAGGATGCTTGATACGCTTCCAGGCCATGTCGGTGATGTGCAGCAGGCCATCGACGCCACCCAGATCGACGAATGCGCCGTAATCGGTGAGGTTCTTGACGATACCCTTGACCTGTTGGCCTTCCTGCAGCGATTCCAGCAGAGCTTCGCGCTCGGCGGAGTTTTCGGCTTCCAGGACACTGCGACGGGAAACGACAACGTTGTTGCGCTTCTGGTCCAGCTTGATGACCTTGAATTCCAGCTCTTTGCCTTCCAGGTGCGTGGTGTCGCGCACTGGACGGACGTCAACCAGGGAACCTGGCAGGAACGCACGGATGCCGTTAACGTCGACAGTGAAGCCGCCTTTAACCTTACCGTTGATAACGCCCTTGACCACTTCCTCAGCTGCGAAAGCCGCTTCCAGAACGATCCAGCATTCAGCGCGCTTGGCTTTTTCACGGGACAGCTTGGTTTCACCAAAGCCATCTTCAACCGAGTCCAGAGCAACGTGAACTTCGTCACCGACGTTGATGTTCAGCTCGCCAGCATCGTTGTAGAACTGCTCAAGCGGGATGAGTGCTTCAGACTTCAGACCAGCGTGAACGGTTACCCAGCGAGCTTGGTAATCGATATCAACGATAACACCGGTGATGATGGAGCCTGCCTGAAGGTTCAGGGTTTTCAGGCTTTCTTCAAAGAGTTCCGCAAAGCTTTCGCTCATTTTAATTCCTGTTGATTAGGGCGAAGAATACGCCCGGCTCCACACCCCAGACGGTGTGGGTTAGTTTCATATAGAAGAAGCACCGCAGGACTATGACTGGTCCCCTGCGGAGCTTCCTGGTCACCCGGCGATATCGCGAATGGCGATCTCGCTCATGATGCGTTGCAACACCTGATCGATGGACAACTCCGTGGAGTCCAGCTGTATTGCATCAGCCGCCGGCTTGAGCGGGGCAACTGCACGCTGGGTGTCACGTTCGTCACGTGCACGGATCTCATCTAGCAGACTCGACAGACTAACATCCTCGCCTTTGCCCTTCAACTGCAAATATCGGCGACGAGCCCGCTCCTCCGCGCTGGCGGTCAGGAAAATCTTCAACGGTGCGTCCGGAAAGACCACCGTCCCCATGTCGCGACCGTCGGCCACCAGCCCCGGCTGCTCCAGGAATGCGCGCTGACGCTGCAGCAACGCTTCGCGCACCGCCGGCAGCGCGGCGACCTGGGAGGCCCCGGCGCCAACGGTTTCAGTGCGAATGACATCACTGACCTCATCGCCTTCCAGGATGATGCGCTGCAGTTGACCATCGGTCGCTGCAATGAATTGCACATCCAGGTGCGCCGCCAGGGCCTTGAGCAACTCCTCGTTGGTCAGGTCGACGCCATGGTTGCTGGCCGCGAATGCGAGCAAGCGATACAGGGCCCCCGAATCGAGCAGGTTCCAGCCCAGTTGCCTGGCGAGGATCCCGGCGACGGTGCCCTTGCCCGAGCCGCTCGGGCCATCGATGGTGATGACCGGTGTCTTGATGTTCACGACTGTGCCTCTTTTGCCACCCGAATGCCGACCTGCTCGCACAGTGCCAGGAAGTTCGGGAACGATGTCGCAACGTTGGCGCAGTCATGGATGCGAATCGGGGCGCTTGCCCGCAGGGACGCAACACTGAAGGCCATGGCGATGCGATGGTCACCGTGACCATGGACTTCGCCGCCGCCGATCTGGCCGCCGTCGATGATGATACCGTCCGGCGTCGGCTCGCATTTTACGCCCAGCGCCAGCAAGCCATCCGCCATCACCTGGATACGGTCCGACTCCTTGACCCGCAGCTCTTCGGCGCCGGTCAGTACCGTCCGTCCTTCCGCACAGGCGGCAGCCACGAACAGTACCGGAAACTCATCGATCGCCAGCGGAACCAGCGCCTCGGGAATCTCGATACCCTTGAGTTTAGCCGCTCTGACGCGAAGGTCCGCCACCGGCTCGCCGCCGACTTCACGCGGGTTCTCCAGGGTGATGTCGGCGCCCATCAGGCGCAGGATATCGATCACGCCCGTGCGGGTCGGATTGATGCCGACGTGCTCGAGCACCAACTCAGAGCCTTCGGCAATGGACGCGGCCACCAGGAAGAACGCCGACGACGAAATATCGCCCGGCACTTCGATGTGGGTCGCGGTCAACTTGCTACCCGACTCAACGGAAGCCGTAGCCCCGTTGACCGTAACCGGATAACCGAAGCCACGGAGCATGCGCTCGGTGTGGTCACGGGTCGGCGCCGGCTCGGTGACGGTGGTCTTGCCTTCGGCATAGAGACCAGCCAGCAGCAGGCAGGATTTCACCTGGGCGCTGGCCATCGGCATGGTGTAGGTCAGGCCCTTGAGCTTGTTGCCGCCACGGATGACCATCGGCGGACGACCTTCGGCAGCCGTCTCGATGACCGCGCCCATTTCCCGCAGCGGGTTGGCCACGCGGTTCATCGGCCGCTTGGACAGCGACGCGTCGCCGGTCAGGGTGCTATCGAAGTCCTGCGCGGCCAGCAGGCCGGACAACAGGCGCATCGAAGTACCGGAGTTACCCAGGTAGATCGGACCTGGCGCAGGCTTGAGGCCATGCAGGCCGACACCATGGATCGTCACGCGACCATGGTGCGGCCCTTCGATGACCACCCCCATGTCGCGAAACGCTTGCAGCGTCGCCAGGGCATCTTCGCCCTCGAGGAAGCCTTCCACCTCGGTCACGCCTTCGGCCAGGGAACCGAGCATGATCGAGCGGTGGGAAATCGATTTATCGCCCGGTACACGAATACGCCCGCTCAGGGAGCCACCAGGTTGTGCCAGGAAAATCAGATCGTTGGAATTCATAGCGTCCACATAGGCCCGACGGGCCAGGATTTTACTGAAATGCTCGCGGGCCACCCTGGCACGTGTGAAAACGCCCAGCAACTGGTGCCCGTCCCCTGCATCGACCGCGTCGCGCAAGGCGTCGAGGTCGCTGCGAAATGTATCGAGTGTGCGCAGGACAGCTTCGCGATTGGCGAGGAAGATGTCGTGCCACATGACCGGGTCGCTACCGGCGATTCTCGTGAAATCGCGGAAACCGCCGGCAGCGTAACGGAAGATCTCAAGATTTTCATTGCGTTTGGCCAATGAATCCACCAGACCGAACGCCAACAGGTGCGGCAAATGACTGGTGGCGGCCAGGACCTCGTCGTGGCGCCCGACCTGCATGTGCTCCACATCGGCGCCCAACTCGCGCCACAAACGGTCCACCACAGCCAGCGCAGCCGGATCGGTCTGGTCCAGCGGCGTCAAGATGACCTTGTGGCGGCGAAACAGCTCGGCATTGGAAGCTTCCACGCCGCTCTGCTCGGAACCAGCGATCGGATGCCCCGGCACGAAGCGCACCGGCATCCCGCCAAAGGCTTCGGTAGCCGCACGCACGACGTTACCCTTGGCACTGCCGACATCGGTCAGGATCGCCCGGCCCAGGTCCATGGTCGCCAAGCGTGCCAGGAGTTTTTCCATGGCCAGAATCGGCACCGCCAGCTGAATCACGTCAGCCCCCTGGCACGCAGCCGCCAGGTCGTCTTCGCAGCGGTCCACCACGCCCAGCTCCACCGCCAGCTTGCGCGACTGCGGATCCAGGTCGACGCCAACCACCTCGCGGCACAGACCTCCTTCTCGCAAGCCCTTGGCGAACGAACCACCGATCAGTCCCAGACCGACCACCACCAGGCGACCGATCATAGGTGCAGCAGGTTGCAGCGAAGTGACATCAACCACGAGCCAGAACCTTGCTCAATGCCTCGAGGAACCGGCTGTTTTCCGCTTGCAGGCCAACGGTGACGCGCAGGTGGTTCGGCATGCCGTAATTGGCCACCGGACGCACGATCACGCCTTCACGCAACAGGCCCTGGAACACCGGTGCCGCGACACGACCCAGGTCGACGCAGATGAAGTTGCCTTTCGACGGAATCCAGCCCAGGCCCAGCTCACGGAAGCCAGCCTCCAGTTGCAGCATGCCGGCCTCGTTCAGGCGACGGCTCTGCGCCAGGTACTCCTCATCCTGGAGTGCAGCGCAGGCGGCGGCCAGAGCAAAGCTGTTGACGTTGAACGGCTGGCGTACACGGTTCAGCACATCGGCCACCACGGCAGTGGACAGGCCGTAGCCGACCCGCAGCGATGCCAGGCCGTAGGCCTTGGAGAAGGTGCGCGAAACCAGCAGGTTCGGGTACGCCGCGAGGAAGTCCAGGCCATCGGGCAGGTCGCTGCCTTCGGCGTATTCGATGTAGGCCTCGTCCAGCACCACCAGCACGTGCCCAGGGACGTCCTGCAGGAAGTCGTCCAGGGCCTGGGCGTCGAACCAGGTGCCCGTCGGGTTGTTCGGGTTGGCGATGAATACCACCCGGGTATTGGCGTCGATGGCCGCCAGCATGGCCGGCAGATCGTGTCCCCACTCCTTGGCCGGAACAACATGGGCGTCGGCACCGACCGCCTGGGTAGCGATCGGGTAGACCGCGAACGCATGCTCACTGAATACCGCGTTGAGGCCCGGCGCCAGGTAGGCACGCGCCACCAGCTCAAGGATGTCATTGGAACCGTTGCCCAGCGTCACCTGGTTCAGCTCGACACCACAACGCTCGGCCAGCAGGCTTTTCAAGGCAAACCCATTGCCATCGGGGTAGCGGGTCAGCTCGGCCAGCTCGTCACGGATCGCCGCCAGCGCCTTGGGCCCGGCACCCAGCGGGTTCTCGTTGCTCGCCAGCTTGACGATGCTGGCCGGATCCAGGTCCAGCTCGCGAGCCAGTTCGTCCACGGGCTTGCCCGGAACGTAAGGCGAAAGTTGTTGCACGCCTGGCTGTGCCAGGGCGAGGAAGTTGCCACTCATTTGCTATCCGCCCTTATAGAACTGCCTTGGGGTAGGAACCCAGCACCTTGAGTGCCACTGCTTCCTGACTGATTTTCTCCAGCACACCTTTTACCAGCGGGTCGCGGTGGTGGCCGACGAAGTCGATGAAGAACACGTAGGTCCATTTACCGCTGCGCGACGGACGCGTCTCGATCCGGGTCAGGTCGATACCGTTGTCGTGGAACGGCACCAACAGTTCATGGAGCGCGCCGGGCTTATTGCTCATGGAAACGATGATCGAAGTCTTGTCGTCGCCGGTCGGTGGCACTTCCTGGTTGCCGATCATCAGGAATCGCGTGGAGTTGTCCGGACGGTCCTCGATTTTCTCAGCCAGGCGGGTCAATCCATAGAGACCGGCCGCCATGTCCCCTGCAATTGCCGCCGAGTTCCACTCGCCCTTGACCCGCTTGGCCGCCTCGGCGTTGCTCGATACCGCCACGCGCTCGACGTTCGGGTAATGGGCGTCCAGCCACTTGCGGCACTGGGCCAGGGACTGGGCGTGGGAATAGATCCGGCTGATGCTGTCGGTCTTGGTGTTCTCGCCCACCAGCAGGTGATGGTGGATGCGCAGCTCGACTTCGCCGCAGATCACCATGTCATGCTCGAGGAAGCTGTCCAGCGTGTGGTTGACCGCACCTTCGGTAGAGTTCTCCACCGGCACCACGCCAAAATTCACCGCGCCGGCCGCGACTTCGCGGAAGACTTCGTCAATGGCGGCCATCGGCTTGCTGATCACAGCGTGCCCGAAGTGCTTCATGGCCGCGGCCTGGGTGAAGGTACCTTCAGGCCCCAGGTAGGCGACTTTCAGCGGTTGCTCCAGCGCCAGGCACGACGACATGACTTCGCGGAACAGCCGCGCCATTTCTTCGTTGCTCAGCGGGCCCTTGTTGCGTTCCATGACCCGCTTGAGCACCTGGGCCTCACGTTCGGGACGATAGAACACCGGCACTTCACCCTCGGCCAGGGAGGCCATTTTCACCCGGGCGACTTCCTGGGCGCAGCGTGCGCGCTCGCTGATCAGCTCCAGGACTTTTTCGTCCAGGGCATCGATGCGCAGGCGCAGCGCCTTGAGTTCTTGCTCTGACATCAGCCGTGTTCCTTCTCGAACTCTGCCATGTAGGCAACCAATGCGTTGACCGCATTGATGTCCACGGCGTTGTAGATGGAAGCGCGCATGCCACCGACAGAGCGATGGCCCTTGAGGTTCAGCAACCCGCGCTCGTCGGCACCCGCCAGGAACGGTTTGTCGAGACGGTCGTCGGCCAGGCGGAACGGTACGTTCATCCAGGAGCGGTCGGTCTTGTTGATAGGGTTGCTGTAGAGGTCGCTGGCATCGATGAAGTCGTAGAGTGTGCGCTGCTTCACTTCATTGAGTTTGCCGATGGCTTCGACACCGCCCTGCTCTTTCAACCACTCGAACACCAGGCCCGACAAGTACCAGGCCAGGGTCGGCGGCGTGTTGTACATCGAGCCGTTGTCGGCCGCGACCTTGTAGTTGAGCATGGTCGGGCACAGGGAACGGGCACGACCCAACAGGTCCTCGCGAATGATGCTGACCAGAATGCCGCTCGGGCCGATATTCTTCTGGGCGCCGGCGTAGATCATGCCAAAACGGGAGACATCCACAGGGCGCGAAAGGATGTCCGAAGACATGTCGGCCACCAATGGCACATCACCGGTTTCCGGTATCCAGTTGAATTCCAGGCCGCCGATGGTTTCGTTCGGCGCGTAATGAACGTAGGCCGCGTCCTTGGACAGGTTCCACTCGTTCTGACCGGGAATGGCGAAATAGTCGTAGGGCTTGGCGGTGGCGGCAACGTTGACATGGCCGTAACGCGAGGCTTCTTCAATGGCTTTCTGCGACCAGATCCCGGTGTCGATGTAGTCGGCCTGGCCGTTTTCGGGCAGCAGGTTCAACGGGATCTGGGCAAATTGCTGGCTGGCGCCACCCTGCAAGAACAACACTTTGTAGTTGGACGGGATGTTCAGCAGATCACGCAGGTCCTGCTCGGCCTTGGTGGCAATGGACACGAACTCATCGCTGCGATGGCTCATTTCCATGACGGACAGGCCCTTGCCATGCCAGTTGAGAAGTTCACCCTGGGCACGCTTCAGGACCGCTTCAGGAAGCGCCGCCGGGCCGGCACAGAAGTTATAGGCTCTCTTGCTCACATCCAATCTCGCTCTGATCTGGTGGTCACATAAATCTTGTGTTCTGCACACAATCCCTGTGGGAGCGGGCTTGCTCGCGAATGCGGTGTGTCAGTCGACATCTGAATGGCTGATACACCGCATTCGCGAGCAAGCCCGCTCCTACAAGAGGAATGCGCAGTGTCGCAAATTTTCAAAAGGGACAAACAACAAGGGGGCGAATCTTCATCCGCCCCCTACGTGTCCGCTTACTCCTGCGGTTCTTCTTCGTCTGCGGCAGCATCGAGCGATTGATCGTCGCCGGTCATGTCGCCGACATCGGCACCCAGGGTACCGTCGAACGCCACGTCGTCCTCGCCTTCCAGCTCCTCGCCTTCGACTTCCGATGGTTCCTGCACCCGCTCAAGGCCCACCAGCGTTTCATCGCTGGCCAGCTTGATCAGCGTTACGCCCTGAGTATTACGGCCCAGGCTCGACACCTCGTCGACCCGCGTACGCACCAGGGTACCCTGATCGGAGATCAGCATGATTTCTTCGCCATCGAGCACCTGGACCGCACCAACCAGACGGCCGTTACGCTCGTTGCTGACCATGGCGATCACGCCCTGGCCGCCACGCTTGTACTCCGGGAACTCGCTGATGGCGGTACGTTTGCCGTAACCGCGCTCGGAAGCGGTCAGGATCTGGCTGCCTTCTTCAGGGATCAGCATGGAAATCAGCTTCTGGCCTTCCGGCAGGCGCATGCCGCGCACACCGCGGGCAGTACGGCCCATGGCACGAACATCGGACTCCTTGAAGCGAGTCACCTTGCCACCGTCGGAGAACAGCATGACCTCACGCTCGCCATCGGTAATGGCGGCGGAAATCAACACGTCGCCCTCGTCCAGTTCCAGGGCGATCAGCCCAACGCTGCGCTGGCGACTGAAGGATTCCAGCGGGGTTTTCTTGACAGTGCCGTTGGCGGTCGCCATGAAGATGTAGTGGCCTTCGGTGTATTCCTCGACCGGCAACATCGTGGTGATGTACTCACCATCGTCCAGCGGCAGCAGGTTGACCAGCGGACGACCACGGGCAGCGCGGGACGCTTCGGGAATCTCGTAGGTCTTGAGCCAGTAGACCTTGCCCTTGCTGGAGAACAGCAGCAGCGTCGTGTGGCTGTTGGCAACCAGCAGGTGGGCGATGTAGTCCTCGTCCTTGACGCCGGTAGCCGATTTACCTTTGCCACCGCGACGCTGAGCCTGGTAGGCGGCCAGCGGCTGGGTCTTGGCGTAGCCACCGTGGGAAATGGTCACCACGCGGTCTTCTTCCGGGATCATGTCACCCAGAGTCAGGTCCAGGCGCGCATCGAGGATCTCGGTGCGGCGCACGTCGCCGTATTCGGCGCGGATCACTTCCAGTTCTTCGCGGATCACTTCCATCAGGCGCGTGGCGCTGTTGAGGATGCGGATCAGCTCGCCGATCTGGTTGAGGATTTCCTGGTACTCGGCCAGCAGCTTCTCGTGCTCCAGGCCGGTCAGGCGGTGCAGGCGCAGTTCCAGAATGGCTTGTGCCTGTTCCGGGGACAGGAAGTACTTGCCGTCGCGCAGACCGTATTGCGGGTCGAGATTCTCCGGACGGCAGGAATCGGCGCCGGCACGCTCGACCATGGTCATCACCGCACTGGACTCCCAAGGCGTACTGACCAGCGCTTCCTTGGCTTCCGACGGCGTCGGCGAGGCCTTGATCAGGGCAATGACCGGGTCGATGTTCGACAGGGCAACGGCCTGGCCTTCCAGGATGTGACCCCGCTCACGGGCCTTGCGCAGTTCGAACACGGTGCGGCGGGTAACCACTTCGCGACGGTGACGCACGAAGGCTTCCAGCAGGTCCTTGAGGTTCAGGATCCGCGGACGGCCATCGATCAACGCGACAATGTTGATACCGAACACGCTTTGCAGCTGGGTCTGGGCGTAGAGGTTGTTGAGGATCACCTCAGGCACTTCGCCACGGCGCAGCTCGATCACGACGCGCATGCCGTCCTTGTCGGACTCGTCCCGCAGTTCGGTGATGCCTTCGAGTTTCTTCTCCTTGACCAGCTCGGCGATCTTCTCGATCAGACGGGCCTTGTTCAGCTGGTATGGGAGCTCGGTGATGACGATCTGCTGGCGGCCACCGACCTTGTCGATGTCTTCGACCGTCGAGCGGGCGCGCATGTAGATGCGGCCGCGACCGGTGCGATAGGCCTCGATGATACCGGCCCGACCGTTGATGATCGCGGCGGTCGGGAAGTCCGGGCCGGGGATGTACTGCATCAGCTCATCGACGCTCAGCTCGGGGTTGTCGATGAGGGCCAGGCAACCATCGATGACTTCACCGAGGTTGTGCGGCGGGATGTTGGTTGCCATGCCCACGGCGATACCGCTGGAACCGTTGACCAACAGATTCGGGATACGGGTCGGCATGACCGCCGGGATCATTTCGGTGCCGTCGTAGTTCGGCACCCAGTCCACGGTTTCCTTGTGCAGGTCGGCCAGCAGCTCGTGGGCGAGCTTGGTCATGCGCACTTCGGTGTATCGCATGGCCGCGGCATTGTCGCCGTCCACGGAGCCGAAGTTGCCCTGACCGTCTACCAGCAGGTAGCGCAGGGAAAATGGCTGCGCCATCCGGACGATGGTGTCGTACACGGCAGTGTCGCCGTGAGGGTGATACTTACCGATCACGTCACCGACGACACGGGCGGATTTCTTGTACGGCTTGTTGAAGTCGTTGCCCAGCTCGCTCATCGCGAACAACACGCGCCGGTGCACGGGCTTCAAGCCATCGCGCGCATCCGGCAGCGCCCGCCCGACGATTACGCTCATAGCGTAGTCGAGGTAGGACTGTTTCAGCTCGTCTTCGATATTGACCGGGAGGATTTCTTTGGCCAGTTCGCCCATGAGAAGCCTGATTCCTTTTTCTGGTGAAACCTCGTCACATCCAGACGGGACGAACGAAGCTCGCCGCTACAGGACAAGTGCCGTGCAGCGACTTACGACAAATCAACGAGTTATGCCATGGATCTGCGCAGTGAAGACCGCTTCGTGAAGCGGCCCTGGAAACTGCCGGATGTTATCACAAGAGCCGCCACGCACCTATCCCCCAGATGCGCATGGAGCATAGTTAGTTGACCGGTGACAGGCTGGAATGGGACGAGAGGGGCTTAGAAGCGCTGCGACTGGAGAAATTGCACTCAAATGCAAGGAGATCTGGAGGTTTCAAGGGCCTCATCGCGAGCAGGCTCGCTCCCACAGGGAGGCTTTACATGCCCGGGATTCCGGACACGACCCGATTCCATGTGGGAGCGAGCCTGCTCGCGATGGCGATGCACCTGACAAAATGGTCTCAATGCAGCCGCTTGCGGCACATCAGTTGCGCCATCTTCGCGGTGTCCGGGCGCTCGACGATCCCCTTCTCCGTGACGATGGCGTCGATCAGGTCAGCCGGCGTGACGTCGAACACCGGGTTGAACGCCTCCACCTCCGCGCCGACCCGCTTGCCGCCAACTTCCAGCAGTTCGCGCCCGTCGCGTTCTTCGATCGGGATGTCCTCGCCGCTGGCCAGGTTCATATCAATGGTCGAACTGGGCGCCACCACCATGAAGCGCACGCCGTGATGCATGGCGCAGACCGCCAGTTGATAGGTGCCGATCTTGTTCGCCACATCACCGTTGGCAGTGATGCGGTCGGCGCCGACGATTACCCAGGTCACACCCTTGGTTTTCATGATGTGGGCGGCAGAGGAATCGGCGTTGAGGGTCACCGGGATACCCTCGTTCGCCAGCTCCCACGCCGTGAGGCGCGAACCCTGCAGCCATGGACGGGTTTCGTCGGCATAGACCCGCTCGACCATACCCTCGATGAATGCACCGCGAATCACCCCCAGGGCCGTGCCGAAGCCGCCGGTGGCCAGGGCACCGGTGTTGCAATGGGTCAGGATGGCCTGGGCATTGCCCTGGTGCTTGCGGATCAGGTCGACGCCGAGCTGGGCCATGGTCAGGTTGGCTTCACGGTCACTTTCGTGAATGGCGATCGCCTCGGCCTCGAGGGCGGCCAGCGGCTCGGCATGCTCTTTCAAGCGCGCCAGCCGGTCACGCATCCGATCCAGGGCCCAGAACAGATTCACCGCCGTCGGCCGGGACTCGGCCAGCAAAGTGAAGTCAGCCTCCAATGCCGCGCCCCAGTCCCCGCCCTCGGCCACTCTCGCGCGGGCGGCCAGCACCACGCCGTAAGCCGCACTGATGCCGATGGCCGGCGCGCCGCGCACCACCATCGTGCGTATGGCCTCGGCCACCCCGGCCGCACTGGTGTAGGCGATCCAGTTTTCCTCGAACGGCAACACGCGCTGATCCAGCAGGTACAGGGCGCCATCCCGCCAATCGATGGCCTTCACCTTCTCCGCAGCCAACAGTTGATCGCGCATCCTACACTCCGCACTCTTGAACAAAGCCGCCGATTATAGCGATCCCAGCGCGATGACGCTCGGGTATACTTCGCCATCCTTTATAACCCATGGAACCGATCCACAATGCCCAAGCCTGCCATTGCGCTCGACTTACTATTGCTGCCGACCTGGTTGGTGCCTGTCGAACCCGCTGGCGTGGTACTCAAGGATCATGGCCTGGGTGTCCGCGACGGCTGCATCGTGTTCATCGGTCCACGGGCCGAAGCCCTGAAATGCGAGGCTGCCGAAGTCCGTGAGCTGCCGGGCATGCTGCTCAGCCCGGGCCTGATCAACGCCCACGGCCATGCGGCGATGACATTGTTCCGCGGCCTGGCCGACGATCTGCCCCTGATGACCTGGCTTGAACAACATGTCTGGCCGGCCGAGGGCAAATGGGTCGATGAAAACTTTGTGCGCGACGGCACCGACCTGGCAATCGCCGAGCAAATCAAGGGTGGCATCACCTGTTTCTCTGACATGTATTTCTATCCCAAGGTTGCCAGCGAACGCGTCCATAACAGCGGCATCCGTGCACAAATCGCCATTCCGATCCTCGATTTCCCGATTCCCGGGGCTGCCAGTGCCGACGATGCCATTCGTCAGGGCATCGAATTGTTCGGCGACCTCAAGCACCATCCGCGGATCAAAGTCGCATTCGGCCCGCATGCGCCCTACACCGTGGGCGATGAGAACCTGGAGAAAATCCGCGTGATTGCCGAAGAGCTGGACGCAGCCATTCATATGCATGTTCACGAAACCGCCTTCGAAGTGCAGCAGGCGGTGGATAACACCGCCGAGCGGCCGTTGGCTCGCCTCGGACGACTGGGCCTGCTGGGGCCGCGTTTCCAGGCTGTGCACATGACTCAGATCAGCGATGAAGACCTGGCCTTGCTGGTAGAAAGCAATTGCAGCGTGATCCATTGCCCGGAATCGAACCTGAAGCTGGCCAGTGGTTTCTGCCCGGTGGAGCGCTTATGGCAGGCCGGGGTCAATGTGGCGGTCGGCACCGACGGCGCTGCGAGCAACAATGACCTGGACCTGCTGGGGGAGACTCGCACCGCAGCCCTGCTGGCCAAGGCCGTCGCCGGCTCGGCCACGGCCCTGGATGCCCATCGGGCTTTGCGCATGGCCACGCTCAATGGCGCCCGGACGCTGGGCATCGAGGCCACCGTCGGCTCCCTGGAAGTCGGCAAGGCCGCCGACCTGGTGGCCTTCGACCTGTCGGGATTGGCCCAGCAACCGATTTACGATCCGGTGTCGCAGCTGATCTACGCCACCGGCCGCGATTGCGTGAAACACCTGTGGGTGGCCGGCAAGCCGTTGCTTGAAGACGGCCAGCTGACCCGCCTGGAGGAACCGCAACTGATCGCCACGGCCCAGGCCTGGGGTCGCCGCATCAGCGGTCACGACGAATAACCCCGCCTCTTGAGCCACGGCTCGGGGCCACTGATTTTTTCAAGTTTTTCGAGGATCTGCACATGAGCAACGTCGACCACGCCGAAATCGCCAAATTCGAAGCCCTGGCTCACCGCTGGTGGGACCGCGAAAGCGAGTTCAAGCCGCTGCACGATATCAACCCGCTGCGGGTCAACTGGATCGACGAACGGGTCAACCTGGCCGGCAAGAAGGTGCTCGACGTCGGCTGCGGCGGTGGCATTCTCAGCGAAGCCATGGCCCAGCGCGGCGCAACGGTGATGGGCATCGACATGGGCGAAGCACCGCTTGCGGTAGCGCAGCTGCATCAACTGGAGTCCGGCGTCAGCGTGGAATACCGGCAGATCACCGCCGAAGCCCTGGCCGAGGAAATGCCCGCTCAGTTCGACGTGGTCACCTGCCTGGAAATGCTTGAACACGTGCCGGATCCGTCCTCGGTCATCCGCGCTTGCTTCCGCATGGTCAAGCCCGGCGGCCAGGTGTTCTTCTCCACCATCAACCGCAACCCGAAGGCGTACCTGCTCGCCATCATCGGCGCGGAATACATCATGAAGCTGCTGCCTCGCGGCACCCACGACTTCAAGAAGTTCATCCGTCCTTCCGAGCTGGGCGCCTGGAGCCGTGCGGCCGGGCTGACCGTCAAGGACATCATCGGCCTGACCTACAACCCGCTGACCAAGCACTACAAGCTGGCCACTGACGTTGACGTGAACTATATGATCCAGACCCTGCGCGAGGAATAAGTCGATGCGTCTCAAAGCGGTTCTCTTCGACATGGACGGCACGCTGCTCGATACCGCGCCGGACTTCATCGCCATCTGCCAGGCCATGCGCGCCGACCGCGGCCTGCCACCGATGAACACGCAGCACATTCGAGACGAAATTTCCGGGGGCGCCCGTGCGATGGTCGCGGTGACCTTTTCCATGGACCCGGAATCACCGGGCTTCGAGGACCTGCGCCAGGAATTCCTCGATCGCTATCTCAAGGGCTGCGCCGTCCACAGCCATCTGTTCGACGGCATGGCCGAGGTGCTCGCCGACATCGAAGCCGCCAACCTGATCTGGGGCGTCGTCACCAACAAACCGGTGCGCTTCGCCGAGCCCATCATGCAGCAACTGGGCCTGGCCGAGCGCTCCAAAGTGCTGATCTGCCCGGATCATGTAAAAAACAGCAAGCCGGATCCGGAGCCGATGATCCTGGCGTGCAAGATGCTCGACCTGGACCCGGCCAGCGTGCTGTTCGTGGGCGACGACCTGCGGGACATCGAGTCCGGGCGCAGCGCCGGCACCAAGACCTGCGCGGTGACCTACGGCTACATCCATCCAGACGACAACCCCAAGCACTGGGGCGCGGACGTGGTAATCGATCACCCGCTGGCGTTGCGCGAAGTGCTGGATAACGCGTTGTGCAGTTGCTGAGCTGACTACTTCGTGTGGCAAGACACTAAGTAGATTTTTTGTGGCGAGGGGATTTATCCCCGCCGAGGTGCGAAGCGCCTCCAAGAGATGTCAATCACTGCGGTGTATCAAGTAATACGTAAGGGGTCGCTTCGGACCCAGCGGGGATGAATCCCCTCGCCACAATACAACCCGTCGCCACACCGTGCATCACCACGCATCGTTATGTTTCGTGAGGTTCTTATGTTTGATTATTCCGCCCGCCCCGATCTGCTCAATGGCCGGGTCATCCTGGTAACCGGTGCCGGTCGTGGCATCGGCGCCGCTGCGGCCAAGGCTTATGCCGCCCACGGCGCTACCGTGCTGCTGCTGGGCAAGACCGAAGCCAACCTGACCCAGGTCTACGATGAAATCGAAGCGGCCGGTCATCCACAGCCGGCAGTGATTCCCTTCAACCTCGAAACCGCCCTGCCCCATCAATACGACGAACTGGCGGCCATGATCGAAACCGAATTCGGTCATCTGGACGGCCTGCTGCACAACGCCTCGATCATCGGCCCGCGCACGCCGCTGGAACAGCTGTCCGGCGAGAATTTCATGCGAGTGATGCAGGTGAACGTCAACGCCATGTTCATGCTCACCAGCACCTTGCTGCCGCTGCTCAAGCTGTCCACGGATGCGTCCGTGGTGTTCACCTCAAGCAGCGTTGGCCGCAAGGGCCGGGCGTACTGGGGTGCCTATGGTGTGTCCAAGTTCGCCACCGAAGGGTTGATGCAGACCCTGGCCGACGAAGTCGATACCGTCGCGCCGATGCGGGCCAACAGCATCAACCCCGGCGCCACCCGCACCAGCATGCGCGCCCAGGCCTATCCGGGAGAAAACCCGCTCAATAATCCAACGCCAGAAGAGATCATGCCGGTCTACCTGTATTTGATGGGGCCGGACAGCAAAGGCGTCAACGGCCAGGCCTTCAACGCACAATAAGCGCTCGCCCCCACGTTGCGGCGGTTTACCGTCGCGACGCTCGAATCCTTCGATAGCCAGCCAGACGAACCGCCAAAGCCCTGTCGCGCAAATCCCGGGGTGATATTCGCGATTTTTTCACTTCATTGATTTGCAATGCTTTTTTCTGAAGTGAACAGACTGGCACGACTTTCGCTCTAACCCTGCTAAACACGCCATGTCTGGCGGGTAACGGAGGTTGATACGAGACCTGCGTCAGCCAAGGAAAGCAGACTAGACTCAAATCAGCGTCCTACGGGACTGACGGGCCTGTACCACACGCAGCCCCAAGCCACCGCACTCAGCCTGCCAGGACAGATTTTGCTTAGGGGCTTACGCCAAATGAAAACGCCCATCCAGACCAACGCGATTGATTTCGACAGCGCCAAACTGCAGCGCCTGGGCCTCGGTCAACCGTCACCGCTCGTCGCGCGGTCCGTCAGTCTTTCGCAGCTGCGTCAGCAATTGAGTCAGCAATTGCAGACCAGCCTGGAACCACAGCGGATTCTGGGTCTGTTTTTCCGTGAAGCTCAACGACTGGTACCACTGGATGCGCTGGCCTATCAACACAAGCCCAGCGACCTGCGGCTGGAGTTCGGTCAGCGTGGGCATCACCTGCTCAGCTACAACCTCAGCCACGAAGACGAACAGCTGGGCGAACTCGTGTTCCGTCGCAATCAGCGCTTCAGCGATGCGGAGCAGAGTGATCTCGAGTCACTGATGTCCACCCTGTTGTTTCCACTGCGCAACGCCCTGCTCTACCGCGCCGCAACCCAGAGCGCCCTGCGCGATCCGTTGACCGGGACCGGCAACCGCATCGCCATGGACCAGGTCATGGAGCGGGAAATCGACATGGCCAGGCGTCACATGCAACCACTGTCGTTGCTGATGCTCGACATCGATCACTTCAAGCGCATCAACGATACCTACGGCCATGGCGCCGGCGATGAGGTGCTCAAGGCCGTTGCCGAGTCGATCAAGGATCAATTGCGCAACGTGGATATGGTGTTCAGGTTCGGTGGTGAGGAGTTCCTGATCCTGCTTTCCAATACCAGCCGGGAAGCCGCTGCCACGATTGGCGAGCGACTGCGCTATGCAGCCCAATTGCAGGAGTATTTCGCTGCCGGTGTCAGGATCGAGCTGACGGTCAGCCTCGGCTGCGCGACACTGTTGCCGGGTGAGTCCATAGAAAGCCTGCTGCGCCGGGTCGACAGCGCGTTGTATGTGGCCAAGCGCGAAGGACGGAACCGATTGGAAATGGCGGGTTGAATGAGCGAGCCAGGCCTGGCAGAAAACCGAACCTGAAGCCAACACAACTTTATTGTTTGGGCTGACGCTCACTCAAACCAAATGTGGGGGCGAGCCTGCTCGCGATAGCGCTCCAACAGCCAACCTCCCCGTTGGCGGCCCGAGCACTTCGCGGAGCAAACTCGCCCCCACATCGGTCAACTAAACATCAGCTCCCGGCCAGCGCCAGGCGCTCGCGAGGGGATGCCGACTTTCCGGCAGACTCCGACTGTTCCAGTTGCATGCAACGCTCCAGAAACAGGTACATGTAATCGTAGCTCTTGCACACCGCCTGACGCAGTTCGGCCTGCAGGGCCTTGCTCGGATTCATGCCCGCCAGCGTGCAGATGATCTCCAGCGCTTCCCACGGATGGGCATCGTCGTACTGGGCATGCATCTTCAGCCATTTCATGGCGCGCTTGCGCTCTTCATCGGCGAAGGCCGCCGCGTAGATGCCGCTGGAACACACCACCGCCGACCACTCACCGGTCGCGCCTTCAATGGCATAGTTGGTCGCCGCGATTGCCACGATCAGCGGGTCCGAAGAGCTGGTGTGCCAGCACCAATGGCTCAATGCGTGGAGTTCAGGCGGCACCTGCTGTGCCTGCAGGTCCTCAAGCGTCACACCGTGGGCGGCGCTCCAGTTCACCCAGTAGTCGGCGTGATTGAGTTCGACACGAATGTTGCGCATCAGCCAACGCCGGGCCATATCCTCGCCGGGGTGGCGGGCAAAGCGAGTCTTGGTGAGGTTCTGTGCCATGTATAAAGCGAACTGTTCAACGACCGGCCAACCACCGATAAGGTAGTGGCGCATGGTCCTGGCGCTGAGCTTGTTATCGCGCATGCGTTGATACAGCTCGTGTTCGACAACCCGGCGCTTGCTCTCGCCGCAATCGGCAATGAGCTGCTGTGCCCATTGTGGATAGCTTTTGGCGTCCATGAGCGGGCCTGTTCGGTTGAATGTGTCGATCACTGTCGGGCTCCTTTTGATTGTGATTTTTTTCCGGATCAACAAGAGGCTCAGCGGAACGTGCCGGGGGCCTTGAATAACAACGGCTGGGGCCGGGCCGGCCTGCACTGCAACGTATCACAGGTAAACAACTGCGGGCGCTCGATGACATACCCCTGAGCGTAATCCACTCCAATCTCCAGCAATGCCTGCTCGATCTGGGCAGTTTCCACAAACTCGGCAATGGTGCGCTTACCCATGACGTGGCCGATGTGGTTGATCACTTCGACCATTGCACGGTTAATCGGGTCGTCCAGCATATCCTTTACGAAACTCCCGTCGATCTTCAGGAAGTCTACAGGTAAATGTTTCAGGTAAGCGAATGAAGACATTCCGGCGCAAAAATCATCCAGCGAAAAGTAACAACCCAAGCTCTTGAGTTCATTGATAAAGCGAATGGCACTGCCCAAATTCGAAATAGCGCTGGTCTCTGTAATTTCAAAACAAATCATTTCCGGCGGAATCGAATAGGCTGCGAACTGTTTACGCAGGAAGTCGAGGAACGCCTGATCTCCGATAGTCGTGCCTGACAGATTGATCGCACACATGGCCAAGGGCCCCTGCCGCGACTCGTTCAAGCACTGGCGAATGATCTTGAAGACATTTTCCACTACCCAACGGTCCAGGGACGTCATCAGGCCATAGCGCTCCGCCGCAGGAATGAAGCTGTCCGGCAGAATCATCCGCCCGGCCTCATCGTGCAGGCGCAACAGGATCTCAATGTGCCCGCCACCGTGTTCTCCCGGACCCAGCGCCGCAATTTCCTGGGCATACAGGCAGAAACGGTTTTCCTCCAGCGCCATGTGCAAGCGCTGGACCCAGGCCATCTCACCGAAACGCAGAGACAGCTCCGAATCGTCGGCATGGTAGACCTGGACTCGGTTGCGCCCCTTTTCCTTGGCCATGTAGCAAGCCATGTCGGCGGCGCGCAGGGAGGCTTCCAGGGTCGTCGGGTTCTGGGCGATGTGCACCAGGCCGATGCTCACGGTGGTCACAAACGGTCGGCCTTTCCAGACAAAATGCAGGTTCTGCACGGTCTGGCGCAGCCCTTCGGCGATCTTCTCCGCCGCCTCCGGTGAACAATTTTCCAGCAAGATACCGAACTCATCCCCGCCCAACCGGGCCAGGGTGTCGTTTTCCCGCAGGCCCGATTGCAGCAACGCGCAGATGTGTCGCAACAATTCGTCACCCGCCGCGTGGCCGCAGGTATCGTTGACCAGTTTGAATTGGTCCAGGTCGAGGAACATCAAGGCATGGCGCCCGGCCTGGCGCGTGAGGTTATGCAGTGCCTGCTCGAGCCGGTATTCGAATTCCCGGCGATTCGCCAGGCCGGTGAGCGCGTCATGGGTGGCCTGCCACGACAGGTTGGCAATGTACTGACGCTCCTGGGTCATGTCGTGCAGGACCAGTACGGCGCCGCTGACCTTGCCCGCATGGCGGATCGGCGCCCCCACCAGGGTCACCGACACGGTGCTGCCATCCAGGCGCTGGATCAGTTTGGAATGTTCGCTGCCACCACCGAGCCGGCCGCTGAGGATGTGCTCGATCAGCGTCAGGCCCTCGGTCTGGGCATTGTCGTCGAGCAAATTGAACAGCGCGGCCAGGGGCAGTCCGGTGGCATGCTCGGCCTTCCAGTGGGTCATCGCCTCGGCAGCGGGATTCATGTAGGCAATGGCGCCTTCGACGTCGGTGGTGATGACGCCGTCGCCGATGGATTGCAAGGTGATCTGCGCCCGTTCCTTCTCCAGTTGCAAAGCGTTGGCGAACACCTGTCGTTGAGCCAATAACTTGTGGGTACGCAACAAAGCCAGGACGATGAGCCCCAGCGCAGTGGCGAAGTTGGTCACCAGCAACAGGCGCAGGATAAAGCGCGATCCCTCCCCCAGCGCGTCGCTGAAAGCCTTGGCGGCCGGGGTGACGGAGTCGTTGATGGCAAAGATCTGCGCCTTCCAGCCGCGCACATCGTTTTCTGAAGCAGTCCCTTCGGTAATGCTGTCATGCATCTGCCGGGCAACGTTATCCAACTCGATCAGATAGCCGTCGCCCACCGTCCAGAGATCGATGGCTTCCTCCAGGTAACTGAAGTGACGGAAATTCAAATACAGCCAGATCAGGCTGGACACGTCGTCCGGGTGGTTTCCCCCTTGGAGGATGCCCGCCCGCGCCGCCTCCAGGTCCGGTGGCTGACGATCCAGCGCTACACGCAGGTCATGTCCGCCCTCGGGCACGGCAATGGCTTGCTGGTATTTGCGGAAAATCGCCTCATCACGGCTGTCGGCATAGAGGTTGAGGTAGTAAATGGCGTCTTTCTGCCCCTTGGACCAGAGGCTTTCCCCCGCGACATAGCCGCGAACGGCCGACAATACATAGAGGCTGACGCCCCCAAGCAATGCCTGAAATAGCACAACGGCAATGAAGGGCCAGACGATGCCCAACAACCGAGGCGTTCCGAGAGTCCGCTTTTGCTTCATGAGGTCCCTTGCACAGGCATTACCAATGAGCACCCGGGAGAAATCCGCTTCTGATTCCAGAGCCTAGGCCAGTTTTCGCTCCTTGGAACGGCTGGATCCAGGGATCGACAGGCTTTGGGTGGAAATTCGAAGAAACCGGGGGCTTTTGGCTGACTTTTTTGGATACTAAGCGCAGAAAATCACAGGAAACTCAAGGCTGCTGTATCTGTTGCAAATGACCGTAGAGTCGAGCGTACAGGCCGCCCTCGGCAATCAACTGCAAATGGTCGCCGTCTTCGGCGATTTGCCCCCCGTCGAACACCAATACCCGATCCGCCTGTTTCACGGCTGACAACCGGTGGGCGATGATCAGCGTGGTGCGCCCGCTCAGGAATCTCGACAAGGCCTGATGAAGGTTGTACTCGGTGGCGGCGTCCAGTGCGGAGGTCGCCTCGTCGAGAATCACCACCCGCGGCTCGGCCAATACCATGCGGGCGATGGCCAGGCGTTGACGCTGCCCACCGGACAGCCGCACCCCGGACCGCCCGACCACACTCTCCAGCCCCAGGGGCAACGCGCGCACCGTGGTATCGAGCTGAGCGATGGTCAATGCCCGCCAGCACGCTTCGTCACTGCAGTCGCGGCCCATGGAGAGGTTGGCCCGCACCGTGTCGTTGAACAAGGCAGGATGCTGCAGCACCACCGCGACATTTTCACGGATGGTTTCCAGGCCGATTTCCTGCTGCGTGGCGCCGCCAAACCGGATGCTGCCCGACTGCGGCGTATACAAGCCCAGCAATAGCTGCACCAGGGTGCTCTTACCGCCACCACTGGCACCGACGATGGCGACCTTTTCGCCAGGGGAGATAGACAGGTTCAACTGGTCGAGCACCAGTTCCTCGCCATAGCCGAAGCTCAAGTCCTGGATGTCGATGCCCACGGTATCGCGGCCCTTGAACGGGTCGACACCGCCGCTGTACTGCGGTTCGTCGGCCCGGGCCAGGAGTTCGTTGATCCGGCTCAACGCGCCGCCGGCCGCGTAATAGGCGTACTGAAGGTTCAACAGCTGTTCCACCGGACCGATCATGAACCAGAGGTAGCTGAACACCGCCAGCATCTGGCCGATGGACAGGTCGGAAAACAGTACCGTGAGCATCGCCGCCGCACGGAAGATGTCAATGCCGAACTGGAACAGCAAGCCACTGGCCCGGCCCGACGCATCGCTTTTCCACTGGGAATTGACCGCATAGTCGCGCACCTCCCGGGCGCGCTGCCCCAGGCGCCCGAGGAAAAATCCCTGGCGGTTACCGGCACGCACCTCCTGGATCGCATCCAGGGTTTCGGTCAATGCCTGGGTGAAGCGCGAGGTGCTGTCGTTCTCGAGCTTCTTGAGGTGCTTGACCCGCTTGCCCAACTGCACCGTGGCGTAGATTACCAGCGGATTGAACAGCAGGATCAGCAGCGCCAGTTTCCAGTGCATCCACATCAGGATGCCGGCGGTGCCCACCAGCGTCAGCATTGCTACCAGAAAACGGCTAAGGGTTTCGCCGACGAATTTATCGAGGGTGTCCAGGTCGGTGACCAAGTGAGCGGCCACGGTACCGCTGCCCAGGCTTTCGTATTCCCCCAGGGAAATCCGCTTGAGGCGCTCGATCAGGCGGATGCGGATGCGATAGACGATGTCTTTGGCGAGCCTGGCGAACAAACGCGCCTGTAGCACGTTGAACAGCAGCGCCCCGCATCGAAGGGTCAGGGTCATCAGCAGCATCAGCCCGATATAGCCGGCAGCCGTTTGCCAAGCCGTAGGCAAGGCGTGGTTCATCACCTTCAAGGCGGCGTCGCCCCGCCCCAGCAGTACTTCGTCCACCAACAATGGCAACAGCAAGGGGATCGGCACGCTGCACAGCGTCGCCAGCACGGCCACGCCGTTGGCTATCCACAGGGCTTTTTTGTGTTTGAGGGCCAGGCGACGGATTTCCGCCCAGCTCAATCGATCGACGCGCTGTGGCTCCGAGGCGCCATCCGGCAGGTCAGGCACAGGCCGCACGCTCCAGCCAGCGGCCAAGCAATGGAGACAGTTGGCCCAGGGGCTGGTAACCGTTGGTGAGCAGGGCCAATTGGCCGTCGCGTTCGGCCAGCAGCGTGGGGAAACCGGCAATGCCGAGATCCTGCACCCAGGTGAAATCCGCGGCTGTGGCCGCATGCTGCTCGGCGCTGTCGAACGCTGTGGCAAATTCGATGCGTGGCAGGCCGGCCTGTTCGGCCAGTTCCACCAGGACGCTGGCACGGGTCACGTCGCGCCCCTGCACATAAAAAGCCTGTTGGATCAGCTTCACCAGCTTCCAGGCCAGGTCGGGCGCCAGGCTTCGGGCCGTCACCACCGCCCGACAGGCCGGCTCGGTGTCATAGACGAAACCGTCCGGCAACGCGTCCTCCAGCTTGAATAGCTGGCCGGTAGCCTGGGTGACAGCCTGCCAGTGCTCGAGGATGTAACGCCGGGTAGTGGGCTCCAGCGCCGAACCACTGCCCGTACGCAACCCGCCCACCACCAGATGCAGTTCAACGCTCTGGGCCTGCGCCTGCTCGACCAATGCTTCGGCCACCGGCGCAAAGCCCCAGCACCAGGAACACATCGGGTCCATGACATACAGCAGGCGTGGCGGCATGGTTCAGGCCTCGGAGGATGATTGCTTGTAGTTGTAGCCGATCGGGTGCGGCATGTTGCGAGCCTTGGCCAATTCGATCTGCTTTTGCCGGTCGATGGCACTGCGGCGGGTCTTCTCGCTCAGCTTGTCCCAGCAATGCGGGCAACTGATGCCAGGCACGTAGTGCTCCGAAGCGCGATCTTCCAGGCTCACCGGTGTACGGCACGCATGACATTGATCGTAGTCGCCTTCGCTGAGATCGTGGCGAACGGTCACGCGGTTATCGAATACAAAGCAGTCGCCGCGCCATTTGGTTTCTTCCTGGGGAACTTCTTCGAGGTATTTCAGGATGCCACCCTTGAGGTGGAAGACCTCGTCGAACCCCTGGCTGAGCATATAGCTGGAAGCCTTCTCGCAGCGGATGCCGCCGGTGCAGAACATCGCGACTTTCTTGTGCTTGGCCGGATCGAAGTTGGCCTTGATGTAGTCGGGAAATTCGCGAAAGCTGGTGGTCTTGGGATCGATTGCGCCTTCGAATGTCCCGATGGACACTTCGTAGTCGTTACGGGTATCGATCAGCAACACTTCCGGATCGCTGATCAGCGCGTTCCAGTCCTGGGGTTCGACATAAGTGCCGACCTGCTTGTTCGGATCCACGCCTTCGACGCCGAGGGTGACGATTTCCTTCTTGAGCTTGACCTTGGTGCGGTAGAACGGCTGTTCGTCGCAGTACGACTCCTTGTGATCGATGTCGATCATGCGCGGGTCGTTCTTGAGCCAGGTCAGCAAGCCGTCGATGCCTTCGCGGGTGCCGGAGACCGTGCCGTTGATGCCTTCTTCGGCGATCAGCAGGGTGCCTTTGATACCGTTATCGAGCATCGCCTTGAGCAAGGGCTCACGCAGCTCGACGTAATCTTCCAGGGTGACGAACTTATACAGTGCCGCCACGACAATGGGTTGTGTCATGGGTATTTCTCCAGGTGGCTACCCTCGTAAGGGGTGAACCGGATGCAAAAAAAACGCGCCGGGTCAGCGGCGCGTTGCGGATTCTAGCAAAAACTCGTGGGTTGCAGGACTATGAGGTCGGGGCTTTATACAAATCCCCTCGCCACAAAAGCCCCCAACTCACCGTCAATCAGTGCTTACTGCCACCGGCACAGGTCGGCGAAGCCGGGGCGGCGTCGATCTGCGCCCACTCCTCGGGGGTGTAGGTGTGCAGCGCCAACGCATGGAATTCGCCCATCAGCTCACCCAGCGTGCCGTAGACCTTCTGGTGGCGCTTGACCCGATTGAGCCCTTCGAACTGCCGGCTCACCACCACCGCCTTGAAGTGGGTCTGTAGCCCGCGGCTGTGCATGTGGCTTTCATCCAGCACTTGCAGGTGTTCAGGCTGCAAGAGGCTGAGTGTCGATTCGATGCGTTGTTGCATGCTCATTCCAGGCTCCGCTTACGGCTTTTTCTTGGCTGGGGCAGGCGCAGCGGATTTCGGCTCGAGCTCGGCGGTCATATCCGCCAGCAGCTTGTTGACCACCGGCACCGCGCTTTCCAGCTTGGCCTGGGTCAGTTGGGCCGACTGCTGGGTCAGTTGCGGCATTTTTTCCAGGACTTTCTTGCCCAGCGGCGACTGATAGAAAGCCACCAGGTCCTTGAGCTCCGACTCGCTGAAGTTGGTGGTGTAGAGCTGGACCATGTCCGGCTTGAGCTTGTTCCAGCCGATGGCTTGGTCAAGCGCGGCGTTGGCCTTGGCCTGGTAGGTTTCCAGGGTGGCTTTTTTCGACTCGGGAGCCTTGGTCTGTTCGAAGCGCTGGGCAAACATCTGTTGCACTTGCATGTACACCGGGGTGCCCAGCTTGTCAGCGTGCGCCAGGGTCAGGAATGCTTCGGCGCTGGCTTTGTGACTGGCGGTATCGGCGAGAACAGGGCCGCTGGCACACACCAGAGCAACTGCGGTACAGATGGCGCGAAGACGGGTCATCGAGTTTCCTTATCTAACTGGCGAGGTAAAACCCCAAGGGCGACCATTCTGCGCCTAAAAAACGCCAGGCCTCAACCCCGGTGCTTGCCGGTCCCGATTGACGGACCGAACCGACCACCCCTAGATTGACGGAACCGGTACCGCCCGACAGGGCCTAAACTGCGCATTCAGACCTATCAGGAGTTTGACCCAATGAGCCGTATCGAAACCGACAGCCTTGGCCAGGTTGAAGTCTCGGAGGACGCCTACTGGGGCGCCCAGACACAGCGTTCCATGATCAACTTCGCCATCGGTAACGAACGCATGCCGCTGTCGGTGCTGCATGCCCTGGCGCTGATCAAGAAAGCCGCCGCGCGGGTCAACGACCGCAACGGCGACTTGCCCGCCGACATCGCCCGGCTGATCGAACAGGCCGCCGACGAAGTACTGGATGGCCAGCATGACGACCAGTTCCCGCTGGTGGTCTGGCAGACCGGCAGCGGCACCCAGAGCAACATGAACGTCAACGAGGTGATCGCCGGGCGCGCCAACGAACTGGCGGGCAACCCCCGCGGCGGCAAGACCCCTGTGCATCCCAACGATCACGTCAACCGCTCCCAGAGCTCCAACGACTGCTTCCCTACCGCCATGCACATCGCCGCCGTGCAGGCCGTCCACAAGCAATTGTTGCCGGCCATCAGCGAACTGTCCGGCGGGCTGGCGGAGCTGGCGGCGCGTCACCTGAAACTGGTCAAGACCGGCCGTACCCACATGATGGATGCCACGCCGATCACCTTCGGCCAGGAACTGTCAGCCTTCATTGCCCAGCTCGACTACGCCGAACGGGCAATCCGCGCCGCGCTGCCGGCGGTCTGCGAACTGGCCCAGGGCGGCACGGCGGTCGGCACCGGGCTCAATTCGCCCCACGGTTTCGGCGAGGCGATTGCCGCGGAACTGGCGGCGCTGTCCGGTCTGCCGTTCGTCACCGCGCCGAACAAGTTTGCGGCGTTGGCGGGGCACGAGCCCCTGACCACGCTGTCCGGCGCGCTGAAAACCCTGGCCGTGACCCTGATGAAAATCGCCAATGACCTGCGTCTGCTGGGCTCCGGCCCTCGGGCCGGCTTCGCCGAAGTGAAATTGCCCGCCAACGAGCCGGGCAGCTCCATCATGCCCGGCAAGGTCAACCCGACCCAGTGCGAAGCCCTGTCGATGCTGGCCTGCCAGGTCATGGGCAACGACGTGACCATCGGCTTTGCCGCCAGCCAGGGCCATTTGCAACTGAACGTGTTCAAGCCGGTGATCATCCACAACCTGCTGCAATCGATCCGCCTGCTGGCCGACGGCTGCAGCAACTTCCAGCAACACTGCATCGCCGGGCTCGAGCCCGATGGCGAGCAGATGGCCGCGCACCTGGAGCGCGGGTTGATGCTGGTGACGGCGTTGAACCCGCATATCGGCTACGACAAGTCCGCCGAGATCGCCAAGAAGGCCTACAGCGAAGGGCTGACCCTGCGCGAGGCTGCGTTGCAGCTGGGCTATCTGACCGACGAGGAGTTCGATGCCTGGGTGCGGCCGGAAAACATGCTGGAGGCCGGTAGCCAGGGCTGAATCCTGGTTGACAGGGAGTTAGCCTTCGCGAGCAGGCTCGCTCCCACAAGGGATTCCAGTCGAACCCGGGACTTGCATACGCTGAAGATCTAATGTGGGAGCGAGCCTGCTCGCGATGAGGCCGGTCGACTCACATCACTGTCACCTTCAGGCCGCTACCGCTCCACAGCCAACCGCTCACGCCGGGCCCTGAGCCCGGCAATCAGCGAAGGCCCCAACGCCACCAGCGCTGATCCCACCACCACCAGCACCGCCCCGCCATACCCCAGCAGATTGATCTGCTCGGCATGCACATAGTCGGGCCACCACCAGGCAGCCACGGCCACCGCGGCGAAGGTCACCAGCGGCGTGATCGCCAGGGTCGCGCTGACTCGTGACGCCTCCCAATGAGCCAGGGCCTCGGCAAAGGCGCCATAGGCAATCAGGGTGTTGAGGCAACAGGCAAACAACAGCCAGCCTTGCAGAGGGCTCAGTTGCAGCGCTTCCAACGGGTGGGCCCACGGTGTGAGCAGCAACGCGCAGAACAGGTAGATCACCATCATCACCTGCAACGAATTCCACACCGTCAACAACTGCTTCTGGCCCAGGGCGTAGAACGTCCAGACCGCCGACGCCAGCAACACCATCAAGACCCCGGCGGTGTATTGGCTCAGGGAGGTCAGCAACTCGGCGAGGCGCTGGTTGAAAAACAGCGTGAAACCGATCAGCAGTACCAGCAGGCCAATCCCCTGCCCCAGGCTGAAACGTTCCTTGAATACAAAAAGGCTGGCGACCAGCAGCAGGATCGGCCCCATCTGCACCACCAATTGCGCAGTGCCGGGGCTCAGGCGATTCAGGCCCATCAGGTACAACACATAGTTGCCCACCAGCCCCAGCACCGCCATCGCCACCAACCAGCCACCCCGCGGACCGAGCACCTTGCGGCTGGGCAGGCGTCGGGTGGCCGCCAGATAAATGAACAGCAAGCCGCCGGACACCAGCAAGCGAAACCAGGTCACGGTGACCGGATCCATCACCTGCAACACCTGCTTGAGCTTGATCGGCAGGATTCCCCACAACAGGGCGGTCAACAGGGCGAGGAACAGGCCGTAGACCCAGCGACCGGACGAAATGTGCATGCAATCCCCGAGGCTCAAGAAAAGAGCGACTATTCTAGTGGGAGATGGCTTGGCGACACAGGGACAGTTACGTACTAACAGTTCAAAGGTCGTTCGCGGAAAGGAGAGATGGCACATTGCCGCCCATCGGCTGGCCAAGCGCCAGTTGATACCAACGAATAAACTTCACTCAACCGATTTTTAAGTTTCTTGGAGTCTCCATGCTCGGCAAACGCGCCCAGGACCTCACCCCTGCGATGGTCTTTCCCAGTGACCGGATCTGCCGGATAAACGGTGAATTTTATTTCAGTACCCGGGAAGGCACCCAGGAAGGACCGTTTGCCAGCCGTGAAGCCGCGGAGCAAGAGGTCGCGGCGTATATCGAGCGGATGCAGAAGGCGCTTGAGATCGCTAGCTGACAAAGGATTACCCAGACCTGTGGCGAGGGGATTTATCCCCTCGCCACAAATGGAATCTTTCCTCGGCTTCGTGTTTAACGCACCGCCTCGAACAACCCCGTCGCCCCCATCCCACCACCCACGCACATGGTCACGATGCCATAGCGCAGGTTGCGCCGTTGCAGTTCCCGCACCAGATGGCCAACCTGGCGCGAACCGGTCATGCCGAACGGATGACCGATGGCAATCGAGCCGCCGTTGACGTTGTATTTCTCATTATCGATTTCCAGACGATCGCGGCTGTACAGGCACTGGGACGCGAACGCCTCATTAAGCTCCCACACATCGATGTCGGCGACCCGCAGGCCCTTGGCCTTGAGCAGTTTCGGTACTGAGAACACCGGACCGATACCCATTTCGTCCGGCGCGCAACCGGCCACGGTGAAGCCGCGGAAAAACGCCTTGGGCTTGAGTCCCAGCGCCAGGGCTTTTTCCAGGCTCATCACCAGGGTCATCGAAGCGCCGTCGGACAGTTGCGATGAGTTGCCCGCCGTCACCGAACCGTCTTCGGCAAACACCGGCTTCAACCCGGCCAGGCTTTCATAGGTTGTGTCCGGACGGTTGCAATCGTCGCGGTCGACCACGCCGTCAAGCACCTGCACCGCGCCGGTGTTTTTATCTTCCACCCTGTACTTGACCGCCATCGGTACGATCTCGTCATCGAACAGCCCGGCCGCCTGGGCCCGAGCAGTGCGTTGCTGGCTCTGCAAGGCATAGCGGTCCTGTGCTTGGCGGCTGACCTGGTAACGGCGGGCGACGATCTCGGCGGTCTGGCCCATGGGGAAATAGATTCCCGGTACCTGTTCCTTGAGCAGCGGGTTGATCAGGTTGTCGGTGTTGACGCTTTTCATCGTCAGGCTGATGGACTCCACGCCACCGGCAACGATGATGTCGCTGCAACCGGAGGCAATCTGGTTGGCGGCAATGGCGATGGCTTGCAGGCCCGAGGAACAGAAGCGGTTGAGGGTCATGCCGGCGGTGCCGATGCCCAGTTGGGAGAGCACCGCCACGTTACGGCCGATGTTGTAGCCCTGGGCACCCTCGTTGGAGCCGGCACCGACAATGCAATCTTCGACACTGGCCGGGTCGATGTCGTTGCGCGTCAACAGCGCATCGACGCAATGGGCCGCCATGTCGTCCGGGCGGGTCATGTTGAACTTGCCGCGAAACGACTTGGCCAGGCCGGTCCGAACGCTGTCGACGATCACTACTTCTCGCATGGCGGTTCCTCATTGTTGTAGGCGGTCAAGAATGGGTCGAGCATAAATCCACCCCATAACCGACCGCGACAATCATTCATCCCGCATATGCGACCTTATCGCCCGCTACTTCCTGCTGCGCTTGAACGCTGCCTCCAGCGCCTCGTTGAGGGTACGCAACACCTTGACCCGGGCCCAGCGCTTGTCATTGGCCTCTACCAGGGTCCAGGGCGATATTTCGGTACTGGTGCGGTCGACCATGTCGCATACTGCCGCCCGGTAGGCGTCCCACTTGTCACGGTTGCGCCAGTCGTCCTCGGTGATCTTGAAGCGCTTGAAGGGGATTTCCTCGCGCTCCTGGAAACGTTCGAGCTGAGTCTCCTTGTCGATGGCCAACCAGAACTTGACCACCACCACGCCAGCGTCGGCAATCTGCTCTTCGAAATCATTGATCTCGCCATAGGCCCGCAGCCAGTCGGCCCGACTGCAGAAGCCTTCGACGCGCTCCACCAACACCCGGCCATACCAGGAGCGGTCGAAAACGGTGAATTTGCCCCGTGCCGGAATATGCCGCCAGAACCGCCACATGTAGGGGTGGGCACGCTCTTCTTCGGTGGGCGCGGCAATCGGCACGATGCTGTATTGGCGTGGATCGAGCGCTGCCGCGACCCGCCGGATCGCCCCGCCCTTGCCCGCTGCGTCGTTGCCTTCGAACACGGCCACCAGGGCGTGCCGGCGCATGCGTTTGTCCCGCAGCAAACCGGCAAACCGGGCCTGCTCGGTGATCAGTTGTTCCTCATAGTCGTCCTTGTCCAGCCGCAGGGTCATGTCCAGGCTGTCGATCAGGGTCACCTGGTCATCCAATGCCGGCAGCGGTGCCACGCTGACCTTTTCCGGCTTGATCTTCGGTCTATCCAGCGCCTGGCGCATGCCTTCGAGCAGGATCCTGCCGACCGTGAGGCTGCGATAACAGGTGTCCACGCCCTCGATCACATGCCACGGCGCGTAATCGCGGCTGGTCCGGCGCAGCACCCGCTCACCGTACTTGACGAACTTGTCGTAGGTCTGGGATTGCTGCCAGTCCAGCGGGCTGATGCGCCAACTGTGCAACGGGTCATCCTTGAGCCCCTTGAGCCGGGCTTTCATTTGCTTCTTGGACAGATGAAACCAGAACTTGAAGATCAGCGCACCTTCATCGCAGAGCATTTTCTCCAGGCGCTCGGCGGCATTGATCGCCTGATCGAGCCGGGGGTCCTTGAACTCGCCGTGGACCCGGCCCTGGAGCATCTGGCTGTACCAGTTGCCGAAGAAAATTCCCATGCGCCCCTTGGCCGGCAGCATCCGCCAGTAACGCCAGGCCGGCGGCCGCGCCAGTTCTTCGTCGGTCTGCTGGTCGAAGGTGCGCACTTCGATCAGCCGCGGGTCCATCCACTCGTTGAGCAACTTCACCGTCTCGCCCTTGCCCGCGCCCTCGATACCGTTGATCAGCACAATGACCGGGAAACGGCTCTGCTGATGCAACTCGAACTGGGCTTCGAGCAGCGCTTCACGCAGTGCCGGCACTTCGGCCTCAAAGGTGTCTTTATCGATGGCGTGACCGATTTCGGCGGATTCGAACATAGGCAGCTCCTTCTGGGATTGGGGCAAGACTAGCGGATTGAATGCCGTGATGTGCAGGAGCTCCTGCGCAGTTACCCAGCCTCGGGCTAGAATAGCGTCCCGGAATTCACCGAGCCTGCCATGCCCCCCGTACAGCACCATGCCCAACTCGATTGGGATGACCAGGGTCTGCCCCGTTCACGGGTATTCGACGATGTGTATTTCTCCGACCAGTCCGGGCTGGAAGAGACTCGCTATGTGTTTCTTGAACAGAACAACCTGGCCGAGCGCTTCGCCGCGTTGCCGGACCATGGGCGGCTGGTGATCGGTGAGACCGGATTCGGCACCGGATTGAATTTCCTCTGTGCCTGGCAGTTATTCGAGCAATGCGCCCCCGCCGGGGCGCGACTGCATTTTGTCAGTGTCGAAAAATACCCCCTGAGCCCTCAAGACCTGCGTCGGGCCCTCGCCCTGTGGCCGTCACTCAAACTTCAGGCCGATCAGTTACTGGGACCATACGTTGCGATCCATCCAGGTTTCCAGCGCCTGACGCTGGTGGGCGGACGGGTGACGCTGACCTTGATGATCGGAGACGCCCTGGAGCAGTTACCGCAACTGGACGGACATATCGACGCCTGGTTCCTGGATGGCTTTGCACCGGCCAAGAACCCAGATATGTGGACCGCCGAGCTGTTCGCCGAACTGGCCCGGCTGTCGGCGCCCGGGGCCACCCTGAGCACCTTCACCAGCACCGGTTGGGTGCGGCGCTTGTTGAACGCAGCGGGCTTCAAAATGAAGCGTACGCCAGGCATCGGGCATAAATGGGAAATCCTGCGGGGCGTGTTCCTCGGCGGGCCGGAATCCCAGGAGCAGGCCGCCCCCCTCCCGACAAAACCCTGGTATGCGCGCCCCGCTCCGCTCAGCGGCGAGCGCCGGGCCCTGGTGATCGGCGGTGGCCTGGCCGGCTGCGCCAGCGCGGCGAGCCTCGCGGCCCGTGGTTGGCAGGTGACGTTGCTGGAGCGACATGCCGGGTTGGCCGAGGAAGCGTCCGGCAACCCCCAGGGGGTGTTGTACCTCAAGCTGTCCGCTCATGGCACAGCGTTGTCGCAAATGATCCTCAGCGGTTTCGGCTACACGCGGCGCTTGCTCGAACACCTGCAGCGGGGCATGGACTGGGACGGCTGCGGTGTCTTGCAGTTGGCCTTCAACCACAAGGAAGCCGAGCGCCAGACACAACTGGCCGCCGCGTTCCCGGCCGATCTACTGCGCACAATGGAGCAACGCGAAGCCGAGGCGCTGTCCGGCATCGGCCTGGCCTGTGGTGGTCTGTTCTTTCCTGAAGGAGGATGGGTACATCCGCCGGCATTGTGCCGCTGGCAGGCCTCGGCCCCGTTGGTCGAGGTGTTGCCCCATCATGAAGTGCTGGATCTGCGTCGCGTCGATGGCCAGTGGCAAGCCTGGGACGGTGAGCGCTACCTGACCAGTGCACCGGTGGCGATCCTGGCCAGCGCCGCCGAGATCAAACGTTTCGAAGCAGCCGCCGACCTGCCCCTCAAGCGCATACGCGGACAAATCACCCGACTGCCCCAGACCGACCGCAGCCAGGCCCTGCGCACGGTGGTCTGCGCCGAGGGCTACGTGGCCCCGCCGCGAATGGGCGAGCATACGCTGGGCGCCAGTTTCGACTTCAAGAGCGCTGACCTGACACCCACCGCCGCCGAACATGCCGGCAACCTGCAAATGCTCGAAGAGATCTCTCTCGACCTGGTGGACCGCCTGGACGCCGGCAACCTGGAACCGGAGCAGCTCGAAGGCCGTGCGGCGTTCCGTTGCACCAGCCCGGACTACTTGCCGATTGTCGGTCCGTTGGCGGACAACCGGGCATTTACCGAGGCGTATCACGCCCTGAGCAAAGATGCCCGCCAGGTCCCGGACACCCCCTGTCCCTGGCTCGATGGCCTGTACGTCAACAGCGGCCATGGTTCCCGCGGCCTGATCACGGCGCCGCTGTCCGGCGAACTGATCGCCGCCTGGTTGGACAATGAACCCCTGCCCCTGCCACGCAACGTGGCCGAGGCCTGCCATCCGAACCGGTTTGCGCTGCGGGCATTGATTCGCGGCAAGGCCTGACGCAACTTAAATGCCCATCGCCAAACCTGTGGGAGCAACTGTCTTGGATGATTTATTTAGCCATTCTTTTTCAAGGCAGCAAAAGCTCTCACAGCTCTTGGCAGTGCAGATATCTGGAGAGG